>CAMPIO010000057.1 GCA_946886405.1 uncultured Pseudoxanthomonas sp.
CTCGGATGTGATCGGAACGGCCGCGGAGTCGAGCAAGCTCGACTCTACGACGGAGGGAGTGTAGAGCGGAGCTTGCTCCGCTGCTCCTGGCTCGGATGTAATCGGAACGGCAGCGGAGTCGAGCAAGCTCGACTCTACGGTTGGTTTCAGCCGATGCGCGTACCGAAGATGCGGTCGCCCGCGTCGCCCAGGCCGGGCAGGATGTAGCCCTTGTCGTTGAGGCGCTCATCGATGGCGGCGGTGTAGACCTCGACATCCGGATGCGCGGCTTCCAGCGCCTTCAGACCCTCCGGTGCGGCGACCAGGAAGATGCCTTTGATCCGCTTCGCGCCCGCCCGCTTCAGCATGTCGATGGTGGCGATCAGCGTGCCGCCGGTGGCGAGCATCGGGTCGAGGATCAGCGCGTCGCGCTCCTCCAGGCGTCCGGTCAGTTTTTCGAAGTAGGGCACCGGCTGCAGCGTTTCCTCGTCGCGCTGCAGGCCGACCACGCTGACGCGCGCCGTGGGAATCAGCGCCAGAACGCCCGGCAGCATGCCCAGGCCTGCACGCAGGATTGGCACGAGGGTGATCTTGGCGCCGGCGATCTTCTTCACTTCGACCGGTCCGGCCCAACCGGCCATGGTCTCGATGGTGAGTTCGAGATCGGCGGTAGCCTCGTAGGCCAGCAGCGTACCCAGCTCGGTGACGAGCTCGCGGAAATCCTTGGTGTTCAGGCCTGCGTTACGCAGCAGACCGATCTTGTGCTGGACGAGGGGATGGCGGACTTCGACGGTTTTCATGGCGGGGCGGGGCAGGGGGCGATACAGGAAGTCTGCATGAAACTTCATGCGCCCACAAAGCGGGAGGCCGGCATACGCCGGCCTTCCGCTTCCAGCACGACCATCCTGTCGATCAGAACGCCCAGCGCATGACCAGCTGGTAGCTCGGCCCGGCCTCTTCGGTTTCCAGTTCGTATTCGTCGTAGTCGCGGTCGATCTGGTCCTGCAGGGTGTTGAACTTGTCGAAGTACTCGTCCTTGCTGGCATCCAGCAGGTTGTTGGCGCTCAGGCGCACAGAGACACTCGTGCCGAAGCGCTTCTCAACGAACACGTCCAGCTCGCCGCCGTAGCGGATCAGGACTTCCTCACCCAGCAGGCGCGTGTACGCATCGCCCTGCTTGCGGTACGTGGCGCCGAAGCTGGCGCCCAGGGTCGGCAGGTCGTGGATGAAGCCGATGTTGTAGACGGACTTGGCCTGGTCGTTGAAGCGGCGTTCTCCCAGGAAATCATCGACCTTGGACTTCACCCATGAATAGTTGGCGAAGATGCCGGTGTTCTCCAGGCCGATCGCCGACAGCGGCGTGGACACGTCGAACTCGAAGCCGTAGACCTTGCCGTCACCGACGTTGGATGAGGTGTACAGCCAGCTTTCCGCCGGTTCCTGCGCCATCGCATCGGCCAGGTCGACGGCGTCACCGTCCTCGATCATCTCTTCCCACGTGTCCTGCATCTCTTCGCTGGGCTCGCCGGTGTTGACGATCTCGATGAGGTCCTTCACGTCGCGATAGAAGAAGTTCAGGCCAACCACGCCCTTGCGGCCAAGGCGGTGTTCGAAGCCGAGATCGAGGCCGTTGGCGGTCTCCGGATCCAGTTCCGGGTTGCCGATGTAGTCGTTGTCGCCGAACTCGCCGTCCAGCAGGGCCGGCAGCAGCTCGTTGAAGTTCGGACGCTTGATGGTCCTGGCCAGCGACAGGCTGATGCGGTCCGCATCGCCCAGGTTCCAGCGCAGGTTCACCGACGGCAGCAGCTCGTTGTAGTCCTTGCTGACGCGGCCTTCGCTTTCCTCGTCCTCGAGGTATTCCACTTCCGACTTGGTGGTCTCGTAACGCAGACCGGCTTCCCACGAGAAGGCCTCGCCCTTGCCGCTGAGCATGATGTAGGGGTCCAGGCGCTTTTCCTCGATCACCGAGGCCACGCTGCCATCCAGCTCGTAATCCGACAGGGACCCCGGGATCTCGTCTTCCTCCTCGGCCTCCCACTCGTAGCTCACGTTCAGGCCTTCGCGCTTCTTGTTGCGATAGTCCACGCCGAATTCCAGCTCGGCGCTGCCCAGCGGACGTGCATGGGTCAGCCTGAAGCCGGTCTCCGCATCCTTGGCGGTGATGGATTCGGCAGCGTAGACGGTCTCGTCCCACTCGGCGTCGGCGGGGATGCTCCAGGTATCGTCCCAGTTCTCCGCACCGCTAACGTAGACCTGTTCGCCTTCGGTGGTGGCCTGCGAGTTCTCGAAACGGGCGTGGTCAAGGCTCACGGCGGTGGTGCCACCGGCCATATCGAATTTGTACTCGGCACCGATGCCGTAGTTCTTCTGGTCGTACGGGTCCAGGCCCGGCACGCGGATGTTGATGGTCTCGTCATCGTCCAGTTCCTCCTCGAACGACACCTCGGTGACGTCGCGATCGGTCTTGACGTAGAAGCCGTCGACGCTGAAACGGCCGGTATCGCCCACGTCGGCGGTGTAGGACAGGTTGGCCGAATAGTCGCGGCCGTCCTTGACCTCGGTCTGGTCTTCCCAGCTGACTTTCTCTTCCTGGGTATTGTCGGTGAAGCGGTCGGAGCGCTTGGTCTTGGCGCGATACCGGTCCTGCACGTTGACGCCGGCCAACAGGCGGCCACCGAGCGCTTCGAACGAGGTCACGGCGCCGAAGGTGGGGTTGATCTCGCCATCGTCCCAGCGGTTCACGCCCACCCGGATGTAGCTGCCAGTGAATTCATAGGCATCGCGCAGCACGATGTTGATGGCGCCGGCCATCGCATCGCCGCTGCGGTTGGCGCTGGCGCTGCGCTTGATTTCGATGTGGTCGACCATCTCGGCCGGGATGCGGTCGACGTAGAACGAGCGGTCTTCGCCGGCGCCCGGCACCTTCTTGCCGTTGATCAGCACCTGCGTGTAACCGCCACCGAGGCCGCGCAGCTGCACGCCGTCGTATTCCATGATGTCCGAACCGACGAAGCCGACACCGGGCACGCGCTTCAACATGTCGCCGACGGTGTTCGGCTCGAAGCGCTGGAAGTATTCCAGGTCGTAGACCAGGGTGGGCGCGATGTCATCGGTGCGGTCGCGGTAGGCGATCTCGGCCTGCACCACCACGGTGTCCAGTTGCTTGGGATCGCCCGCGACACCGGCATCCGGCGCCTGGTTCTGGGCGGTGGCGGCGAAGCTGGCCGGCAGCAGGGCCGCGCAGAACAGCACCTGCGAGAGCGAGGCGGCCAAGGCATTGCGTTTCATCGTGTGTCGTCCCCGTGACGAAAGTAAACGGCACTTTGTAAGCACGTCACATGGCGGCAACATGACACGCAGGTTCCCGTCGCATGACAGGTACCCACGTGTCGTACGTTGACACGAAAGCGTCACGAAGCCTGCGTAGAACATGACCGTTTGTTGACGCCTTCATGTCATGGGAAAACCAGTGAAACCACGCCTTGCCTTGCTTGCAGTCCCGCTCCTGATCGCTGCATGCGGCGGGAAACCCGCCACGCCAGCCACGCCCGTGGTGGAAACCGGTGCGCAGGTGCGCGAGAAAGAGCCGGATGAGAACGTCGAGAAAGACCCGCTGCTGAGCGAGGCGAAGATCGCGCATGTCGTCGTGCCCGAAGCGTTCATCACGCCAGCGACGCCGGCCGAGAATGTCGACTCGCCGGCCAGCTGGCGTGCGGCCGACGGTGCGCGCTGGTTGATCGCCACCGCCAAGGACACGCACCGCCTGGTCGTCTACGACGGCAGCACCGGCAAGCCACTGCGCACGGTGTCTGGTCCCGGTACGCAACTCGGACAGATGCAGCGGCCGAACGGCATCGCGGTGATCGATGACCTGGTGCTGGTGGTCGAGCGCGACAATCGGCGGGTGCAGGTATTCCAGTTGCCGGAGTTCAAACCGCTGCTCGTGTTCGGCACCGACGAGCTGAAGCAGCCTTACGGCCTCTGGGTCCGTCCGCAGAAGGATGCGTACGAGGTGATCGTCAGCGACAACTACATGTCGCCGCAGAACGAAGACGTGCCGCCGCCGCTGGCCGAACTGGACAAGCGCTTCAAGCGTTACCACCTGCAGCGCGCCGAGGGCGGCTGGAAAGCCAACCTCGCCGGCATGTTCGGCGACACCGGGGAAGCCGGCGCGATCCGCATCGCGGAGTCCGTATTCGGCGATGCGGCGAACGACCGCCTGCTGCTGGCCGAAGAGGATGTCGCCGTCGGCACCCGCCTGCGCGAGTACGGCCTGGACGGCACCTATCGCGGTCGCGACATCGGCGCGGACCTGTTCAAGGCGCAGGCCGAGGGCATGGCGCTGGCGCAGTGCGCGGGCGGCGCTGGCTATTGGATCGCCACCGACCAGTTCAAGGACCGCAGCGTGTTCCATGTGTTCGATCGCATGACGCTGGCCTACAAGGGTGCGTTCGCCGGCAACAAGACCGCAAATACGGACGGCGTATGGCTGGACCAGAGCGCCGACGCACGCTTCCCGCAGGGCGCGTTCTACGCCGTCGACGACGACCAGGCGGTGGCCGCGTTCGACTGGCGCGACATCGCCAAGGCTCTCTCGCTGCCGGAGTGCCGCGCCGAATGAAGCGGGCAGGGGATGCGGGGATGAAGTGGGTGCTGGCCGTGCTGTTGCTGGGGACCTGTGCGGCAACGCTCGCGCAGGAAGCGACGGCACGCGAGCCCGAGCCGAACACACGCGTGCCGAAGGGCGTGGTGCGCTATGCGCCGAGCGGCTTTCCGGACCGGATCGTGGCCTCGCCGGCGCAGGAGGCCGCTGCCGGCTTCTCGGTGGCCTGGCGCACCGGCACGACCGTCCGTTCGCCGCAGCTGGAGATCGTCGTCGCCGGCGACTCGCCCGACATGGGCGAGCCACGCCGGATCAACGCGACCAGCACGCTGCTGAAGACCGAGAACGGCGAAGCCCACCACCATCGCGCGGATATCGACGGCCTGCAGCCCGACACGCTGTATGCGTGGCGCGTGCAGGGCGACCGCACCTGGAGCGCCTGGCACCACACCCGTACCGCTGCCGCGGCCGTCGCGCCGCTGACGATGCTTTATTTCGGCGACACCCAGAACAAGAACGTCAGCCTGACCACGCGCGTCGTGCGCGAAGCAATGCGGGCCGCGCCTGAGGCGCGTCTGGCGTTGTTCGCCGGCGACCTGGTCAGCGGTGGTGATGGCGAGGACGACAACGAGTGGGGCGAGTGGTTCGAAGCGAACGAAGTGCTGCCGACCTCGCTGGTCGTCGCGCCGGCGCCGGGCAACCACGAGTACTTCGAGGAGTTCGAGGACACGCCGCAGGAACGTCGCGTGCTCGGCGCGCACTGGCCGGTGACGTTCGCGCTGCCGGGCAACGGTCTGGCGCAGGCGAAGCGGACCACGTACTGGTTCGATTATCAGGATGTGCGTGTGGTGGTGATCGATGGCACGTCCGCGCTCGACCTGGGCACGGCGAAGGCGCAGGCGGTGTGGCTGGAGGGTGTCCTTGCCAGCAATCCGAAGCGCTGGAGCATCGTACTGACGCACCAGCCGTTCTTCTCGCCGCGCGAAGGCCGCGACAACGTGCTGCTGCGCCGGCACCTGCTGCCGGTGATCCGCAGGCGCAAGGTCGATCTGGTGCTGCAGGGGCATGACCATGTGTACGGTCGCCTGAAGAACGAAGTGCCGACACCCGTTTTTGTCGTGTCGGTCACTGGCGCCAAGCAGTACCGGCTCTCCGATGAAGCGCGCAAGACCATGCGACCGGTCGCGGAAGACACGCAGCTGTTCCAGGTGCTGCGCTTCGACGGTCCGCGCCTGCGCTACGAAGCGCGCACGGCGACGGGTCGCCTCTACGATGCCTTCGACCTCGTCGATGAGGGAGCAAAAGGCAAACAGCTGGTCGAGCACACCGAAGGCCGTATCGACGAGCGCACCTGCACGCGCGCCGAAACCCTCAAGGGCCGCGCCGACCGGTGCTGGGAATGAGCTCGTCGTGGTAGAGCCGAGCTTGCTCGGCTGCTTTTCTCACGCGTCGCCAATCCATTGCAGAAGCAGCGGAGCAAGCTCCGCTCTACCACCAGGACCCGATCATGAAACGTGTTGCCGCCCTTGCCTTGCTCCTTGTGTGTGCCACCGCCGTCGCGCGTGAAGCGCACATCCGCCACCCGTTCCTCGCCCAGCAGCCCAAGGCCGCGCCGGAGGAGGTGTTGCTGGCGGTGGAGATTCCCGCCGGCAGTTTCACCAAATACGAGATCAACGACGAAGGTCTGGTCTTCGTCGACCGCTTCCAGTCGATGCCGGTGGCGTATCCCGCCAACTATGGTTCGATGCCGCGCACGCTGGCCGGCGATGGCGATCCGCTGGATGCGCTGGTGCTGACGCGGGAGCCGCTGCATCCCGGTGTGCTGGTGAAGTTCCGACCGATCGGCGTACTGCGCATGCTCGATGACGGCAAGCACGACGAGAAGATCATCGGCGTGCCGACCGACAAGGTCGACCCGACCTACGTCGGCATCCGCGATCTTGCCGACCTGCCGGAGATCGAGCGCCAGCGCATCGAGGCGTTCTTCCGCGTCTACAAGGACCTGCCGAAGGGTCGCAATCCGGTGCAGCTCAACGGCTACGGCGATGCGAAGGAAGCGAAGGCGCTGATCCGCGAATCGCTGGAGCGCTTCAGCGCACAACCGTAGGGTGGGCCCTGGCCCACCGTGGATTCGACATGGGGATGGTGGGCCAAAGCCCACCCTACGGAAGAAAAAGGCGAGCCGAGGCTCGCCTTTTCTTTGAGGTCCGCTTTCCGGTCAGGCCGCCGCGGCCTGGCTGATCCGCGGGCCTTCGCGCAGCGCCTTGCCCACCATGCCGACCAGCAGGTCGAGTTCCTCGCCGTCAATGGCGAAATGCGGGGTGAAGCGCAGCGAGTTGGCGCCGCCGTGGATGACGTTGAGGCCCTGCTGGCGCAGCCATTCCTCGGTGGAGCCGGCGCCGTAGCACTTGAAGGCCGGCGACAGTTCGCACGAGAAAAGCAGGCCGGTGCCCTGCACGTTGGTGATCAGGCCACCGAGCTCCGCCTGCAATTGCTGCAGCTTCTGCACGGCTTCGACGCCGCGCTTGCGGATGTTCTCGCGCACCTGCGGGGTCAGCTGGGCCAGGGTGGCGCAGGCCACGTCCAGTGCGCGGGGATTGGTCGTCATCGTGTTGCCGTACACGCCCTTGCGGTACAGGCCGGCGGCGCGCTCGTTCACGGCGAGCACGGAAAGCGGGTACTGCGCGGCGTTGAGCGCCTTGGAATAGGTCTCCATGTCCGGCGCGTCCAGGCCTTCGAAACCCGGGTAGTCGACGATGGACAGCACGCCGTGCGCGCGCAGGCCGGCCTGGATGGAATCCACCAGGAACAGGCTGCCGTGGCTGCGGGTCAGTTCGCGCGCGGCGGCGTAGAACGCCGGCGGCACCGAGCGACCCGGGTCGCCTTCGCCCATCACCGGTTCAAGGAAGACGGCTTCGACGAACCAGCCCTTGGCCTCCGCATCGGCGAAGGCCTGCTTCAGCGCGTCCACGTCATACGGCGGGATGGCGATGACCGAATCCTCGCCGCGGTAGCTGGCCAGGTGCTGCTGGTAGGACTTGCGCGACGAATCCGAGTACAGCGCCGGGCGCTCGGTGCGGCCGTGGAAGCTGCCCTTCACCACGATGCGCTTGATGGTGCGGCCGGCGTGGCGGCCGTCCGGGTCGGTCATCAGCTTGCTGTTGATGTCGGCGATGCGCGCGGCCAGGCCGACGGATTCGGAGCCGGAATTCAGGCACAGGAACTTCGCGAACGGACAGCCCCCGCGGGTGTGGCCGATCTCCTTGCGCAGGGCGCGGTCGAAGCGCAGTTGCGACAGGCCGGGGGTCATGATGTTGGCCATCGCCTGCGGGCGGGCCATCGCCTCCATCACCGCGGCCGGGGTATGGCCGAAGCCGAGCATGCCGTAGCCGCCCGCGTCGTACAGCACCGCCCCGTTGAGCGTGACCACCCACGGGCCCCGTGCAGCCAGCGCAACGTAGGGGTTGATGGCGTCTTCGGCGTAGAAGTTGACGTAGCCGGCCTGCACGGCGCGCAGCTGCTCGGCTTCGTCCAGGTCGAACAGCTCGGCGAACTCGTCCTTCAGGCGTGCATGTTCGGCGGCGGCGGCCTCGATGACGGCGGCCAGGTCCGGATGGCCCTTGGCCAGGCGTTCGATGGCGGCATCGTCCAGGCCGTGGGTCAGTCGCTGGCCCGAATGGGCGCGGAGCGGGGCGAGGTGGTCGGTCAGGGCCATGGGATTCCTCCGGCGATCAAGCGGCAATCCCGTATTATCGGGATAAACTCGTCATTTGACAGTTGTGAACTGCGCGGAATTCATGGATATTTCGTCGATTCGACGAACCGTGATCCATGTAATGAAGCTCACCGACGCTGACCAGCAGTTGCTCTCAATGCTCCGTGAGAACGCGAGGGCGTCCACGGCCCAGATCGCGCGGCGGTTGAACCTGTCCCGGACCACGGTGCAGAGCCGGATCGAGCGGCTGGAGCGCGAAGGCGTGATCAGCGGCTACACCGTCCGTGTCCATGACGAATACGATCGCAGCCACCTGCGTGCGCACATCATGATCGCCGTGCATCCCAAGCAGATGACCTCCGTGGTCGCGGCGCTGCGCGCGATGCCGGAGCTGCGGGTGCTGCATTCGGTCAGTGGCAGCCACGATCTGATCGCCATCGGCGCGGTACCGACGGTCGGCGACATGGATGTGCTGACCGATCGTATCGGCGCGCTGGATGGCGTGGAGCGCACCACCTCGTCGATCGTGCTGTCGACCAAGTTCGAACGCTGACGGGGCGTCCCGGCGGGCTCCCGTACAATGCACGCCCCCGCAAGGCCCCGACCGTGAAGAAGTCCGATTTCCATTTCGACCTGCCCGAGGCACTGATCGCCCAGGCGCCGCTGCCGGAGCGTTCCGCCAGCCGGTTGCTGGTGGTGCCGCCAGGCGATGTGCCGTTCGCTGACCGCCATGTGCGCGACCTGCCGGAATGGCTGCAGCCCGGTGATCTGCTGGTGTTCAACGACACCCGCGTGATCCCGGCGCGCCTGTTCGGACAGAAGGAAAGCGGCGGCCGGGTGGAGATCCTGATCGAGCGACTGCTGCCGGAGAACGCGGCGCGCGCGCAGATCGGCGCCAGCAAATCACCGAAGCCGGGAAGCCGCATCCAACTGGATGCCGGTGGCGAGGCGGAAGTGGTCGGCCGCGACGGCGAGTTCTACCAGCTCCGCTTCCATGTGCCGGGCGCACTGGAAAGCTGGTTGCAGAAGGCGGGTCGGTTGCCGTTGCCTCCGTACATCCAGCGTGCGCCGGGACAGGACGACGACGAGCGCTACCAGACCGTGTTCGCGCGCGAACTGGGCGCGGTGGCCGCACCGACCGCCGGCCTGCACTTCGACGACGCCTTGCTGTCGGCGCTGCGCGAACGCGGCGTGGAATTCGGCCACGTGACGCTGCATGTCGGCGCCGGTACCTTCCAGCCGATGCGCGTCGACAACATCCACGAGCACCACATGCACAGCGAATGGCTCAACGTCGGCGCCGTGCTGGTCGAGCAGGTACGCGCCGCGCACGCCCGCGGCGGTCGCGTGATCGCGGTGGGAACCACTGTCGTGCGCGCACTGGAATCCGCGATGCGCGAAGGCGAGCTGCAGCCGTTCGCCGGCGAGACGCAGATCTTCATCTTCCCCGGCTATCGCATACGCAGCGTGGACGCGATGGTCACCAATTTCCACCTGCCGGAAAGTACGCTGCTGATGCTGGTCAGCGCATTTGCCGGCAAGGACCGGATCATGGCGGCCTACGCCCACGCGGTCCGTGAGCAGTACCGGTTCTTTTCGTATGGAGACGCGATGCTGTTGTTTCCGGAGTGCGACAAATGAGCTATGTCGGCGTCGCCACGACATCATCAACACCGTCATTCCGTCGCAAGCCGGGCTTTCAACCGCCGAATGGCGGGTCATCCCTGTTGCCGTTGCTGGTAGAAGCAAGCATCAAGATGGATTCCGGCTTGCGCCGGAATGACGGCGCTGGGAGCGGCGGATGCAGGCGTGACGGGCGGGAGCATGACGACGCGGGGGGGTCCGCATGAGTCGCATGTCCTTCGACCTGCTGACCACCGACGGCGCCGCGCGCCGTGGCCGGCTGACGTTCCCGCGCGGCACCATCGAGACGCCGGCCTTCATGCCCGTGGGCACCTACGGCTCGGTGAAGGGCATCCTGCCGGAACACGTCGAGGACCTGGGTGCCGAGATCATCCTCGGCAACACCTTCCATCTGTACCTGCGGCCCGGCCTGGACGTGATCGGTGCGCATGGCGGCCTGCACGGGTTCGCGCGCTGGGACAAGCCGATCCTCACCGATTCCGGCGGGTTCCAGGTGTTCTCGCTGGCGCACCGGCGCAAGATCACTGAGCAGGGCGTGACGTTCGCCTCGCCGGTGGATGGCAGCAAGGTCTTCCTTGGTCCCGAAGAGAGCATGCGCATCCAGAAGGTGCTGGACAGCGACATCGTGATGATCTTCGACGAATGCCCGCCGGTGAATATCGACGGCAAGCCCGTGGACAAGCGCGTCATCGAGCGCTCGATGGAACTCTCGCTGCGCTGGGCGGAGCGCTCGAAGCGCGCGCACGAAGGCAACGACGCGGCGCTGTTCGGCATCGTGCAGGGCGGCGTGCACCACGACCTGCGTTCGCGCTCGGCGGACGGCCTGAAGGCGATCGGCTTCGACGGCTACGCGATCGGCGGCCTCGCGGTCGGCGAGACCGAGCAGGAACGCAACACGACGCTCGAACACACCTGCCCGCAGTTGCCGGAGGACCAGCCACGCTACCTGATGGGCGTGGGTCGGCCGGAGGACCTGGTGGAAGCGGTCGCGCGCGGCGTGGACATGTTCGACTGTGTCATGCCGACCCGCAACGCGCGCAACGGTCACTACTTCACCTCGTTCGGCACCGTGCGCATCCGCAATTCCAAGTACGAGCACGACCTTCAGCCGATCGAGCCCGGCTGCGGCTGCTATGCCTGCCGCAACGGCTTCACCCGCAGTTACCTGCGCCACCTGGACCGCTGCAACGAGATGCTGGCCCCGATGCTCGGCACCCTGCACAACCTCTGGTACTACCAGCAGGTGATGGCGCAGATGCGGGCGGCCATCGCGGAAGGGCGGTTTGCCGATTTCCGGGCCGCCTTTTACGCGGCCCGGGGGATCGATCCGGCGCCCTAGTCGCGTACCGGGGTCGCGCCCGCATGCGTCATTCGGGAGGCTTTGTAGGAGCGGGCCATGCCCGCGATGCTCTCCTTGGGCGGTCCGGAAGAGCATCGCGCCCAAGGGGCGCTCCTACAGGAGACAAACGAGCATCGCAGACGGCTCTACGGCGCCCCGGCACAGGGCGGTTTCCACCCCCGGCCGGGAACCATCCGGCGCTGGTGCGGTCTTTTCCGTTCCGGGCCGATGGGGTGGCCCGGGCGGGGCTTCCCGACGCGTGGCATAATCCCCGGCTGCTTTTCATACTGAATGGACAAGTCCATGAATCTGTTTGATTTCTTCGTTGCGCCCGTGATCGCCCAGGCCGCACCGGCCCAGCAGGGCCTCGGTGGCTTCGGCCTGCTGATGCCGATCGCGCTGATCGCAATCATGTACTTCCTGATGATCCGCCCGCAGATGAAGCGCGCCAAGGAGCACCGCTCCATGCTGGACAAGCTGTCGAAGGGCGACGAAGTCATCACCTCGGGCGGCATCGCCGGCACCGTCACCGACATCGGCGACAACTTCGTGACTTTGGAAGTGGCCGACAACGTGCGCGTCCGCGTGCAGAAGGCCGCCGTGGGCAACGTGCTGCCGAAGGGCACGCTGAAGTCCGCCTGATCCGTTCCTCTGCGTTCCGTCGCCATGCGGCGGCGCGCGCTCCCGCTGTCTCCGAACCACTGCTGAGCGCATGCCCGGAAAGGGCCTGCGCGGGTCGCCACGATGCTTGAATTCCCTCGCTGGAAGTACGTCCTGATCCTGATCGTCGTGTTGGCGAGCGCGCTGTACGCGCTGCCCAACCTGTACCCTCAGGATCCCTCCGTGCAGATCACCGCCAACCGCGGCTTCGCCATCGACACTGCCCTGCGCGGTCGCGTCGATGCGGCGCTGAAGGAGGCGGGCGTGCAGGCCAAGGAGGTCGATACCGAGGCCACCAGCATGCTGGTGCGGCTGCCCAGCCTGCAAGCGCAGACCTCTGCCAACGATGCATTGCGCAAGGCGCTCGGCGAGGACTATCTGGTCGCACTGAACCTGGCGTCCACCGTGCCGGACTGGATGGCCAATTTCGGCGCCCGCCCGATGGTGCAGGGCCTGGACCTGCAAGGCGGCGTGCACTTCGTGATGCAGGTCGACCAGAAGGCCGCGCTGGACAAGCGCGTCGACGGCTACCTGGAAGACACCCGCGTCACGCTGCGCGACAAGCGCATCCGCTACACCTCGGTCGAGCGCCGCCCCAACAACAGCATCGTGGTCACGCTGGCCGATGGCGAGGACGTGGCGGCCGCGCAGCAGGCGCTGGCGCAGACCCTCAGCTCGCGCGGCAACAATGCCGGCACGCTGGCCACGGGGTCCGGCCTGACCTACCAGGCCACCGGCCAGCAGATCACCATCGGCCTGCCGCAGGGGGAACTGGAGCAGATCGCCAGCGAGGCGATCGAGCAGAACCTCACCACGCTGCGCAACCGCATCAACGAGATCGGTGTGGCCGAGCCGATCATCCAGCGCCAGGGCGATGACCGCGTCGTCGTGCAGCTGCCGGGCGTGCAGGACACCGCCGAGGCCAAGCGCCTGATCGGCGCCACCGCTACGCTCGAGTTCCGCGCCGTGGTGGAAGGCAATGCCGCCGATGCCGTGGCCAGCGGCCGTATTCCGCCCGAAGCCAAGGTGTACCAACTCCGCGACAACGCGGGTCCGGTGCTGTTGAACAAGCGGGTCCTCGTCTCTGGCGACGAAATGGTCAACGCGCGCGTGGGCGTTGACAGCAACAGTCAGCCGGCCGTGGACGTGACCTTGAACAACATCGCCGGCCAGCGCATGTTCGACCACACCAGCGCCAACGTGGGCAAGCTGATGTCGGTGGTCTACATCGAGCGTGTGCCGACGGTGACCATGGTCGACGGCAAGGAAGTACGAAGCGTACGCGTGCGTGAGGAGGCACTCGCGCCGACCCGTATCCAGGGTGTTTTCGGCAAGAATTTCCAGACCACCGGTCTGGAGAAGACCGAGGCCGAGAACCTCGCCAAGCTGCTCCGCGCCGGCTCGCTCGCTGCACCGATGGACTTCATCGAGGAGCGCGTGATCGGTCCCAGCCTGGGTGCCGAGAACGTTGCCCGCGGCACCAGGGCAGTGGTGTTCTCCTTCGTCTTCGCGCTGGCGTTCTTCCTCGTCTACTACCGCATGTTCGGCCTGATCACCTGCATCGCGCTGCTGCTCAACCTGGTGATGGTGGTGGCGGTGATGTCGCTGTTCGGCGCGACCATGACCTTGCCCGGCTTCGCCGGCCTGGCGCTGACCATCGGCATGTCGGTGGACGCCAACGTGCTGATCAACGAGCGCATACGCGAGGAGCTGCGGGCGGGGGTGCCACCGCAAGCGGCCATTGCGACCGGTTACGACAAGGCGTCTGGCACCATCTTCGACTCCAACATGACCGCCTTGCTGGCCGGCGTGGCGCTGTATGCCTTCGGCACCGGCCCGTTGAAGGGCTTCGCGGTGACGATGGTCATCGGCATCCTGACCTCCGTGTTCACCGCCGTCACCGTGTCGCGCGGCATCGCCACCCTGATCTACGGCGGCCGCCGCAAGATCAAGTCCATCGCCATCTGACGGGAGACAGAAGATGAGCCTTTTCCCGTTGCGGCTGATTCCGCACACCACCAACTTCAACTTCATGCGCGTGCGCTGGGTGTCGATCGGCATCGCGGCGCTGCTGGCGCTCGCCGCGATCGGCGCCATCGCGTTCAAGAGCTTCAACTTCGCGCTGGACTTCACCGGCGGCACCGTGGTCGAACTGCGCTACCAGACGCCGCCGAACGTGGACAGCGTGCGCGAGCGCCTGGAGGCCGGCGGCTACGGCAGCGCGCAGGTGCAGACCTTCGGCACCGGCAGCGACCTGCTGGTGCGCCTGCAGCCCCGCGAGGACGCTGGCACGGCGGCCGGCGTCGAGGCCACCAACCGCACGGCGGATGACGTGCTGCGCCTGGCGTCCAGCGAAGGCAACACGGCGACCGTGATGCGCAGCGAATTCGTCGGCCCACAGGTCGGCAAGGAGCTCGCGCTCAACGGCCTGTACACGCTGCTGTTCGTGGTGGTCGGCTTCCTGATCTACATCGCCGTGCGCTTCGAGTGGAAGTTCGCCGTCTCGGCCATCGTCACCACCCTGGCCGACGTGCTGATCGTGGCCGGCTTCTTCGCCTTCAGCGGCATCGAGTTCGACCTGACGATCCTGGCGGGCCTGCTGTCGGTGATGGGCTTCTCGATCAACGACAAGATCGTGGTGTTCGACCGCGTGCGCGAGAACTTCCGCAACCTGCGCGCCGAGCCGATGGAGATCCTGAACCGCTCGATCAACCAGACCCTGTCGCGCACGATCATCACGTCGTTCGTCGCGTTCCTGACCGTGTTTGCCCTGTACCTGTACGGTGGCGGTTCGCTGGAAGGCATGGCGCTGTCGCAGATGATCGGCATCGTGCTGGGCACGGTCTCGTCGATCTTCGTGGCCTGCCCGTTGCTGACCATCGGCTTCCTGACCGTCACCAAGCAGGACCTGATGCCGAAGGCGAAGGACGAGGCGCTGCTCGCGCGTCGTCCGTAAGCGGGGCTTCCAACGGGAAGAAAAAGGCCGCGCATTGCGCGGCCTTTTTCGTGGGTCGTCCTTGTAGGAGCGACGTGAGTCGCGACCGCACGGCCAGATCGATCGGTTCAAACAGTCTGGAGATGGTCGATCAGGCCAGGAAAGCCCTTGGCTGATCGTATCCCGGGTGTTCCAGTTTCCGGTCGCGACTTACGTCGCTCCTACAGAAAGCAGAACGGTGTCGTGTTTCAGCCGTTGAACGCCGCCGCGTAACCCGAGCCGACAATCGTCTTCTGCAGCGCCTCGGCGACCTTGAGATTGCCGGCGACGATCTGGCGCGGCAGGGCGGTACGCCCATCGATGCGGGTCAGGGCGGCGCCGCGGAAGTCGCAGACCTTGCCGCCGGCTTCGCGCACGAGCAGCACGCCGGCGGCGATGTCCCAGTCCTTCACGCCGGCCTCGAAGTAGGCATCGGAGCGACCGCAGGCCACGTAGGCCAGGTCGAGCGCGGCCGAGCCGGTGCGGCGGATGTCCTCGGCATGCACCAGCAGCTCGCGCACGCATTCCAGCTGCGCGCCGGCACGGGCGCGCTCGCGTGGCGGGAAGCCGGTGGTGACGACGGTACCGACCAGGTCCTTGCGGTCGGCCACGCGGATGCGGCGCTCGTTGAGCTGGGCACCGGCGCCGCGGCTGGCGGTGAACAGGTCGTTGCGCAGGGGGTCGAAGATCACCGCGTCGGTCGGTTCGCCGTTGTCCACCAGCGCGATCGACACGCAATAGTGGGGAAACCCGCGCAGGTAGTTGCTGGTGCCGTCCAGCGGATCGATGACGAAGGTGTAGCGGCCGTTGATCTGGGCACCGCTTTCCTCACCCACGAAGCCGTAGTCCGGATAGGCGCGGCGCAGTTCCTTGATGATGACCTTCTCGGCGTCCGCATCCACTTCGCTCGCGTAGTCCATTCGCTCTTTCTGCACCACATTCAAGGCGTCCAGCTTGTTGATGCTGCGCAACAGCACGTTGCCAGCCAGGCGGGCGGCCTTGGTCATGACGGTGACGACGGGCTTCTGCATGCGAACGAACCTCGGACAGGCGTGGGGTGGGGCAAACGAGTGGAAAAGAGCAGCACGGCGCAGTGGCCGGCCCGCGCAGTTTACCATTTGCCCCCATGAACACGCCTCTTTCCTTTATCGATCCCCGCTCACTGGCCGCCGCCGCCCGCCTCCGTGTGGTGCTGGTCGGCACCCAGCACCCCGGCAACATCGGTGCCGCCGCGCGCGCATTGAAGACGATGGGGCTGGCGCGCCTGGTGCTGGTCGCACCCGAGGACTATCCCAGCGACGAGGCCTACCGGCGCGCTGCCGGTGCCGATGACCTGCTGGGAGACGCCCCGGTGATGGCCACGTTGGCCGAGGCGGTGGCGGACTGCCATTTCGTCCTGGGATGCACGGCGCGCAGCCGTCGCGTCCAGCTCGAGGAGCATGCACCACGCCAGGCCGCCGCCCTGGCGGTCGCCCGGGCGGCGGCGGGGGGCGAAGTGGCGCTGGTGTTCGGCCGCGAGCGCACCGGCCTGAGCAATGAGGAATTGCAGCTCTGCCACGCGGCCGTGCATATCCCCGCAAACCCGGACTACAGCTCGCTGAACCTGGCGGCCGCCGTGCAGGTGCTGGCCTACGAACTGAGGCTTGCGCTGCTGGAGGGCGTGGTAACGGCGCCTGCGGAACAGGCCCACCCGGACGAGACTCCCGCAAGCCATGCACACATGGAAGGGTTCTTCGCCCAACTCGGCGAGACGCTGGACGCGATCGACTTCCACAAGGGACGTACCCCCGACTCCGCCATGCGCAAGCTGCGTCGCCTGTTTGCCAAGGCCGATCTGAACGAGCAGGAGGTCAGGCTGCTGCGCGGCATCCTCGCCGATGCCCAGCGCATGGCCCGGCTGGCGGGCGATCGCGGGACTGGATCACTGTCTTGAGTTCACGTTTTCCGATAGGCTGCCGCCATCGTTCTGGCGGGCGCCTATCGTTGCGTACAACCTGGTTCCGCCTGGCGCTGGCCGTGATCGGCGCGGCCCTGCTCCCCGCCACCATCGCCCCGGCGACCGCTGCCGGCGACGAACGCGTCCTCGTCCTTGGGCGCATCAGCGATGATCCGAAGGCGCATTACGAGCAGCTCAAGCCGCTGCTGGACTACGTGGTCCCGCGGATGCGCGATGTCGGCATCACCGAAGGCCGCATCCTGATGGCGCGTGACGCGCAGCAGATGACCAGCTACCTGCGCCGTGGCCGCGTGGACTGGGTCACCGAGACCGCAGGTACCGGCATGCGGCTGCAGGAGCGCGCAGGCGCGCGCGCCATGCTGCTTACCGAACGCGGTGGCGTCAGCCGTTACCACGGGGTGTTCTTCGTCCGGCGCGACAGCGGGCTGGAGCGCCTGACGGACCTCAAGGGCCGCACCGTGGCCTTCCAGAACACGGCCTCGACCAGCGCCTACTTCGCGCCCTCCGTCGCGTTGCTGGATGCGGGGCAGCGGATGGAGATCCTGCTCTCGCCGATGGACCGGCCATCCGCCGACTCCGTGGGTTACGTGTTCGCCCGATCCGAGCTCAACATCGCCGCCTGGGTGCACAAGCGCCTGGTCGATGCCGGGGTGGTCAGCAACCTCGACTGGGACGATGTGCGCCGCATGCCGCCGTCCTTCCGCCGCGACTTCCGTGTCATCCACGAGACGCAGGATTTCCCTCGCGCACTGGAAATGGTGCGCGGCGATCTCGATCCGAAGATCGAGGCGCGACTGCGCGAGGTGCTGCTGGAAGCTGCCGGCGACCCCGCCGCGCGCGATGCATTGAACGTCTTCTTCCGCACCACCCGGTTCCTGCCGGTCGACCCGGTGTCGCAGCAGGCGCTCGATGACCTGCGCCGCGGCGTCACCCGGGTCCGGGAGCAGGTCGAATGAAGCCCATGCGGTTCGGCCTGCAGGCCCGTTTCCTGGTGGCCATGGCGCTCATGCTGGTGGTCGTGATCGCGTTGCTGGGCACCTTGTTGCACCGGCAGAAGGTGATGCAGCAGGAAGTCGCCGACCTGGGGCGCGAGGCCATGCACGGCATGGTCGAAGACAGCCTGCGCCGCCACGGTGAAGCCACCGTCGACCAGCTGGGCGATGCGCTGGCCAATCCGCTGTACTACTTCGACCTCGACACGATCGGCAGCATCGTGCGATCGGCGCAGAAGGAGCCGGACGTCAGCTACGTGCTGGTGTACGACAACCAGGGACGGATCATCCACGACGGTACCGCCGACATCGCGGTGTACGGGCAGACGATGACCGATCCGCTGGCCTACGAAGCGGTGAATGCGCGCAGCATGCATACGCAGTGGTCGGCGCAGATCGTGGATGTGTCCGAGCCGATCATGATCGGCAGCGAGCGGATCGGCGGCGTGCGCGTGGGCTATTCGGTGGCTTCGGTGCGCGCCTACGAGGAGAAGGCGATCACCGCCGCGCGCACGCGACTCAATGAACTGGGGGCGCGGCACCTGGGCTGGATCGCGCTGTTGCTGGCGGCGCTGGTGGCGGTGTGCGTGGCGATCGTGGTCTATGCGCAACGCACGCTGGTCAGGCCGATCCGCCAGTTGGCGCGGGCCGCGCACGATATAGAAGTAGGCAACTACAACGGCGAGCGCATGGCCAGCGAACGCCAGGATGAAGTCGGCGAACTCGTCCGCGCGTTCGGCACGATGAGCGACAGCATCGCGCGGCACGATCGCGACGTGCGACGCATGGCCTATACCGATTCGCTGACCGGATTGACCAACCGCCTGGCGTTCCGCGAGAGTCTGGATCACCGCCTGATGATGCTGCGCGGCGCCGGCCGCCAACTGGCGTTGCTGTTCGCCGACATCGACGACTTCAAGCGCGTCAACGACACCCTGGGTCACGAGGCGGGCGACGAAGTCCTGCAGCAGTTCGCGCACCGCATCCGCGACGCGGTCGAACTGATGGGCGGTGACGACGCCTTGCTGGCGCGCTTCGGTGGCGATGAGTTCGTGATCCTGATCCAGGACGGCGATGTGCGTGCCAGTGCCACCCGACTTGCCGAGAAGCTGGTGGCGGAACTGGGTCGTCCGATCGTGGTGCAGGAGCGGCAGGTATTCCTGGGTACCTCCATCGGCATCACCCTGTTCCCGGAAGATGCCTCGGGCGCCACCGCGCTGATGAAGAACGGCGACATCGCGATGTACCAGGCCAAGGTGGCGGGCAAGAACTGCTACCGCTTCTACAGCCGCGCGATGGACCAGGCGGTCGAGCGTCGCGTACGCATGGAACAGGAACTGCGCGGCGCCTGGGAGCGCGGCGAACTGAGCCTGATGTACCAACCGGTTTTCCGCATGGCCGACAGCCGCATCGTCGGCGCCGAAGCGCTGCTGCGCTGGCAGCATCCGGAACTCGGCATGGTGGCGCCCTCGGTGTTCATCGACGTGGCCGAGCAGAGTGGGTTGATCGAAAGCATTGGTCCGCGCGTGCTGCGTGCTGCCTGTGCCGCCGCCGCACGCTGGAGTACCGACCGCGATGCGTTGGACCCGCTCTTCGTCTCGGTCAATGTGTCGCCCCGCCAGTTGCGCAACGGCGACCTGCCGGATGTCGTCGCCGAGTGCCTGCGCGATACCGGACTCGCGGCATCGCGCCTGCACCTGGAACTGACCGAGACGGCCGTCATCAGCGACGAAGCGCATGCCAGCGCGTTGCTGGCCACGCTGCACCGTACCGGCGTGAAGGTGTGGCTGGACGACTTCGGCACCGGTTTCTCGGGCCTGAGCCACCTGCGCCGCGTGCCGGTGGATGGCGTGAAGATCGACCGCAGCTTCATCGCCGACATGCTGCGCGACCCGGACGATCTGGCGCTGACGACCGCGATCATCGCCATGGCGCATTCGCTGGGTATCACCGTGGTGGCCGAAGGCGTGGAGAAGGAAGGCCAGTTCAACCTGCTGCGCGAGCGTGGCTGCGACCTGGCGCAGGGCTACTGGTTGGGCTATCCGGTGACCGCGGCGGAGTTCGCGCAGCTGGTCGCGTGAGGAAGTGGGCTGTTGTAGGAGCGACGTAAGTCGCGACCGCACGCCTGAAGATCACGGATATCTTTCGAAGGCCCTCATTCCTGCCGCCTTGCTGTCAGGCGGAAGGACACAGGTATCTCGATTCGGCGGTCGCGACTTACGTCGCTCCTACGAAAGCATGCCGGCTAGAACCACTTCGCGATCAGTGCACTCGTCGCTTCGACCAGATTGCCCGACAGGAAACCGAACACGACCACGGCGATGCCGCCGGCGATCCACGCCACCAGCAGCAGGGCGCCATCGCGCTCCAGCAGCGCCAGGGCGAACAGCAGCAGCAGGAAGCCGAACACATAGTTGGTGAAGGGAATCGGCAACGCCAGCAGGATGCCCAGCAACACCAGCAGCAGTCCGGTGAAGCTGAGTGCGATGCGGTTGTCGAGGAAGCCCGCCATGCGCGGGCGCACCAGCTTTTCCAGTCGGCGCAGCCAGGGGGCCATGCGCTGGCGGAAGCGGATCATCGCGCTGCGGTGGGGGCCGCGCTTGGCCAGAAACGCGGGCAGCCAGACCTTGCGCATGCCGAGCAGCAACTGCACGCCCACCAGGATCACCATCGGGCCGCCGATGGCGCCGCCTACGCCGGGCACCGGGATGAAGGCAGGCAGCACGCCGATGAAGAGCAGCATGCCGAAGGCCGCCGGGCCGAAATCCTTGAGCAGGTCGCCGATCCGCAGTACTTCCTCGGGATCGCCGGCCGCGAAGCCGTCGAGCAGCGCGGCCGTGCTGGTGTGGTGCGGTTTTTCGTCGGCGGTCATGTCAGACCGCCAGATCTTCGCCGTCGGTCTCCGGCAGCTTCTGAAGCAGCAGCTTGTCGATGCGTGCACCGTCCAGGTCGACCACTTCGAAGCGCCAGCCCGCCCAGTCAAGGTGTTCGCCGACATGCGGGATGCGGCCGAACCGTTCGATCATCAGACCGGCGACCGTGTTGTATTCGTCATCGTCGGGCAACGCCAGGCCGCCGAGCAGTTCGCGCAGGTCGTCGTTGGGCAGCGAGCCGTCCACCAGCAGCGAGCCGTCGTCGCGCACCACGACCAGTGGCGCGTCCTCCGTGTTCTCGCTCGCCTGCAGGCGACCGACCACCGCGCCCATCAGATCGCTCAAGGTCACCAGGCCCTGGATCTCACCGTACTCGTCGACCACGAGTGCCAGCGACTGCTGTTCTTCTCGGAAGATCTCCAGCAGCTTCATCGCGTGGGTGGACTCGGACACGAACAAGGGTTCGCGCAACTTGACGAAGAGGTCCGGCTTGGTCGCGCCGAAGCGGTCCAGCAGGGATTTCACCTCAAGTACGCCCACCACGTCCTGGTCGCTGCCGCGATAGACCGGGAAGCGTGAAAATGCCGACGCGTGCATGGTCTGCAGGTTGTCTTCGTACGCCGCAGCCGCGTCTAGCCAGATGATCTTCTTGCGCGGCGTCATCAGGCTGTCCGCTGTGCGGTCGCCCAGGCGCAGCACGCGGTTCATCATGTTGCGCTCGTCGGCGTCGATCACGCCGGCCTCGTGGCCCTCCGACACGAGCATGCGGATTTCTTCTTCACTGATGCTGGTCGCCTCGTCCTTGCCAAGGCCGAGCAGGCGCAGGACCAGGCGGGTGGTGTGCGAGAGCAGCCAGACGAAGGGGAAGGCAGCCTTAGCCAACCAGCCCATCGGTACCGCCACGACGCCGGCAATCTTCTCAGGCGCCGTGATCGCGAGACGCTTGGGCACCAATTCGCCGAAGATCAGTGTCATGAAGGTGATCAAGGCGACAGCAAGGGTCTTGCCTATCAGTTCCGACCAGGGCTGGGGCTCACCGACAAGAGTGAAGGTCGCCGACAGGGACGGGAACACGCCCTGCAGCCATTCGGCAATGGCCATGCCGATGGCTTCACCACCGAACAGGCCCGTCAGCACGCCGATCAGGGTGATGCCGATCTGGACGGTGGAAAGAAAACTCTCGGGCTTCTCGGACAGGTCCAGCGCGCGCTGGGCGCGATGGCTGGTCTGGGCCATTTGCTTCAGGCGGCTCTTGCGCGAGGTCATGACCGACATCTCGGACATGGCGAAGAAGCCGTTCACCAGCACGAGGGCGAAAACAATGATCAGCTCAAGCACGGGAG
>CAMPIO010000058.1 GCA_946886405.1 uncultured Pseudoxanthomonas sp.
GCCTCGGGGAGCTGGTGATGCGCCTGCTGCGCCATCTGTTCGCCCGCTCGTCGCGCCGGCTGTTCCCCGAGGCGAGCCTGCAGCGCATCACCGACGCGATTGCGGCCGGCGAGCGGCGGCATCGCGGCGAGGTGATGTTTGCCGTGGAATCCAACCTGCCACCGGGCGCTGTCCTGGCGGGCGTGGAGGCGAGGCAACGTGCGCACGAGGTGTTCGTGCGCCTGCGCACGTGGGACACCGACGCCAACAATGGCGTGCTGATCTATCTGCTGCTCGCCGACCATCGCATCGAGATCGTGGCCGATCGCGGGCTGACCGGCAGGGTCAGTGATGCGGAGTGGGCCGGGGTATGCCGCCTGATCGAGGCCGAGATGCGCGCCGATCACCCTGAGCAGGCCATCCTGGCGGGCATCGACGCGGTGTCCGACCACCTCGCGCGGCATTTCCCGCAGTCTGAGGGACATCCCGACGAGGATGAACTGCCCAACCGGCCGCACCTGCTGGACTGAACCTGCACCCTCGCGGCCCGTGGTCATCCACGCGCGGACCGGCTGGGGCAAAATAGCCCATCCCCACCGGCCACGCCGAGGCGCATGATCTACCTCCACCAGATCGATCCGATCATCTTTTCGCTGGGACCGGTCAAGCTGCACTGGTACGGCCTGATGTACCTGCTCGCGTTCGTCACCGCCTGGTGGTTGGGACGCCAGCGTGCGTCGCAGGGGCGCCTGCCGGGCGTCAACGCGGATGCGTTCTCTGACCTGCTGTTCTACGCCATGCTCGGCGTCGTGCTGGGCGGGCGCATCGGTTACGTGCTGTTCTACGGCTTCGGGACTTTCCTCGACAATCCGCTGTCGATCTTCAAGGTGTGGGAAGGCGGCATGAGTTTCCACGGCGGCCTGCTCGGCGTGATGGCCGCCGCGCTGTGGTGGTCACGCAAGCATCGGCTGCACTTCTTCGACACCATGGATTTCGTGGCGCCGCTGGTGCCACCCGGACTGGGATTCGGTCGCCTCGGCAATTTCATCGGCGCCGAGTTGTGGGGCAAACAGACGGAGGCGGGCTGGGGCGTTATCTTTCCCACCGATCCTGCGCTGCATGCGTTGGACGCCGCGCAGCTGCAGGCGCAGTACGCGGCCGGTGCACTCGATTCGCTCGCCCGTCATCCATCCCAGCTCTACCAGGCTTTCCTGGAAGGCCTGGTGATGTTCGTGGTGCTGTGGCTGGTTTCGCGCAAGCCGCGCCCGCGCTATCTGGTATCGGGCCTGTTCGCGTTGATGTACGGCGTGTTCCGCTTCATCGTCGAGTTCGTGCGCGTGCCGGACGAAGGTATCTACGTTGCGTTCGGCTGGCTGACCAAGGGTCAGATCCTGAGCGTACCGCTGGTGCTGCTGGGCCTGTACCTGCTGTGGCTGTCGCGACGCTCACCGACGCTGCAGCCTGTGGTGACGGCGCCTGCCGCCGGCCAGGAGAAGACCGCATGAAGCAATACCTCGACCTGCTGCGCCACGTGCTGGAACAGGGCGCCGAGAAGTCCGACCGCACCGGCACCGGCACGCGCAGTGTGTTCGGTTGGCAGATGCGCTTCGACCTCAACGAAGGCTTCCCGCTGGTCACCACCAAGAAGCTGCACCTGCGCTCGATCATCCACGAGCTGCTGTGGTTCCTGAAGGGCGAGACGAACATCGCCTACCTCAAGGACAACAAGGTCGGCATCTGGGACGAATGGGCCGACGAACATGGCGACCTGGGTCCTGTGTACGGCAAGCAGTGGCGCAGTTGGGAAGGCGCCGATGGCAAGACCATCGACCAGATGCAGTGGCTGGTCGACGAGATCAAGCGCAATCCCGACTCGCGCCGCCTGGTCATCAGCGCGTGGAACGTGGCCGAGTTGCCGAAGATGGCGCTGATGCCGTGCCATTCGCTGTTCCAGTTCTACGTGGTGGACGGCAAGCTCAGCTGCCAGCTCTACCAGCGCAGCGGCGACATCTTCCTGGGCGTGCCGTTCAACATCGCCAGCTACGCATTGCTGACGCACATGGTGGCGCAGGCGTGCGGGCTGGGCGTGGGCGATTTCGTGCACACGCTGGGCGACGCGCACCTGTACTCGAACCATTACGACCAGGCGCGCGAACAGCTGTCGCGTGAGCCACGTGCACTGCCGAAGCTGCATCTCAATCCGGACGTCACCGATCTGTTCGCGTTCACCTTCGACGACATCGAGATCCACGGCTACGACCCGCACCCGGCGATCAAGGCGCCGGTGGCGGTCTAGGTCCCGTGCAAGTCTCGCTGATCGCCGCGCTCGACCGCCACCGCGCCATCGGTCGCGACAACGACCTGCCGTGGCGCCTGCTTGACGACCTGAAGCGTTTCAAGGCGCTGACGCTCGGCAAGCCGGTGCTGATGGGGCGCAAGACCGCCGAGTCGCTCGGCCGCGCGCTTCCCGGGCGGCTCAACCTGGTGCTGACGCGCAGCGGTCGCGTACCGTTCGATGGCATGCAGGCGGTCGCCTCGGTCGATGATGCGATGCGGATCGCGGCAGCGCACGGGAGCGATGAGTTGTGCGTGATCGGTGGTGGCGAGGTGTATGCGTTGACGCTGGACCGTGCCGATGTATTGCACCTCACGGAGGTCGACACCGAAGTACAGGACGCGCATGCGTTCTTCCCGGCTTTCGATCCGGCGATCTGGCAGGAAGTCGCCCGCGAACCGCATCCGGCAGATGCGAAGCATGCGATCGCCTTCGACTTCGTCGAGTACCGCCGTCGCTGAGCAGCGCCATCCGTAGGCTGGGATGCAGCGAAGCGCAATCCCAGCGCTTCCCGAGGCCTGACAGCTTCCGTGGTGCTGGGTTTATCAACCCAGCCTACGGGGGGCGCTACGTTGGCTCGTATGAAACCAGGCGCAATCGGGGATGTTTGGCGTAAGCCGACGTCACGGGGACGCGCGGGATGCCATTGCGGCCGGTGGGCGGTAATGGCCGATGATCGCGTGTTGGAACAGCAGGTCGTCTTCCTGCGTGCCGGCATTGATGTTGTGCAGGATCAGCGGCGTGCCGTCATGGCTGAAGCGGTCCGAGACGATGCCGATATGCAGCAGGCCACTGCCCGTGAGCTTCCACGCGATGATGTCGCCCGGCGAATAGTCGTCCGCCGATTGGCTGATGGCGCGGTCCCATCCATGCCGTTCGAACCAGCGCATCTGGTTCGGCACGCGGCGGTGATCGATGTTGCGGTCGGTGCGGCTCAGTCCCCATTGCCTGGGGTACTGGTCGAAGTGGGTGCGCATGTCGTCGTGGATCGCCTGCTGCAGATCCAGTCCCTGCGTGCGCAGCGCGCGGATGACCACGTCGGTGCACACGCCGCGATCGGCCGGCACGTCGCCGCCGGGATACGACAGGCTGAAGTAGGCCGGGTCGTACACACGGACCACGCCGATCTGCGCGCGCGCTGCCGCCACCAGGGGTGGAGAAACAACGGGAAGCGCGTCCGCCGCGGTGGTGGATGACGACGCGGTTTCGACGACCACGGGCGTTTCGTCGCGGCAGGCGGCAAGCACCAGCAGCACCAGGCACAGCGTCGACAGCTGCGCCCGCCGCATGTTCAGTCCTTCGGCAGTTCGCCCTTGGGCGGGGGCGGTACGTCGCGGCCGGCAACCTGCACGAGCCGCACATCGTCCGTGTCCAGTTGCAGGGCGGTGAGCTTGCCGCCCCACACCGCACCGGTATCGATGGCGTGCACGCCGTGGCCGATCATCAGGCCCAGCGTGGACCAGTGGCCGCACACGATCTTGAGGTCGCGCTCGGCGCGGCCGGGAACTTCGTACCAGGGATAGAGGCCCTGCGCCTGCCGTCCCGGCGCGCCCTTTTCCTCGATCGCCATGCGGCCACGCGGCGTGCAATAGCGCATGCGCGTGAGCACGTTGATGATGGCGCGCGAGCGGTCGTGGCCGGAGAGATGCGGTGCCCAGTTGGGCTTGTCGCCGTACATGTTGCGGAACAGCTTGCGGTAGGCGTTGCCATGCAGCTGCACTTCCACTTCGCGCGCGTGTTTCTCCGCGAGCGCGGTGGTCCACTTCGGCGCGAGCCCGGCGTGCACCATCATCCAGCCCAATTCGCGGTCCACGTGTACCAGCTTCTGCAGGCGCAACCAGTCCAGCAGCACGCGCGCATCGTCGGCCAGCACCACGCGCTGGAGGTCCGGATTGACCTTGCGCTGTTCGTCCGGCGAACGTTCGCCGATCGCGAGCAGCGACAGATCGTGGTTGCCCAGCACGACCACGCTGTGCTCGCGCAGTGAATGCACCAGCCGCAGCGTCTCCAGCGACTGGCCGCCACGATTCACCAGGTCGCCGCAGAACCACAGGCGGTCCTGCGCGGGATCGAAGCGGATCTTCTCCAGCAACCGCTGCGTCGCGTCGTAGCAGCCCTGCAAGTCGCCGATGGCCCAGACCGTCATCGCGGCGGGCTCAGTGCAGCGTCCGCGGAACGGACAGGGTGAAGGTGGCGATGGGGGCGTCGAAGCGGGTGCCGTCGTCGGCCAGCATGTCGTAGCGTCCCTGCATGGTGCCGAGCGCGGTTTCCAGGATCGCGCCGGAGGTATAGCGGAAGTCTTCGCCCGGCCTCAACCAGGGTTGTTCGCCGACGACGCCTTCGCCCTCCACTTCCTCGACCTTGCCGTTGGCGTCGGTGATGACCCAGTGGCGGCGCAGCAACTGGGCCGGCACGCTGCCGCGGTTGTGGATGCGGATGGTGTACGCGAAGACATAACGCCCGTCCTCAGGTGCGGACTGGTCGTCCAGGAAGCGCGTGGCGACATCCACGTCGATGGCGTAATCGGGGGAATCCATGCGTTCAGTGTATGCAAACGCGCGTAAAAGCGGAAACAAGGCCACGCGTTGCCGCGATGTCAGCCTTCCACGGGCAGATTGGCGAGTCGGATGAATCCGTCCACGTCGATCTGTTCCGCGCGCGCATCCGGGCGCAGGCCTGCCGCTTCGATCTGATCCGTCGTGCAGGTGCCGCCCAGTGCATTGCGCAGGGTCTTGCGACGCTGGCCGAACGCGGCACGCACGACCTCCTCGAAGCGCCGGTGGTCGGTGATGCCGATGGCGGCGGCATCGCGAGGCACCAGCCGAGCGACCGCCGAATCCACTTTCGGTGGCGGCCGGAACGCGCCCGGGGGCACCACGAACAGCGAGTCCACCTCGCAGTGGGCCTGCAACATCACGCTGAGCCGGCCGTAAATCTTGCTGCCTGGCCCGGCGGCCATGCGGTCCACCACTTCCTTCTGCAGCATGAAGACCATGTCGCGGATCGACGCGGCGTGTTCGATGGCATGGAACAGGATCGGTGAAGACAGGTTGTAGGGCAGGTTGCCGACCAAGCGCAGTTTCTCGTCGCCGGCCAGTTTGCCGAAGTCCACGTCCAGCACGTTCTTGTGGATGATCGTGAGCCGGCCCACGCCCTCCGAGGCCTCCATCAGCGGCGTGATGAGGTCGCGGTCGAACTCGATCGCGGTCAGCTCGCCATGTTTCCGCAGCAGCGGAAAGGTAATCGCGCCCTGGCCCGGCCCGATCTCGACCAGCAGGTCGCCGGGTTGCGGGTTCACCGCCATCACGATCTGGTCGATATAGCCACGATCGGTCAGGAAGTGCTGGCCGAGGGACTTCTTGGGGGGAGCCTTGAAGGACATGGGGGCGGGGAGCCTTTCGGAGCAGAAGTGAGTGTGGTGAAGTGAGGCGTGAGCAGGGCAGGCGGGAGCGGTGGGGCGCGACATCTCCCTCACTCCTCTCCGCTCACTCCGCGCCGTAAAGCCATGCGCGCGCACGTGGCCACGGCGGCGAACAGGCTGGAGGGATCGGCGATGCCCGTGCCGGCCAGGTCGAGCGCGGTGCCATGATCGACCGCCACGCGTGGATACGGCAGGCCCAGCGTCAGGTTCACGGCCTGCTCGAAGCCACTGTACTTGAGCACCGGCAGGCCCTGGTCGTGGTACATCGCGACCACCGCATCGAAGCCGCGCAGCTTCTGCGGCAGGAAAGCGGTGTCGGCCGGCAGCGGGCCTTCCAGGCGCATGCCGTCGGCGCGCAGGGTCTGCAGCAGGGGTTCGATGACGTCGATTTCCTCGCGGCCCAGGTGTCCGGCTTCGCCCGCGTGAGGATTGAGGCCGAGTACGGCGATCACCGGTTCGGCGATGCCGAAGTCGCGGCGCAGCGCGGCGTGGGTGATGCGCAGGATCTGCGCCAGCGCGTCCCGGGTGATCGCATCGGGTACATCGCGCAGCGGCAGGTGCGTGGTCGCCAGCGCGACCCGCACGATGTCGTTGGCGAGCATCATCACCACGGGGCAGCGCGCCTGTTCCGCCAGCAGTTCGGTCGTGCCGCTGTAGGCGATGCCGCCGGCGTTGATCGCGGCCTTGTGGACCGGGCCGGTGACCAGCCCATCGAGTTCACCGCGCAGGCAAGCGTCGGCCGCCATCGTAAGCGCATCGATGACGGCGCGTGCATTGCGCGGATCGGTGATACCGAACGGATTGGGCGCCGCGTTCGGCACGGATCGCAGGCGGAGGTCGCCAGGTCGCGTGGCTGCCTCGTGCTCCCCGAGCAGCCTGAGCGGCAAGCCGAGGGCTTCGGCAGCGTGGGTCAGCGTGGTGGCATCGCCGAAGGCCAGCAGCGTGCAATCGTCACGGAGCTGCTGCGCCAGGCGCACACACAGCTCCGGCCCGATGCCAGCCGGCTCGCCCGGAACCAGCGCGAGCCGTGGTATCACGTCAGCCGCCCGGCGTGGTCTCGGCGCGGTCGCCACTGCGGAAGTTCACGTAGGCTTCGCCACGCAGTTCCTGCAGATAGCGGTTGTACTCGTCTTCCGCCTTGCGCCGGCCGATGGTTTCACGCACCTGCGCGCGACGGTTCTGGTCGGTCACGTCGGTCTGGCGGCTGCCCACGCGCTGGACGATGTGCCAACCGGCATCGGTACGGAACGGCGTGCTGACCTGGCCGTCCTGCAGGCCGGAGACCTGCTGGCCGAAGGCCGGGCCGAACGCGTCTGCGGGGAACCAGCCGAGGTCGCCGCCATCATCGCGGCTGTTGGCGTCTTCGGTGGATTCCTTGGCGACCGCGACAAAGTCCGCGCCACCGGCGATGCGGGCGCGCAGGGTATCGATCTTGGCCTTGGCGGCGTCGACATCCTGTGTGGGCGTGATGCGGACCAGAATGTGGCGGGCGTTGTACTCGGTGACCGAACGCTGCTCGGCCTTCGCCGCGTCACGCACTTCCACCAGCTTCAGCAGCTGGAAGCCACTGGGGCCACGCAGCGGGCCGACGACCTGGCCGGGGCTCATGCCCTTCAGCATCTCCACGAAGGCCGTGGGAATCTCATCCGGGCTGCGCCAGCCCAGGTCGCCGCCTTCCAGCGCATTGGGGCTGTCCGAATAGCGCACGGCCGCAGCAGCGAAATCCAGCTCGCCCTTGTCGACGAGCGCCTTGACGCCATCGACTTTGCTCTTGCCGGTATTGATCTGCTCCGCGCTGGCACCTTCGGGCAACGCCACCAGGATGTGCGCCAGGTGGTACTGGGTCTCACCGCTGGCCTGCGCAGCGAGGGCGGCGTCGACTTCGCCCTCGCTCACCTGCACGCGACTCTGGGCAAAGCTCTGGCGAAGGCGCTGGATCGTCACTTCATCGCGCAGCGAGCTACGGAATTCGGCGAACGACATGCCGTCCGCTTCCAGTCGCTGACGCAGGCCGTCGGGCGTGGTGCCATTCTGCTGGGCGACGGCGTTGACGGCATTGTTGAGTTCGGCATCGTTGATGCGGATGCCGCTTTCGGCCGCACGCGCGACCTGCAGCTTGACCAGCACCAGGCGCTCCAGCACCTGACGTTCGAGCACGTTCCGCGGCGGAAGCTGGCCCGGCTGGTCGGCGTACTGGGTCAGGACGTTCTGCACCGCGCGGTCCAGCTCGCTCTGCAGCACCACATCCTCGTTGACGACGGCGGCGATGCCATCCAGACGCTGCAGGTTCTGGGCCTGTACGGACGTGACGACCGTCGACAGGGTCAGCAGGCCGGCGATGAGAAGGCGGGTAAACGGCTTGGTCATGGCAATGGATCCGGAGCGTAAGAGGTGTCGTCCGGTCGCTGCGCGATATTGCTCGGCGGGACGAGATAGAGGTCGTCTCGGTAGTACCCGAGAATAGCACGGCGCAGGGTGCGGTCCGTGTCCTGGCCGGCCGAGCCCAGGCCTTTCAGGACGAATTCCAGCTGGAATCCGGTGTTCATTTCGCCTTCGCGATTGCGGACGTAACGGCGGACCAGCGCGCGCACGGCGAGGCAGCAGCTGTCCCATTGCACGCCGGCAACGCCTTCCAGCAGGCCGGGCTCCTGGTCGGTCGCCGCGTCGCGATAGAACGAGTGGTAGTAACGCCCCACCACGCTCCATGCCGGGGTCACCGGGTACAGGAACGAGAAGTCCGCCTGTTCCAGCAGGTCGCGGCGACGGCGATAGGTGATGTTGACCACGCCATCGTCCGGCAGCAGGTAGCGCGCGCGCACGCTTGCAAGATCCTCGCGACGGAACTTCGGGTCCCACTGGTAGGACGCGCCGATGGTCCAGCGATCGGTCGGGGCGTAGTTGGCGTCGACCACCCAGGCCGACTTGCCCTGTTCCAGCGGCACCTCGTTGGGCGCGGTGACGCGGACGTCATCGAAATAGCGGATCTGGCCGATGCTGGCCGAGAGCCGCTCGAAGCCATCCTTCTGTCGCAGCAGGCGCGTGGTCAGTGCCAGCGTCAGCTGGTTGGCATCGGTCTGGCGGTCAGGACCGGTGTAACGGTTGTCGCGGAACAACTGGCCGTAGCTGAAATTGAACGGACGCGTATCGAAGATCGGCAATCCATCCTGCTCGCGGTACGGCGCGTTGAGATAGAACAGGCGCGGCTCGAGCGTGTGCAGGAAGCGGTCGCCCTTGATGTCCGTCTCGCGGTCGAAGTACACGCCCGCATCGAACGAGCCGATCGGCAGGCTGCGGCTGGGCGAGCGGTCGTAGAACTCGGCGATCTGGGCCGCGCTGACCGGTTGGTCGGCGGCGATGCCGTATGCGGCGCGCGCACGGTCCGTGGCGATGGTCTGTGCCAGGTCGGCGTCAAGGCGATATTCGGTATGGCGATACGCCAGCGTGGGCGTGACGTACCAGGACGCGCCCTGGATCGGAAACGAGATCGTCGGCTTGATGTCGATCCGGCTGCCGCCGGCGTGCTCTTCATGCTGGAAGCGCACCGCCTCTGCATGGCCGCCCACATTGATCCAGCGGCTCAGCGGCTGGCTCCAGTTGAGGTAGGTGCGTGGCAGGCGGTTGTAGGGCAGTGAGGCTTCGGTACTCAGGTAGTCGGACAGTTGCCAGTGGTCGGCCATCACGCCGGCACTCCAGTACTCGCCCGCACCGTACACGCCGGCCGTGCTGGTGACCGACGAGTAGGCTTGTCCAAACAGCGAGTTGCCGAAGTCTTCCTGGTAACGGGCGTCGCTCAGCCAGATCAGGTTGGCGCGCGCCTGCCAGTGCGGACTGAAACGGTGGTCGCCCTCGAACGACAGGAACCCGCGACCATCATCCGGGTCGGGATTGTTCGGGTTTTGCGGGTCGTAGGTCGACTCGCTCATGCGATCGCGGACAAAATCGTCCCTAGTCATCCACGTGCCCTGGATCTCGCCGCGGCCCTTTTCGTACAGATAGCGGAACTCGGCACCCATCTGGAAGCCGCGCTCGCTCATGTAGCGGGGCTCCAAGGTGGCGTCATAGTTCGGTGCCAGGTTCAGGTAGATCGGCTGTTTCCAGTCGAAGCCGTTGCGCCCTGACAGGCCGATCGCCGGGTACAGCAGGCCGGTATGGCGCTGGTCGTCGATGGGAAACTTCAGGTAGGGCACATACAGCACCGGCACCTTGCCGAGGCGGATGGTTGCGCCACGGGCCACGCCCCAACCGTCATCGGTATTGATGTCGATGCGCCGCGAACGCAGTTCCCACCGGCGGTCTTCGGGATCGCAGGTGGAGTAGGTCGAATGCAGCAGGCTGCCTTCCGGTCCCTTCATGTCGATGCGGTCGGCGCCGCCGTTGCCGCGCCGGTCGACGAGCTGGTACCGCACATTGTCGATCTGGTGCGTGTCCGACCCCTGGTCGCCCCGGGCGGTGTCGGCGATCAGGCGGATGCCGGTGTCCTGGTAGCGGATGTGGCCGTCGGCGACGTACGTGTCCTTTTCCTGGTCGTATTTCAGGTTGTCGGCGCCGAGGAACTGGTCGCCGCGGATCAATTCCACCGCGCCGCTGTATTCCGGGTTGGACTCGGTACCCGACAGGCTGTCGCCCGCGATGGAGGTCGGCTGCTCGGCCCGCTGTTCACGCGTGAGCTGGGGTGTACCCGCCGATGGCGGGGCTGTGCCTCCGAACGCCGGGATGACATCCTGGATCGGGCACAGCGCCCAGCTTTCAGGCTTCTCATCGTCGGCCATCGCCGGCAGGCACAGGGCGATGCTGAAGGGCAACGGTAGCAGGCGAAGGGCGGTGCGCACGCGGTGCAGAGCTCGCTGTCGGACGAAAAACGGTCGTTAGCTTGCCCCATCCCATGCATGCGGGCAATGAAGGCCTCCGGCCGGTGTCGGGCGAGGTTCAGCGACAGCCGGGCGGGCGTTCCGGGTCAGCGCAATTCGTCCACATGGGCCTTCGTGCACTCGCGCAGGGCATCGAGGTCGTACCCCCCTTCGAGCATGGAAACCACGCGTCCAGCGGCATGACGATTGGCCAGGGCGCGCAGCTGACGGGTCAGCCAGCCGAAGTCTTCGGTCTCCAGCATCAGATCGGCCAGGGGATCGCGCATATGCGCATCGAAGCCCGCGGAAATCAGCAGCAACTGCGGCTTGAAATCGTCCAGCGCAGGCAGCAGTTCGTCCGCCCAGGTGTTCTGGAAGCGGAACCCCCCGCTGCCCGGCGGAAGCAGGGCGTTGAACACATTGCCCACCCCGCGCTCGTAGGGCGCGCCGCTATGCGGATAGATGCCCGATTCGTGGCTGCTGAAATAGGCCACGCGCGGATCGCTGTAGAAGATGGCCTGTGTCCCGTTGCCGTGGTGGACATCGAAATCGATCACCGCCACCCGCTCCAGCCCGTGTTTGTCGCAGGCGTACGCGGCAGCGACGGCGATGTTGTTGAACAGGCAGAACCCCATCGCCGCGGTACCGGTCGCATGATGGCCTGGCGGGCGTACCGCGCAGAAGACGGTCCGGTCTTCGCCATTCATCACGGCGTCCACCGCCGCCACGCCGGCACCGGCCGCCCGCAGCGCCGCTGCACGGGAGGCCGGGCACATCACCGTGTCGGGATCGAGCATGCGGTAGCCGGACACGTCCGCGTCCAGCACCTCTCGAACCAGCGCCTCGTCGTGCACGCGACGAAGGTCGCCCAGCTTCGCGATGGGGGCTTCGCGCCAGTCGGCATCGGCGTGGTGCTGGCGCAGGGCGTCCAGCACCACCTCCAGCCGCGCGGGCCGCTCGGGATGTTCGGGGCCGGGGTCATGGAGCAGGCAGGCGGGGTGGGTATAGATGATCACGATGCCGGCGTTGTCCGGGAAGTGGCGCAAATGGTCCCGAGTTGGGAGCCCGGGTCCATTCTAAGCGCGGCCCACCAGCCGCTGGCATTCGACCTTCGGGGGCACACGGTCGCGCAAAGCATCGCGGGCATGGCCCGTTCGTACAACGCCCTGCGGGAGATCTGTAGGAGCGCCCCATGGGCGCGATGCTTTTCCGGCCGCTCACGCGAAAGCATCGCGGGCATGGCCCGCTCCTACAACGCCTCGGGAGATCGGTGGGAGCGCTCTGCGGGCGCGCAACGGCTCAGGAATGTCGCCGCTCGTGTTTCCACAGCACCTCGCCCTGGCCGTCGGCACGGGCCAGCACGCGGGCCAGGACGAACAGCAGGTCGGAGAGGCGGTTGAGATAGCGGATCGCTTCCGGCCGCACCGCGTCGTGGCGGGCCAGGGTGACGGTTTCGCGCTCGGCCCTGCGCACGATGGTGCGGGCCAGGTGGCAGCGCGAGGCCGCCTCGCCGCCCGCCGGCAAGATGAAATCCTTCAGCGGCGGTAGGTCGTCGTTGTAGTGGTCCAGCTGCTTTTCCAGCGCATCGACATCGTCGCCGGTGATCGCGGCGTGGCCCGGGATGCACAACTCGCCGCCCAGATCGAACAATTGGTGCTGCACCGTGGTCAGCAGGGCGCGGATGTCGTCGGCCACGCTGGGGACGGCCAGCAGCACGCCGATGGCCGAATTGGCCTCGTCCACCGTGCCGTAGGCGGTGACACGCGCGGAATCCTTGCCCACGCGCGTGCCATCGCCCAGCCCGGTACTGCCGTCGTCGCCGGTGCGGGTGTAGATCTTCGAGAGGCGGTTGCCCACCGTGGTCTCGCCGGCCCGGTCAGTCGGCGGTGCGGCCGTGCGGCTTGGCCAGGCGCACCACCTGTTCGACCAGCACGTGCACGATGACCGCCACGCCCACGTAGATCGCCGCCACGCGCAGATAGGGCAGGTACCAGTCGCTGAAGTTCTTCCACCAGCCGGCCAGCGTCGGCTCGCTGACCACCGGGCTCAGCCAGTAGAAGCTGCCCTGGCTCAGCAGGTGGCACACGGTGACCGACGCCAGCAGGCTGCCCACCAGCAATGCCAGCGTGCGACCGTGGTTCGCGGTCTGGTAGCGGCGCAGCAGCGCACCGCCGGCCCACATGGCGCCGTAGGCCGGCAGCAGGAACCAGTACGCGGGCGAGACGCAGTAGTGCGTCCAGAAGTTGAGGCCCTGGCCGCTGATCACGAGGTAGTCCACCACCACGGCCGCCGCCATGAACAGCGGGAACGCCCAGCGCGACCACGTGCGCAGGTAGTAGCCACCGATGAAGAAGGCGGCCCAGCTGGCGTCGGGCAACGGACCGATATGGCCGAACGTGGTGGGCAGATGCAGGCGGGTGAGGACCAGCAGGGCGGCGACCAGCGTCAGCACGAGGGCGCGTTGGGAAGAGGTGTTCATCGGCACGGTTCCGGAGACTCAGCCCCGCATTCTACCGGAGCCTGCGCGTCGCATGCCGACGGACGGGGCGCCGGAGGCGGAGCGCTATCATGGCCGCATGAAAGAACGGCATGACGTGGTGATCGTGGGTGGCGGACTGGTCGGTGCCAGCCTGGCCATCGCCCTGGACCGGCAGGGACTGGACGTGGGCCTGGTGGAGGCTACCCCGCCAGGAGAGATGCCCGCGGTGTTCGACCAGCGCAACCTCAGCTTCGCCACGGCGACGGTCAATGCACTGACAGCGCTCGGCGTCATGCAGCAGCTGCGCACGCCCACCGGCCCGATCCGGCGCATCCACGTCAGCCGCCAGGGCGACTTCGGGCGCGTGAAACTGGATGCGCAGGACTATGGTCGTGATGCCTTCGGCCAGGTGGTCGTGGCGCGTGACTTCGGCGAGGCGCTGGAATCGCGACTGGCTGAGGTGTCGCGGCTGACGCGATACCGTCCTGCGCGCTTCGTCGGTTTCGCGCCCGGTGACGCAGGTCATCGCGCACTGCGCATCGCCGATGCCGATGGCGAGCGGACGGTGCGTGCCCGCCTTGTCGTGGCGGCCGACGGCACGCGCAGCGCCGTGCGCGACGCGCTTGGCATCGGCGTGGACGAACACGACTACGGCCAGACCCTGTTCGTCGCTCGCGTGCGCGCCACGCAGCCGCCGGACGGCACGGCCTTCGAACGCCTGGGCGACAACGGGCCGACGGCGCTGCTGCCGCGCGGCGACCGCCACTGGGGCGTCGTGCATGGCGTCGCGCGCGAAGACGCCGACGAGGTCGCTGCGCTCGACGAGGCGGCCTGGCTCGTACGGCTGCAGCGTGCGGTCGGCTGGCGTATCGGCCGTTTGACCGGCAGCGGCGAGCGCAGCGCGTATCCGATCATCCGCGTGGTGGCGCAGCGACTGGTCGCCGAGCGTTCGGTCGTGCTGGGCAATGCCGCACAGACGATCCATCCGATCGGCGCGCAAGGCTTCAACCTGGGCCTGCGCGATGCATTGACGCTGGCCGAAGAGATCGCGCGCCATGAAGATCCGGGCGATCACGCCAGCCTCGCTGCCTACGCCGTGCGCCGGCAGGAAGACCGCGAGCGCACGCTGGCGTTCTCCGACGGTCTGGCGCGCATCACCGCCCATCCGTCGCCATTGCTGAAGCCATTGCGCGGCCTGGGCCTAGTGGCGGTGGACGCACAGCCGGCCCTGCAGTCTTTCCTGGTGGGCGGCGCGATGGGATTCCGTGGGGATGTCCCGGTACTGTGCCGCGAGGAGGCCGCATGAAGCGGCGCGGACAGAGCGATGTCGCCGTCGTGGGTGGCGGCGTGGTCGGCGCCGCGTGCGCCCTGCTGCTGGCGCGCGAAGGGCTGGAGGTCGTGCTGGTGGAAGGGCGCGAGCCGTCGCGCTGGTCGCCGACGCAGCCGGACCTTCGCGTCTATGCGTTCGCGCCCGACAATGCGGCGCTGCTCGACGCCGCCGGCGTGTGGAGCGCGGTGCGAGATGCGCGGGTGCAGCCCTATCGCCGCATGCGCGTCTGGGATGCTGCAGGGGGCGGCGAATTGCGTTTCGACGCCGATGCGCTGGGTCGGGCACAGTTGGGATGGATCATTGAGAACGCGTTGCTCGTCGACCGCTTGTGGGGGGCATTGCCGGCGGCCGGCGTACAGGTGCGCTGTCCGGCACGCGTGGACGCGATGGAGCAGGACGATACCGGTGTGACGCTGCGACTGGACGACGGGACGCGTATCGAATCCCGGCTGGCCGTGGCGGCCGATGGTGCCGATTCCACGCTGCGGGGTCTCGCGGGCCTCGATATCGCCACGCACGACTATGCGCAGCGTGGCGTGGTCGCGTTCGTGCGCACGGAGAAGTCGCACGAGGACACGGCCTGGCAGCGTTTCCTGCCGTCCGGGCCGCTGGCGTTCCTGCCGTTCGCCGACGGACTGAGCTCGATCGTCTGGACCTTGCCCTGCATGGACGCGCAACGCGTACTGGCACTGGATGACGCCGCCTTCGGGCGGGAGCTGACGTTGGCCATGGGCGGGCAGCTGGGCGAGGTCGACGTCGTGTCGCCGCGCGCTGCATTCCCGTTGAAACGGCAACTGGCGAAGGAATACGTCGCCGGCCGCGTCATCGTTGCCGGTGATGCCGCGCACGTCGTGCACCCGCTGGCGGGCCAGGGCGTCAATCTCGGCCTGCGCGATGTCGCCGCGCTGCGCGACGGCATCTGTTCGGCGCAGCTCAAGCGCGCCGACTGGTCTGCGCCGCACCGCCTGGAGCGCTGGGCCCGCCAGCGCCGCAGCGAGAACGCGGTGGCTGCCTATGCCTTCGATGGCATCAACCGGGTGTTCTCCACTGATGAAATGCACCTGACCCTGCTGCGGGGTCCGCTGATGGGCCTGGCCGGCAAGATGCCGCCGCTGGTGGACTTCTTCTGGCGACACGCGGCGGGACAACGCGCGCACTGACACCGTCGATAGCCATCATGCGATAGCCTCGCGGTTCCCCACCCCGAGGCTGGCCACGATGAGTATCGAACGTTCTTCTCCCGATGCGTTCCGTCGGCGGCTGCTCGGTGCGCTCGGCGCGGCAGGCATGGCCGGGGTGTTGCCCCGGGTGCACGCAAAGGCAGCGCGTCCGCTGGGCGTCGCCCTGGTCGGCCTTGGCTACTACAGCCGCGACCTGCTGGCGCCGGCGCTGCGGATGACGAAGCAGTGCCGGCTGGCCGGCATCGTGACCGGCACGCCGGCCAAGGCGGAGGAATGGCAGCGCCGCTACGCCATCCCCGACCGCAACGTGTACGACTACGCGGGTTTCGACCGCATCGCCGACAACCCCGATATCGACGTGGTCTATGTCGTGTTGCCCAACCATCTGCACAAGCCGTTCACCCTGCGTGCCGCAGCGGCCGGCAAGCACGTCTGGTGCGAGAAGCCGATGGCGATGGATGCGGAAGAGGGCCGCGCGATGATCGATGCGTGCCGCCACCAGCGCGTGCAACTGGCGATCGGTTACCGCATGCAGCACGAACCCAATACGCAGGCCGTCATGGCACTGGCGAAGACCCGGCCGTTCGGCCGCCTGCAGCGCATCCGCGCCGAAGCGGGGTTCCGTGGTTTCGACGATGCGAACGGCGATCCGTGGCGGCTGGACCCGGCTCGCGGCGGCGGCGCGATGTACGACATGGGCGTGTATGCGCTCAACGCCGCGCGCTACACCACCGGCGCCGAGCCGTTCGCGGTCACCGCTACGTCGTCGGTGCAACGGCCGGAGGTTTTTCGCGGCGTCGACGAGACGATGCGCTTTCAGCTGGAATTCCCGGATGGTGTCATCGCCGATGGCGAAACCAGTTTCGGCCGCAACCTCAACCGACTGCGCGCCGAGTGCGAGAACGGCTGGTACGAGTTGTCGCCGTTCCAGGCTTACGAGGGCGTACGTGGTGAGGCCAGCGACGGCCGCCTTTTCGATGTCGCGATCGGGGCCACGCCCGCACAGCAGGCGAGGCAGATGGATGCCGATGCGCTGGCCATCCTGGAGCGGCGTGCGCCGCGGGTTCCCGGTGAGGAAGGCTGGCGCGACATGCTGGCGCTGGATGCGATCTTCGCGTCCGCGCGCGCGGGTGGCAAGCGGATGGAGATCGCCGCAGGTTGAGTTCGATCAGCTCGGAATGAACGGGAACACGATCTTCAGCAATCCCTTCAGGCCGCCTTCGGCGGTGCTGGCCACGGCCTTGGCACCCAGGCTGTTGAGCGCATTGCGCGCGTCCTGCCAACGCAGCTTGGTGACGTCCTTCTTGAGCAGGTCCGCGACTTCTTCCGAGGTGGGCGTCAGCGCTTTCAATGCTGCGGAGACCGCAACCGGATCCGGCTGCAGGTAACCCCAGCGCTCCGCGATGGCCAGCAGCGTATCGAAGCGCACGGCCACGACCTCGCGATTGCGTTCGTAGACCGGCAGTGCACCGACGTCGAGAATGGCCTGTTCGAACTGCTGGTGGTCGTCGGGATGCTCCACGCGGATGGCGAGGAATCCGTCCTTGCGACTGCGCTCGCTGACATGCTTCGCGCCCGACTTCAGATTCGCGTCGGTCAGCGCGCTGGCGACGATGCGCTGCAGCGCGGCGTCGCGTTCTTCCGGCACCAGCGCGCGCCAGCGCGCGTAACCATCGCGGCGCAGCGCCTTGATCTTGGCCGGCGTGACCCGCAGCTTGCCGGCGACGGTGAAATTGGATTCGTCACGGCCGATGGCGCCGTCGCGTTCCAGCAGCACGAAGATCAGCAGCTCCAGGTCGCGCTTGGTCAGCGACTGGAAGCCCTGCAGCAGGGTCAGGCGCAGGAACTCGGTGCCGAAACCGGCAGGATCCTTGAGTTCGATGGGCAGCATGGTCGGTCTCCGTGTCAGGGAAGCATCTTGCCACGCGGGCATGTCACCGCCTGAGACCGCAGCGGAACCCTGTCACAGCCCGGTTTCGCGACCGGGAAACTCGGCGCGGAAGGCTTCGATCGCGCCGCGGTCCTGCAGGGTGACGTAGAGCGTGCGTCCGTCGGGGCCGCCGAACGCCACGTTGGTCGGCTTCTGTCCCTTGAGCTTCACTTCGCGCAGCAACTCGCCTTGCGGCGATACCACCGCGACCGTACCGGCCCCGTAACGCGCGATGTACAGATTGCCCACGCTGTCCGTGCGCATGCCATCGAGGCCGTGGTCCGGGAATGCGATCAACAGACGCTTGCCGGAGATCCCGCCGCTGCCGTCCAGGTCATAGGCCCATACGCGGCGCTGCACGCTCTCGTTGACGTACAGCACGTCGCCCTTCGGCCCGACTTCCACGCCATTGGTGGTGCCCATGCCCGTTTCCAGCAGCGTCGCCTTGCCGTCGGGCAGGATGCGCCACAGCTGGCCGGTACCCCCGCGCCAATCCGGATCGCTGGCATAGAACATGCCATTGGGCGCGAACGCGATGTCGTTGGGCTGGTACGCGCCCGGAAGCGTGGCGAACACGCCCACCGAGCGGTCGCGCGGATCGATGCGCAGGATCTGGTGGCCGGTGTAGTCGGCCACGTACATGAAGCCGTCCGCATCGAAGCGGATGCCGTTGCCGGTGCTGCCCTCCGGCAAGGTCACGAACAGCGCCGCGCGGCCCTTGCCACTGTCATCGAAGGTCACCCGCCCGATGGTGCCGTCGCGACCCAAGCTCACGGCGTACAGCGCGCCATCGGGGCCGACCGCCGGCCCCTCGATGCCTGCGCTGAAGACGCCGTCGCCGACCACGTCGCGGGCGACATGCAGGTTTTCGGTCGACGCAGTGCGCGCGGTGTCGCCGGTGTGGACGCAGCCCGCAAGTGTGGCGGCCAGGGACAGCGTCGTGATGCACTTCAACAGCGTCATCCGTTTCCCCTCGGGTGGCGTGTAGGCCGGTCTCCCCGGCTCAGCCGGGCGTGGCGAACACCGTGATCTCTTCGCGGTCGTGGTAGAGCTGACGCGCGCGCACCTCGAGCGGCCGACCGGACTGGTCCGCGAACAGGTCCAGGCACAGCTTGGTCTCGTCCCAGCGCTTCTTCATCGGCAGCTTCAGGTTGAACACCGCATGCCGGCACCAGCCTTCGCGGAACCATTGCGCCATGCGTTCGGCGACCCGGCGCGGCTGTTCGACCATGTCGCAGACCATCCAGTCCAGCGGCTGCGTCGGTTTCCAGTGGAAGCCGTCCGCACGCAGATGTTCGACCAGGCCGGTCGCCAGCACATGCTCGCGGAGTGGACCGTTGTCGACGCTGGTGACGCGCAGATGGTGGCGGGTCAGCACCCACGTCCAGCCGCCCGGAGCCGCTCCCAGGTCGGCGGCGGTCATGCCCGGCTTCAGCAGGGCCTCGCGCTGGCGCTCGTCGAGCAGCGACAGGAAGGCTTCTTCCAGCTTCAGCGCCGAGCGCGACGGCGCATCCGGCAGCAGCTTCAGGCGGGGGATGCCGAGCGCCCACGGCGCACTGTCGCGCGCATCGGCGACGCAGAGGAACAGATGATCGCCCTGCACGAACACCACGTGCAGGCGCGGCAGGCGCGCATCGTCCTTCTCGCTGAGGAAACTGGCCTTGCGCAGCGCCGGACGCAGCGCGTTGCCGAAACTGCGCGCCAGCCCGGCCAGCGGCTTGGCGCTGTCCGAATCCGGATGCTCCACCCACAGGTCGCCGTAACGTCCGCTGCCGGCCAGCGCGGCAAGCAGCGGCGTGATGCGGTCCTTCGGGTCGATGCCGCGCAGTTCGGCGAGTAGTCGCAGCTTCTGCCGGGCGAAGATCAGGTCGCGCCAGGGCAAGGCGCGATCCAGCGCTGCCGCCTCTTCGCAGACGAACGCGACGTAGCCATCGTTGCGCTGCGCGCGCGCATAGCCGCCGAACCCGGCCAGCGCGGCGCGCTCGGTCAGTTCGGCAGCAAGTTCGGGTTCGAATCCCTGGCGGCAATAAGCCAGCAGGCCGGTCGTCGATGACATGGCACGGTCGCGTGAAGCGGATGGCTGCGGCTCCTGCCGCGAGGACAGAGTACAGGAGAAGCCGCGGGCGATGGCTTCTCCGTGCGTCGCTCAGTATTTGTCGCCACCCGACTCGCCGTACTGCTTGAGCACCGCACGCGCGTCGTCCCGGCACAGGTCGCGCACGACCTCGATGCCGCGCTTGTTGAGCTCGCCCACCCAGTCCGCCGGCAGCGGGCCTTCGTCGAACTCGGTCAGTTCCATCACGTCTTCGGCGCGCGCGCCGATCAGCAGGCGGTCGATACCGGCCCATACCGTCGCGCCGTAGCACTGGCAGCACGGCTGCGAGGAGGTGGCCAGCACCACCGGTGCGATGCGGTCGTTGAGGCGCGGGGTCTGCAGGCGCTGCTGCGCCAGCATGTAGGCCATGTTCTCGGCATGCGCCAGCGAGCAGGTGTGCGGCATCACGCGATTCACGCCGAAGGCGATGACGCGGTGGTCCGGGCCGAATACGACGGCGCCGAACGGTCCGCCGGTGTTGGCGTCCACGTTGCGGCGCGACAGGTCGATGGCCAGCGCGACTTTGTCCTCGTCGCTCGCGAACGTCGCGGCGGGATCGAGAAGGTCGTGGGTCCAGGCGGGCAGGGTGAGATGGATCTGTTGGTAGAGCATCAACGTGCAGGCAGTTTCGAGGAAGAGGAATCGGATTCGCAGCGGCCGCTGACGCACTGGCACGCGGTCACGTCGGCGAAGCCGCAGACGCCCATGCGACCGCTGGCCGCGCACTGCGCTTTCACGCCTTGCGGATCGGTCGGACTGTTCTTGTTGACGCACGCCGGCATCGTGCCGCAGCAGTTGCCCACGTCCTTCACCGCACAGTCCGCGCTGGTCTTGCAGGCGTAGTCGACGGTGATCGCGCCAGCTTCGCGTGGAGGCAGGTTCCCGCCCGTCTGCTTCGGGGCCGGTGTCGCTGCGGGCGGCGGGTCGGTCGCCACGTCATCCGAAGAGGCCGGTGCCGCGCAGCCCGCCATGGCGAGCAGGAACAGGCCGGACAGCAGGGCAGGCAACAGGCGCGGCGCGATGCGGGACATGGCGGACTCCTTCCTCGGTGGTGGTGTGCCGCCAGCCTGCCTTTCGCCACCTCAAGAAGCGGTGAAAGGCGCCGGCATCAGGCCTTGGTGGCCCAGGTGTCGCGCAGGGTCACGCTGCGATTGAACACGGGACGTTCCGGCGTGTGGTCGTAGCGGTCAGTGACGAAATAACCCGTGCGCTCGAACTGGAACGACTGCTCGGGCGCTGCACTCGCCGCTGCCGGTTCGACATAGCCGGTCACCGTGCGGCGTGATTCCGGGTTCATGTAGTCGCGGTAGGTCTTGCCCTCCGACTCATCGTCCGGATTGGCGACGGTGAACAGACGGTCGTACAGGCGGATCTCGGCGACCATCGCGTGCTTCGCGCTGACCCAGTGGATGGTGCCCTTGATCTTGCGCTCCGCACCGGCCATGCCGGGGCGCGATTCCGGGTCCAGCCAGCCGCGCAACTCGACGATCTCGCCGGTGTCGTTCTTGATCACTTCGTCGCAGCGCACGATACCGGCGCCGCGCAGGCGTACTTCACCACCGGTGGTCAGGCGCTTGAAGCCCTTCGGCGGCACTTCCTCGAAGTCCTCGCGCTCGATCCACAGCTCGCGCGAGAACGGCACGCTGCGCTGGCCGAACGATTCGTCCTTCGGGTGGTTGGAGAACGTCAGCGTTTCCTCGTGGCCTTCCGGCAGGTTCGCCAGTACCAGCTTCACCGGGTCGATCACGCCCATGCGGCGCGGCGCGGCGGCATCCAGGTCTTCGCGTAGCGCGCCTTCCAGGATCGAGATGTCCAGCAGCGAGTTCTGCTTGCTGATGCCCACGCGGTCCACCATCAGGCGCAGCGCGGCCGGCGTGTAGCCGCGACGGCGGATGCCCTGCAGGGTCGGCATGCGCGGGTCGTCCCAGCCGTCGACGAGCTTGTCTTCCACCATCGCGAGCAGCTTGCGCTTGCTCATCACCAGGTAGTTGAAATTCAGGCGCGAGAACTCGATCTGGCGCGGTTTGCTCGCTTCCTTCGGCAGGCCCTTGGCCAGCAGCGGCGCGATCAAGTCGGGCGAGTTGGCCAGGTCCACCTTGTCCACACACCAGTCGTACAGCGGCCGGTGGTCTTCGAACTCCAGCGTGCACAGCGAGTGGGTGATGCCTTCCACCGCATCGCTCAGCGAGTGCGCGTAGTCGTACATCGGATAGATCGGCCAGTCGTTGCCGGTGTTCTGGTGCTCGACGTGCTTGATGCGGTACAGCGCGGGGTCGCGCAGGTTGATGTTGCCGCTGGCCATGTCG
>CAMPIO010000059.1 GCA_946886405.1 uncultured Pseudoxanthomonas sp.
GCCCCCCCCCGCCCCCCCCCAAAAACCTTGTTTGTTTTGTTCGGCGGGGCCCGGCCCCGCTTTTTTTTTGTTTGTGGGGCCAAGCGGGAAAACCCCCCGGGGGCTGGCCCCGCTCCTACAAAAGCGGCTTTCGCGCGGTTAGGCCGGCAACAGCGCGTGCGGGCCGGGCAGGGTGACGCGGAAGCAGGCGCCGCCGCCGGGGACGGGGACGTATTCCAATGTTGCCTGGTTGGCGCGGCAGAGTTCGCGGGCGATATAGAGGCCCAGGCCGGTGCCGTGCTCGGAGGTGGTGAAGAACGGGCGGAACAGCTGCGCCGCCACCGCATCGGGAATGCCGGGGCCGCGGTCCATCACGTCCAGGGTCGGCCGCCCTTCGGCATTGAACACGCGCACGCGGATGCGCGCGGATTCGCCTGGCAGGCGGCCGTAGTTGAGCGCGTTCTGCACCAGCACCGTCACCACCTGCTGCAGGTGGCGCGGGTCGACCAGCGCGGGCACCGGCTTGGCGCCGATGATGGTTTCCAGCGTGTCGGTCTCGATGGACATCGTTTGCTGGTAGTCGTCGACGAAGCGGCGGACGAAGGTGTTGAGGTCGACGTGTTCGGGTGTGGCGCGTTCGCGGCGCGCGAGGCCGAGCACGCTTTCGACGATGCCGTTGGTGCGCTGGCACTGCTGGTGGATGATCTGCAGAAGGCGGCGGTCGCCATCGTTGAACTGCTGGGATTCCTCCAGCAGCTGCACGGCGTAGTTGATCGCGGCCAGCGGGTTGCGGATCTCGTGCGCCAGGCTGGCGGAGAAGCGGCCGAGCGCGGCGAGGGTCAACGATTCGGCGCGGCGCGATACCACGGTGGCGTCGTCCAGGAAGATCAGCGACGTCTCGCTGTCGGCCAACAGGCGAGCGAAGCGCGGCTGGACTTCCGGCTGGTCGGGGGTGAACTGCATGGGCGTTTCGTCGGTCTGCCAGCCGTTGCGCCAGCGCTGCAGGCGGCGGGCGAGTTCCGGTGCGGCATGCAGCAGCGACACGCCCTTGCCGTCTGCACCCGTGCCGTCGCCACCATCGCCGAGCAGCAGGCTTGCGGCTTCATTGGCCAGCTTGATGTGGTTCTCGGCGTCGACCACCAGCACGCCGGTGCGCATGCGGCGGATGATCAGCTCGTTGACCTCGAACAGATTGGCGACCTCTTCGCCGCGCTTGTCGGCCAGTGCCTGGCTGTTGCGGGCCTTCTGGCCGGCCTGGTGCGCGAGGTAGGCCAGCGCCAGGTAGCTCACCGCGAACATGATGACTTCGGCCAGCGAGCGGCTGCCGGTACGGTCATGAAAAATGGTGAAGAAGTACTCGCCGAACAGCGCGGCGATGGCCATCAACGCGACCGCCAGCGCCATGCGGGTGGACGGCAGCAGCAACGCAGCCGCGGACACATTGAACAGCAGCATCATCGCCACGCCGGCCGTGGCACCGGGCAGGGCGTGGGTGATGAGGGCGGCGACCAGGATGTCCACGCAGACGCTGGCGAAGACGATCCAGACCAGCCAGGCCACGTTGCGGCCGATGAAGAAGAACACCAGCGACAACGCGAGGTAGGCCACGGTGACGGCGGTGCCGAGTTCCTCGTGGCGGGGCTGCCCCAGCACGTCGCCCAGCACGCTGAACATCAGGGCGGCGAGGATGCCTGCCTCCAGCGTGCGGTATAGGGCGAAGAAATACAGCTCGCGGCGCGGTACCGATTCGATGCGGGACAGCAGGGACTGGGCCTGGCGCAAACGCGTACTTCCCCTGTAGCGAGGCCGACAGTATAGGCACGCGGGCCGCCCCGGCGCCCGGAAGGCCCTTTGCCACCAAAGGCTTAGACCCCGGGTTTTGCGCGGCCCGGCCCCGTCGGCGACAATAGGGGGCTCGCCCAGCCGCCGCCTCTCGGCCCCGGTCCGGGTGATGTCTTCTGTTCCCTACCCACGGTGACGCATGAATTTCCACGAATATCAGGCCAAGCAGCTGCTGGCCGAGTACGGCATCCCGGTCCCGGCCGGCAAAGTCGCCGCCACGGCGGACGAAGCGGTTGCGGCCGCGCAGTCCCTCGGCAACGGCCCCTGGATGGTCAAGGCCCAGATCCACGCGGGCGGTCGCGGCAAGGCCGGCGGCGTCAAGTTCTGTAAGACCGTCGATGACGTGAAGGCGGCCGCCGGCAAGATGCTGGGCACCAAGATGGCCACCTACCAGACCGCCGGCGTCGAGCTGCCGGTCAACCTGGTGCTGGTGACCACCGCCGGCGAGATCGTCAAGGAGCTGTACCTGTCGGTGCTGGTCGACCGCGGCACCCGCACCATCACCTACATCGCCTCGTCCGAGGGCGGCGTTGAGATCGAGCAGGTCGCAGCCGAGACGCCGGACAAGATCCATAGCCTCAATGTCGACTTCGTCGAAGGCGTGCAGCCTTATCAGGGCCGCGAATTCGGCTTCAAGATGGGCCTGACCGCCAAGCAGGCGGGCCAGTTCGCCAACATCATGGTCAACCTGTACCGCATCTTCAACGAGAAGGACCTGGCGCTGGTCGAGATCAACCCGCTGGCGATCCTGGACGACGGCAACCTGTACGCGCTGGACGGCAAGTTCAACAGCGACGACAACGCCAGCTTCCGCCACAAGGCGCTGGTCGCCATGCGCGACACGAGCCAGGAAGACGAGACCGAAGTGCTGGCCTCGGAGATGGACATCAACTACGTGACCATGGACGGCAACATCGGCTGCATGGTCAACGGTGCGGGCCTGGCCATGGCCACCATGGACGTCATCAAGCTCAACGGCGGCGAGCCGGCGAACTTCCTCGACGTGGGCGGCGGCGCCAACAAGCAGCGCGTGATCGAGGCGTTCAAGCTGATCCTGTCCTCGGACAAGGTCGAAGGCATCTTCGTCAACATCTTCGGCGGCATCGTCCGCTGCGACATGATCGCCGAGGGCATCATCGCCGCGGTGAAGGAAGTGGGCGTCAAGGTGCCGGTGGTCGTGCGCCTGGAAGGCACCAACGTGGAAGAAGGCAAGCAGCTGCTGCGCGACAGCGGCATGGCCATCATCCCGGCCGACAACATCAACGACGGTGCCAAGAAGGTCGTCGCTGCTGTCAAAGCTGCCGCCTGATCCCCCGCGTGTCGTAGGGCGGGCCCAGGCCCGCCACCGACCGATCCAGACATCAAGACGGCGGGCCAGGGCCCGCCCTACAGGAAGACAGATTCCATGAGCGTTCTGATCAACAAGAACACGAAGGTGATCGTGCAGGGCTTCACCGGCCAGCAGGGCACCTTCCACGCCACCCAGATGATCGAGTACGGCACCCAGGTCGTCGGCGGCGTCACCCCGGGCAAGGGCGGTACCACCCACATCGACCTGCCGGTGTTCGACACCGTCGCCGATGCGGTCAAGAGCACCGGCGCCGACGCGTCGGTCATCTACGTGCCGCCGCCGTTCGCGGCCGACGCCATCCTCGAAGCGGCCGCGGCCGGCATCAAGGTCATCGTCTGCATCACCGAAGGCATCCCGGTGCTGGACATGCTGCGCGTGGACAACGTGCTGAAGGGCTCGCACCCGGACACCGTGCTGATCGGGCCGAACTGCCCCGGCGTGATCACCCCGGGTGAATGCAAGATCGGCATCATGCCGGGCCACATCCACATGCCGGGCAAGATCGGCATCGTGTCGCGCTCGGGCACGCTGACCTATGAAGCGGTCAAGCAGACCACCGAAGTGGGCCTCGGCCAGTCGACCTGCATCGGCATCGGCGGCGACCCGATCAACGGCCTGAACTTCGTCGACTGCCTGAAGCTGTTCAACGAAGACCCGCAGACCGAAGGCATCATCATGGTCGGCGAGATCGGCGGTGACGCCGAGGAAGCCGGTGCCGAGTACATCGCCAAGTACGTGAAGAAGCCGGTCGTCGGTTTCATCGCCGGCGCCTCGGCCCCGGCCGGCAAGCGCATGGGCCACGCCGGCGCGATCGCCAGCGGCGGCAAGGGCACGGCGGAAGGCAAGTTCGCGGCGATGGAAGCGGCGGGCGTCACCACCGTCCGCTCGCCGGGCGACCTGGGTGCCGCCATCGCGGCCCGCCTGAAGAAGTAAGTCGCGCCCTCCGGGCCGATCGGGAAAGCCGCCCTTGGGCGGCTTTCTTTTTTGGGGCGTGTAAACCCTTCCGCTCCCCACGGCATCCCAATCCGTATGCTGAGTGCCGTGATCGAACCCCTTGCTGATAGGTGCGCCGCTGACGACGGTGCCGCCCTGGATACCGCGCTGGCGCGGTCGGCTGCGGCGGGCGACACCAAGGCGTTCGAAGCGCTTTACCGCCGCCATGCGGGCCGTGTGCACGGCGTCATCGTCCGGTTGGTGGGCAGCCACGGCGTGCGTGCCGAAGACCTCGCCCAGGAGGCGTTCGTGCGCGCCTGGCAGGCATTGCCCGGCTTCCGCTTCGAGAGCGCCGTGGGCACGTGGCTGCATCGCCTGGCCGTCACCACCGCGCTGATGGAACTGCGTAGCCGTCGCAGCGGGCCGCGCTTCGATGACGACGAAGACGCGCTGGATGGCCTGGGACTGGCCGACAGTGCCGGTTACGGCACCGCGTTGTCGATGGACCTGGAACGTGCGGTCGCCACGCTGCCGCCGCGCGCCCGTGCAGTGCTTGTGCTCTACGACGTGGAAGGCTTCAAGCATGAAGAGATCGCCGCCGAGCTGGGCATGGCGGTCGGCAGTTCGAAAGCCCAGTTGCACCGTGCGCGCCAGTTGTTGCGCGAGCGTCTAGGAGTTGCCGCATGAACCCGCATGATTCCACCCCGTTGACCGACGATGCCCTGCGCTGGCAGCTGCGCGCCCTGCGCCAGGACGTGCCGCCGTCGCGCGACCTCTGGCCGGACATCGCCACCCGGCTCGCGGCCGCGCCGCAACACGCGACACCCCGCTCACGCCGTGGACGCCTGATGCCGTTCGCGCTGGCCGCCTCCGTGCTGCTCGCCGTGACCGTGACGTGGCAACTGCAGCGCGCGCCTTCCGGCGATGTGCTGATCCAGCGCGAGGCCGCGGCACTGACCCGCGACTACACCGGTGCACTGGCGCAGCTCGACCGCCAGGTGACCGCTTCGCCGGAGATCGCACCGGCACTGCACACCCTGGACGAGAGCGCGGCCCAGATCCGCCACGCCATCGCGAAAGAACCCAACGCGCACTTCCTGCTGGACCAGTTGCGCCGTACCTACGCCCGCCGCCTGGAACTGACCCAGCGCGCGGCCATGACCTGAGGAGTTCCCCATGCGCATCGCTTCCCTTTCCCTGCTGCTGGCCACCGCCCTGGTGGCGCCCGCCGCGCTGGCGCAGACCGCCATCAATGAAACGCGACCACTCGATGCCCGCGGACGCGTCGACATCAGCAATCTCAAGGGACGCATCGAGGTGCGTGGCTGGGAGCGCAACGAAGTGCAGATCACCGGCTCGCTGGGCAAGGGCGTCGAACGACTGGACGTGGACGGGTCGGGCTCGCAGCTGAGCATCGAGGTGCGCTATCCCAAGCGTGGCTGGGGAAGCGACAGCAGCGGTCCTACCCAGTTGGTGGTGATGGTGCCGCTGCGTGCCGACCTCGATATCGAATCGGTCGCCGCCGATGTGCACGTCACCGGTGTGGCCTCCGGTGAGTTGTCCATCAGTACCGTGAGCGGCAGCGTCGCGGCGGCGGCTGCACCGCGCAAGGCGGATGTGGAAACCGTCAGCGGCAACGCCAACCTGACGCTCAACAGCGATGACGTGGATGTCTCCACGGTAAGCGGCGGCATTGTGTTGCGGGGTCGCCTCGGTGGTGAGATCGATGCCGAAACCGTGTCCGGCCGCATCGAGGTGATCGTCAACGAACAGCAGCAGGTACGTGACTTGAGCGCCAGTACGGTCAGCGGTCGCGTGGACGTGCGCACCGGTCTGGCGGCGGGTGGTGAGATCAGCATGGAATCGGTCAGCGGTGACCTGGTGCTGCGCTTGCCCAAGGATGTGTCTGCGCAGGTCAGCGGCGAGAGCTTCAGCGGCTCGTTGAAAGCAACCGGTGTGAGCATCGAAAAGGGGCGTGGCCCGGGCAGCAGCTTTTCCACCCGCTATGGCACGGGCAGTGGTCGCGTCACCGTGGAGACCTTTTCCGGCAGTGCCGACGTGCGCGTGGAGTAACTGCAGGCACTGGATGTGATGTCACGGCAGCGCGCCGTGCGGAAGCTGAACAGGGAGGGCGCCATCTGGCGCCCTTTCTTGTTGCGCCAGAATCCGACGAATGGTCGAGCCTGCCCCATAAAAAGGTTTCGCAAGTAACTGATCGGACTGAAAAAAACGAAATTCTTCCGATAAATCATCGGGTTCTTTTCATCGCCGTAAAATTTACGTTATGCTCTGGTCACCAGTCGCGCAGCATTCATGCGTCTGAACCATTGGCCCAGGCCGCGAGGCTTTGGCTTTTCTGTGAACATTTGGAGAGAGAGCCTCTAATGACTAACCTCAAGAAGCTGCCCAACGCGATCAAGTTCGCGTTGTTCGCCAGCGCCGCCTCGCTGGCCACCGGCAATGCCTTCGCCCAGGAAGCCGCCAGCAGCGATACGGAAGCCAAGACCCTGGATCGCATCGAGGTCACCGGCTCCCGCCTGAAGCGCGCCGACATCGAAGGTGCCGTGCCGGTCATCGTGATCGACCGCGCCGCCATCGACGCCTCCGGCGACGTGTCCGTGGCCGACGTGCTGCGTGACAGCACCTTTGCCTCGTTCGGCAACTTCAAGCCGCAGTCCGGCAGCTCCGCCCAGTCGCTGGCCTCCGTGGACCTGCGTGGTCTGGGTTCGGGCCGCACGCTGGTGCTGATCGACGGCCGTCGTGCCCCGACCAACCCGATGTCGGCTTCGTCCGGTACGGACGTCAACGCCATCCCGCTGGCCGCCGTGGAGCGCATCGAAATCCTGTCCGACGGCGCTTCGGCCGTGTACGGTTCCGACGCGATCGGCGGTGTGGTCAACATCATCCTGCGCAAGGACTTCAACGGCGCCGAGCTGCGTTACGGCGTTGGCCAGACGAAGGTCACCGGCGGCGATCTGGAAGACGCTTCGGCCGTGTTCGGCGTGTCCAGCGACCGTGGTCGCCTGGTCGGCGGCGCGTCCAAGTCCAGCCGCGGCATGGTCTTCACGCGTGACCAGATCGGTGGCCAGACGCTCGGCGTCTCCATCTACGGCAACAACGTGTACGACCCCAACACCCGCACCGTTTACGCGGTCCCGGGCTTCGACTGCACCGGCACCTTCTGGTCGCAGCCGAACGGCCGTTGCTCGTTCGACTTCAACTCGGTCGCCGCCAACGAAGCGTCCGTCGACAACACCTCGGTCTTCGCCTTCGGCGAATACCAGATCAACGACGACTGGAACGTCTACCTCAGCGCCACCAACACCCGCGTCGAGTCGTTCGGCCGTTACGCGCCGGTCCCGGGCCTGGTCTGGGCGGCGGAAGGCACCTCGCAGGACCTGTGGGTGGGCGACGATGCGCCGACCTATTACTACCACCGCTTCGCTGCGGCCGGTAACCGCGACAACTACACCACGTCCAACAACGCGGACTTCCTGGTGGGCTTCCAGGGCCAGCTGACCGACAAGGTTTCCGTCGAGTTCGGCGCCCGTCGCACCAACTACAAGTACAACGAACTGGGTTACGGCTACATCATCCAGAGCCTGGCCAACCAGGCGATCGATGCCGGCGACTACCTGCTGACCGACCCGTACGGTGCCACCCAGCAGACGCTGGACTCGTTCACCGCCACGATCGGCCGCGACTCCTTCTTCAAGACGAAGGAATGGTTCGCCAACGTGTCGTTCGACCTGTTCGAAATGGGCGGCGGCATCTCCAATGCCATCGTCGGTGCCGAATACCGCGAAGAGCTGTACCAGGACGTCTACGACTCCCTGTCGCGCGCGGGCGTCGTGCTGGGTTCGTCGGGTGGTTCGTCGGCCGGTGGCCGCGAGGTCTCCTCGGCCTACTTCGAGTGGCTGTTCCCGTTCACCAGCTCGTTCGACGTGACCGTCGCCGGTCGCTACGACAAGTACAGCGACTACGGCAACGACTTCTCGCCGAAGATCGCTGCCCGCTGGCAGCCGCTGGACAACCTGACCTTCCGTGGTTCGTACGGCCAGGGCTTCCGCGCCCCGGGTCTCGACATCCTGACCCAGGCCCGTTCGTTCTCGGCCGAGCCGGTGCGTGATGCCGCGAGCTGCCTGTTCGCCGGTCTGAACGCGAACTGCACCAACGGTGCGGGCGTGCCGCAGTCGGTGCAGGTCGATACGTTCTTCATCGCCAACCCGGGCCTGTCGTCCGAGCAGTCCACGCAGTTCAGCCTGGGCGTGGTGTATGACCCGGTCGACTGGCTGGACCTGTCGCTGGACTACTACAACATCGAGGTCGAGGACAATATCTCGCAGATCTCGGCTCAGGACATCATCAACAGCGACCTGGACCCGGCCACCTATGGCCAGATCCCGGCCGGCCTGAGCATCACGCGTGACCCGGTCACCGGTCGCGTGCTGGAGATCATCGCGGGCTACGGCAACGTGGGCACGCTGAAGACCGACGGTTACGACTTCCGCGCCAACACCCAGTTCGATTTCGGTGGCGCTGGCAAGCTGCAGAACCGCCTGTCCGTTTCGTACATCAACAAGTACGAGATCACCGACGTCGCCGGCACGATCGACTATGCCGGTTACCTGGGTACGCCGGACCTGCGCGCCAACCTGCAGAACGAATGGTCGTTCGGTGACTTCTCCGCGACGTGGGGCATCAACTACATCGACGGTCAGCAGACCCCGGGCGCCGCGTTCGGCGTCGGTGGCTACGCGACCAACGACCTGCAGTTCGCGTGGAAGGCTCCGTGGAACGCAACCATCTCCGTCGGCGCCACCAACATCGGTGACCGCTATCCGGAACTGGTGGCCTATGACGGCCGTCCGTGGAACTTCTACCTGTACGACGCTTACGGCCGTACCACCTACGTCCGTTACGTGCAGCAGTTCTGATAAAGCCCTGCTCTAGTACGTAGTCTTGGAAGGCCCCGGAAACGGGGCCTTCTTTTTTATGCATCGCATCCCCTCTATGGCAGGATTGCGAGGCCGCGCGCTGCGCGCGCGTGTGTACTTCCGGGAGCCCAGGTCTGTGACGGACAGCGATACTGAAGCGATGCGCCGACAGGCGTGGGGCGACTACTGGTCAACCGGTCGGCTGCATTCCTGTGCGGATGGTTCCGGAAAAAACTACGACGGTGCGATCGGGGCGTTCTGGCATGCTCGCTTCACCGCTGTGGAAGCGGGAGACCGGTTGCTGGATCTGGCGACCGGCAATGGCGCGCTGCCCCGGTTGGCGCGGCGGCTGCATGGCGGCGCGGTGGTGGTGGATGCCATCGATCTTGCGGCGATCGCGCCTGCATGGCTCGACGCTGAGGCGTGGGAAGGCATCCGCTTCCATCCGGGCGTGCGCATGGAGGCGCTGCCGTTCGCAGCGGACGCGTTCGATCACGTCGTCAGCCAGTTCGGACTGGAGTACGCGGACCGCGCAGGCGCATTGTCCGAGTGTGTGCGGGTCGCGAAGCCGGGCGCGCGTTTCGCCTTCGTCATGCACCATGCCGATTCGGTGCTGGTGAAGGTCGGGCGCGAGGAACTGGCCCACCATGCACTGTTGGGAGCTGGCGATGGCTTGATAGCGTCCGCGCTGGCGGTCGTGCCCTGGATTGTGCGCATCAGGGCGGGCGCGGCACAGGTGCAGGACGCCGTGCTGGCACGTCATCATTACAACCTGGCCATGCAGACGCTGGCCGCCAGGATCGCATCGTCGCCCGCGCCGGACCTGTTGCTGGAGGCGCGCGACCACGTGCATCGGCTCGTGGCGGGTGCGGGGACGGACGCCGCGTCGTCGGGCGCACAACTGCAGGACTACGCCAGCGCGCTCGAAGGTGCGCGCCTGCGCACTGCGGAGATGGTCTCGCATGCCCTGAACGACATGCAGCTGGATGCGTTCACCCGGGCCTTCGAAGCGTTGAAGCCTGGGATGTCGGTGACGCGTTCCGTCTTGCGTCAGTCGGAAGGCATCGTGGGCTGGGCCTGGGTGGCCGATCCCGTGACAGAAGCCGGGTAAGCGTCGGGCTCCAACGTTGCCAGCAATGGTGCCAGGTGCGGGGCGTAGTGCTGCCAGCGGCCGATCGAACGGGTGTAGATCGGTTGCTTGACTTGCCAGCGGCTCGGTGTCTGCACGCCGCGATCATGCTGGTGGAACTCCAGGCAGCCGGGATGCCACGGCAATCCCGCAAAGGCGATGATGCGCTTGGCGTGTGTCTCCGGGTCGCGGGCCAGGTCTTCGTAGGCCAGCTCCAGGATCGGCAGCGATATGGCGCGTTGCCAGTGGCGCATCAGGCGCGTCTGGCCGTTGATGTAATGGCCGATGTCGCCAAGATCGTTCGCGAGGCGTTCGTCCAGCGCAAAGTTTTCGCCATAGACGGAAACCGCGATGTCGCGAGGGTCGCGGCGGCACCAGATCACGCGCGCGTGGGGAAACAGCAGCGAGATCAGACCCAACTCATGGAAGTTGAGCGGCATCTTGTCGACCAGGCGCTGCGCGTCCGCTGGTGCACCCCGCGTGGCGGCGCGGAGATAGCGCCGTGCGGCGGCGTCGAAGGCGTCAAGTCCAAGGTCGTCGATGCACGCCGGCCATCGCGCGCCGATGCCGGCCTGCCCTGGCAGGTTGCGCACGATCAGCCCGATGTCCGGCAATTCGCCGCAACCGAAGCCTGCCGGGTGGGACGCCAGGATCTGTTCGGTAAGGGTGGTGCCACTGCGTGGCATGCCGACGATGAACAACGGGCGCGGATCCGAATTTCCCGTCCAGCGAAGGTGCAGCGCCTGAAGGCGCTCAGGCGTCATCGTCGCGATCATGGCGTCGATCTGCCGCGTGAACGATGGGAGATTCGCCGTACCAATCATCCGTTGTCGTGCACGATTGGCATCGTGCCAATGCCGGATGGCATCGTCATGACGGTGGCGCCCGTCCAGCACCTTGCCGAGTTCGTAGCCGAGCAGGGCGCGATCTGCATCCGGCAGCGCCGGACTTGAAAGCAGTGTCTCGGCTTCCGCAACCAGTGCATCGTCCGCCTTGGCGCGATCCAGTCCAAGCAATCCGCTCAGGGGGAATGCCCAGCCCGGTCGGTTTGCAAGTGCTTCGCGGTAGGCCTGGCGTGCGGCGTCGCGATCGCCCCTGTCCTCGGCCGTCTGGGCCAGCGCGACCAACAGGTCGCCGGGCGCGTCCGACGTGGCGACGGTCGACGCCAGCAGGTCGAACGCTTCGTCGTGGCGTCCCAGGCGGTTGAAGGTTTCGGCGAGCCGCAAGGCCACCCAGACTGTGCCGGGCTGCAGGTCTCGAAGTGCCTGCAAGAGGGGCAGGGCATCATCGGGATACCCGGCGTGGAATTCCGATTCGGCCAATGCTTCCAGCATGCGTGTGTCCGCTGGCGCCAGCGCATGACCGTCACGCAGCGGCGCCAACGCTTCCGAATGACGGCCGAGTCTCTGCAGGGTGATGCCGAGCAGGCGACGGCCTTCGGCATTCTGCGGCTGCTGGACTAGGCTCTGGCGGAAGTGCGGAACAGCGGCTGCCGCCTGGTCCTGATGGGCCAGCAGGCACGCAAACTGGAAACGGAGCGCGGCATCTCCGGGCGACAACTCCACCGCGCGGCCCATGCTTGCCATCGCGAGGGCAGGCGCGGCCAGCCGCATGGCGGCTTGCGCAATGAAGACATGGAGTCGTGGGTCTTCGCTGCCGGCAGATGCGGCGTATTCCAGCCAGTCCAGCGCTGAACGCGCATCGCCGTGGCGTTCCGCGGCGATGGCGTTGTCGATGGCGGCAGCGGCCGTGCCTTGGATGTTCATTCGTCTGGAGCAGCGTGCGAAGTACCGATTATCACGCACGCACCATCACGGGCAGGCCGTCAGGCGCAGACAACACGTGGAGTGAGCGTCAGAGGTCCTGCTCGTACCGCACGTAGGGCACGGTGCCCTCGTCGGCATTCTCGTTGGTCAACGAGAAGGGATTCTTGCCGCGGGTGATGACGTTCTCGGCGCCGACGGTGAGCTGTCCGCTCCACGGGGTACGCCAGGTCAGGCCCAGGCCCAGGCCTTCGAACTTGCCGGGCTGGCCGGGCACGTCGATGACGCGGCCGACGATGTTCGCGCTGAAGGGGCCGTAGCCGCCGCCGACGGTCAGGCTGCGGCTGTTCCAGCGATCGGCGAGGGCAGGCAGGTCGGAGACGGGCACCAGGGTGGCCTTGGCCACGGCGCCGCCAATCGAGACGAAGCCTTCGCGACCGATGTTCTTCTGGCCGAACACGGCCAGGTCGTTCTGCTCGACGCGTCCGGTTCCGCGGCCGGACGACAGCCATGCGGGCAGCGTGTCGCGACCGGTCCCGGCCGAGAGTCCCAGCTTGCCGCCGGGACGGCTCAGGATGGCGGATGCGCTGACGCGCTGGCTCGCGGTGTCGTCGTCATCGCCGAGCGTGGCGAGCATGCAATGGCTGGCCAGGTTGCCGATGTTGCCGACGACGCCGGCTTTGCGGTTGCAGACCAGGCCCAGCGCGTCGCCGCTGTCGAGGCCAAATGCGGTCGTCAACGAATTGCGGCCCAAGCGCCAGCGTGCGCCCGCCTCGGCCTGGCCGGTGGGCTCGAGCAGCAGCACGGCCTCGACCTTGCCGTCGTTGTTCCAGATCGGCAGGGCGGTGGCCTGGGGGTCTGCGGCCGGCTTGCGTGCGCTTTTCTGGGCATGCGCGTCCGTTGCCACGCCAGCGGCGAGCAACAGGGCAAGCGACAGTGAAAAGCTACGCAGGTTCATGGCTCGCTTCAGACTCCTGGGTCGACCCGGAGTTCCCCTCCCGAAGGGGAACCGATGCTATGCCGTTTATGTTTCTTTAACAAGTCCCCGAGCCCCCGAACCGACCGCCGGACTACTGCAGGCGGCTGGGCGCATCCACATCGACCTGCGGCTGGCTGAATAGTTCCGCGATCTGCGGGGCAGAAAACCGATACTCCTGCCCACAGAACTCGCAACGCACTTCAGCTACCCCATCGGCCAACGCAGCGGTCGCTTCTTCCTTCCCCAACGACTGCAGCATGCTCTCGACCCGTTCCCGCGAACAAGAGCAACCGAAGCGAACTGGGCGCTGGGTCAGGATTTGCGGGGATTCTTCGTGGAAGAGGCGGTGCAGCAGCACGGGAACAGGCGTTGCCAGCAGTTCCGGCTCGCCCAGCGTGTCGAAGAGGGCGCCCGCCCGGCTCCAGCCGTCGTCATCACCCTCGTCGCCGGGAAGCTTCTGCAGCATCAGGCCGCAGGCGCGGTCGACGTCCGCGGACAACAGCAGCCGCGTCGGGAGCTGTTCGGACTGGCGGAAGTAGTCCTCGAAGGCTTCGGCCAAGCGGCTGGCCTGCAGGCCGACCAGGCTCTGGTAGCGCTGCGGTTCGCGCGGGTCCAGGCCCGGGTTCTCGATGGTGATGGCAAGCAGGGCGTCGTCGCCGAGGTCGCGCAGGTCGCGCGGCGCGTCATCGCCGCCGGCAAGCTGCGCGATGCCGCGCACGGTGCCTGCGGCCGTGCATTCGGCGAACAGGCTGCGCAGGCTGCCTTGGCTGCGCAGCTGGATCGACAGTCGACCGTCGACCTTGGTGTGGCCGGTGAACAGCACCGCTGCAGCGCTGGCTTCGCCGAGCAGCTCGCGTGCCGCCGGAGGATAGTCCGCGCGGCCGCCGACGGTCTGCCACGTCTCGTCCAGTCGCACTGCCACGCCGCGCACGCCGGCGGCGGGAAGCAGGAATCGGGTCAGGATGTCGCGGTCGCTGCTCACAGTTCTCCGAGGTCGGCGTCGTCGCCGTAATAGGCCATGATGCCTTCCACGGTATGGGCCACCAGGCGCTTTTCCAAGTCGGTGAGCATCGGATGCCAGATATCGAAGATCAGCACCACGCGCAGGCGGTCGCTGAAGTTCCATGCTTCGTGCTGGATGGTGTCGTCGAACAGCACCAGTTCGCCCGGCTTCCAGACGTGCGTTTCGCCACCGACGCGCAACGCGCAGTCCGGGGGAATGATCAGCGGCAGGTGCACGGTCAGTCGGGTGTTGGTGGCACCGTGGTGGGGGGGGATGTGCGTGCCCGGCTTCAAGGCGGAGAAGAAGGCGACCGGTGCGCGATTCGGAACGGCATTGAGCGGTGCGTGTGCCAGCAAGGTGGCCTCGGTGCGCAGGCACAGGTCCGCCTGCTCGTCGACACGTTTGCCGTTCCGCCACAGGAAGTACGCGCCCCAGTCCATCTTGCGATCGAGCGCCGCGAACTGTCCTTTCGGTTCGCCGACCGGCGTCTGCACGTAGGGCTCGAAGGAGCGCTGCTGCGCCAGCAATGCCTCCAGTTCGGCAAGGATGTCGGGGAAGGCAGCCTCCACGCGCGGTACCCAGTCGTAGTCCTCGCGATGGAAGAACGGGATCGCCGGCAGGCGCGGAAAGGGGAGCATCAACGGACGTGCCGTGACGAAGGTGCGGCGACCGGTGACGATGTCCAGGCAGTGGTCGAAGCGTTCCAGTTCACGGCGCGATCCACCTTCCAGGGCGCCATGCATGTGGTCCATGAGGAAGTCGCGCAACTGGGCCTGGTTGGCCGTCACCGAGGCCTTCGCCTCGTTGACCAGGTCCTGCATGTGCGGTGCCTGCGCGAAGGCCGGCGGCATGTAGGCCATGGCAGATGACCATGCGGTGGCCGCTTCGCGGTCGCGACCAAGTCGCTGCAGCAAGCGCGCCTTCTCCGCATGCGCACCCCACGCGGCCGGTTCCGCCTGGATGGCCTGCTTGATGGCGGCCAGCGCCTGCGGCAGGTCGCCGCGTGCCGAGTGCACGCGGGACAGGTTGGCATGCGCCATCGCGGGCTGGTCGGACACCTGCGCGGCGCGCTGCAGGAAACGCTGCGCCTCGCCCAGTTCCCCGCGACCCAGGTAGTACGTCCCCAAGCCACTGAGGGCGGGGGCTACGTCGGGCGATTGCTCCAGCACCTTGCGCCAGCACTCGGCGGCGCGGTCCGGTTGGTTCTGCTTGGACCATGCCACCGCCTGTTCGAGCAGCTGTTTCTGGGCATCGGTCAAGCCCGAGGGCTGCTGCGCGGTCATGGTGGCGAGACAAGAAGGGTGAACTGGTCCCAGAATAACGAGAACTGAACACTCGGTGTCGATAACTTGAATTACGGGCCCGATTCATCAGCGCCGCGCCGCCGTGCTCGTCGCTGGCTCCGCTGGCTGCTCGCGCTGCCCTTCCTGTTCGCCGCCGGCAGCGCGTTGCAGGTCGCGGTGTTGCGCTTCATCGACCCGCCGTTCACCGCCTTCATGGCGGCGCGTGCGTTCGAGGCCTGGGGACAGGGCGAGTTCGGTTTCCGGCTGGCCTACGACTGGCGCGACCTGGACGAGATGGCGCCCAGCCTGCCGCTGTCGATGGTGGCTGCGGAAGACCAGAACTTCGCCACGCACCGTGGCTTCGACCTGGCGGCGATCGAGAAGGCGCGCGTGCACAACCGCAAGATGGTGGAGCGCGCGGAGAAGCGCGGCAGGCCGGTGACGCGCTTGCGCGGCGCCAGCACGATCAGCCAGCAGGTCGCGAAGAACCTCTTTCTCTGGCAGGGCAGCAACCGGGTCACCCGCTGGACGCGCAAAGGCCTGGAGGCCTGGTACACGCTGCTGATCGAAACGCTGTGGTCGAAGCGCCGCATCCTCGAGGTCTACGCGAATGTCGCTGAGTTCGGTGATGGTGTCTATGGCGGACAAGCCGCCGCGCGACGTTACTGGGGCAAGGATGCGGCACGCCTGAGTTCGAACGAAAGCGCGCGCCTCGCCGCCGTGCTGCCGTCGCCCCGCCGGTACAGCGCCCAGCGCCCCGGCCCTTACGTGCAGCGGCGTGCGACACGCATCGAGCGCCAGGTGCGGCAGATCGGCGGCAAGACGTATCTCGAGGCGTTGCCATGACCGGCGTGGCGGCACAGGTCACCGTCGTCGTGGCTGCGTACAACGAAGCGCAATCGCTGCCGCTGCTGCACCCGCGCATCATGGCGTCGCTGGACGCGCTGAGGGAGATGCAGGGTCGCGTGCTCTACGTCGATGACGGCAGTCGCGACGACACGTGGGCGGTGATGCGCGCGCTGGCGGCGGACGATCCGCGGGTGTCGTTGCTGCGGTTGTCGCGCAACTTCGGCAAGGAGGCGGCATTGACCGCCGGCCTGGATCGCGTCGATGCAGGCGCGGCGGTGATCCTCGATGCCGACGGCCAGGATCCGCCGGAACTGATCGGGGACTTCGTGCGCGAGTGGCAGGCCGGCTACGACAACGTACACGGAACGCGTATCGAGCGCGATGGCGAAAGCTGGCTGAAGCGCGCTACCGCGCATGCGTTCTACCGTGTGATCGGTCGCCTGTCGAAGACACCGATTCCCGCCGACACCGGCGACTTCCGCCTGCTGTCACCGCGCGCGCTGGATGCCTTGAGGGAACTGCGTGAGCGGCATCGTTTCATGAAGGGCCTGTTCGGCTGGGTGGGGTTCAACCAGAAATCGGTGCCCTACCATCGTGATGCGCGCGTGGCGGGCAGCAGCAGTTTCGGTTTCTGGAAGCTGTGGAATTTCGCGCTGGAAGGCATCACCAGTTTCACCACCGCGCCGTTGCGCGTGGCGACCTACATCGGCGTGCTGACCGCGTTGCTCGCCTTCGCCTTTGCGATCTACATCGTGGGCAAGGCTTTCCTGTTCGGCGACCCGGTGGCCGGCTGGCCGACGATGATGACGGTGATCCTGTTCCTCGGTGGCACGCAACTGGTGGCGCTGGGCCTGATCGGCGAGTACCTCGGTCGCCTGTACGAGGAATCCAAGCAGCGGCCGCTGTACCTGGTGGACGCATGGCAACCCGCGTCGGCAGGAGTATCCTTGGCCGGGCCAGCTCGACCCGCTCCCCACTCAGGAGATCGCCATGCGCACGGTTCGTCAGTTGTTGGGGGCCAAGACCCCTGAGGTGTTCGCGGTATCCCCGGATGCCTCCGTCCTCGACGCCATCAAACTGATGGCCGAGAAAGGCGTCGGTGCCGTGCTCGCCATGCAGGGACCGCGCTTGTGCGGCATCGTCTCGGAGCGCGACTACGCCCGCAAGGTGGTGCTGCAGGGGCGTTCGTCGTCCAACACGCCGGTGCGCGACATCATGACCGCGAAAGTGGTAACCGTGCGGCCTGACGACAGCGTCGACCATTGCATGAAAGTGGTCACCGACCACCGTATCCGCCACCTGCCGGTGGCCGACGGCGATGCCATCGTCGGCGTCATCTCCATCGGCGACCTGGTGAAGGCGGTGATCGAGGACCAGCAGGTGGAACTGGACCAGCTGCAGCGCTACATCGCCAGCTGAACCGCGTTACTTCGCGTATTGCCCGCCACAGGCGCTGTCTTCGCCGGGACCCACCTCAATGGTCGCGAGCAGCGCGGCCGGCGGGGCGACGCTGCCCAAGGCGACGGCTATGGCGCCACGCAAGCCCAATCGCTTGAAGTCGGGACGGAACGAAGGATCCTTGAAGGTGCCGCCGACGACCAGCGGCGATCGCAACGCGAGGATGCTGCGATCCTTCGGGCGCGGCCTCATTTCCAGATCCAGTGTTTCGTCCTTCAGGCTGATGCGGCCGGAGCCGACGATGATCGTGTCGCTGGTATCGAAGGCGAGCGAGCGGGCGTCCATCACGCCATCCTTCACCGCGAAATCGCCGAAGGCACAGCGCACCGGTACCGTCTTGTCCTTGGTCACCAGGAACTTCAGCGCTTCCGCAATATCCAGGCCGGCAAGTTCCATCAGCAAGTTGCTGATCTGTCCGCGACCCATGCCGAGCGCGATGTCGCCGTCGGCCGTGCCCAGGATGCCGGCGATCGAGTTGCCGGTCCCCACCACCTTGATATCGCCGCCGATGCGGCCGATGGCGGTTTTCGTCAGCTCCGCCTGCGGGAACAGTTCACCCAGGTCCAGGCGGCGTGCGGTGATCGTCGCCTGCGTCCGGATGGTGTCGCTGCGCGCGTCCATGCGGATCTGCGAGCGGATATCGCCCTGGGCGACACCGAAATTCAACGGCTCCAGCCGCAACAGGCCGGCTTCCAGCAGCAGGTGCGCATCCATGTCGTCGATGGGCAGGCTCGGCGCATTGATGCGGTGCGCCTTCCAGCGCACGTCCGCATCCATCGCGCGCAACTTGGTGAGGTTGTAAGGCGTATCCGGCAGCAGTCGCGCATCCGCCGCCAGGGCGGCAGCTTCGGCACGCTGCTCGGGATTGCTGGCCTCGTTGCCGTCGGTCTGCGGGGGTGCACCGACGAAGCCGGCGAGGTCATCGAAGTCCAGGCGCTTCGAGACCAGCGCCGCCTTGAGCAGCGGACGCTCGCGGCCGACGGTGACGCTGGCCGAGCCGGCAAGGTCGCTGTCGCCCACGACGCCGGTGAAATCGTCGTAGCGCCAAGTGTTGCCGTCGCGCGCGAAGCGGCCGTCCAGGCGATACGGCGGCGTGGGTGGTGTCGCGATACCGATCAGCGGGAACAGGTCTTCCATATCCTGCCCCGCGAGCATCAAGCGCAGGTCGAAGTCGCGTAGCCGGAAAGGATCGAGCAAGGTGCCGCGCGCGTGGGCGCGTGTCGGTCCGGCGGTCGCGCGCAGGTCGATGCGATAGGGCTTGTCGGTGTCGCGCAGCGCGAGCGGCGAGGCGACCCGTCCCTGCAAGGCGAGGACATTGCCGGCCCAGCGGCCCTTGCCCTTCAGGTCGATGGCGGAGGGTTCATCGGGCGTCGCCTGCCGGACGCTCGACAGCTGGATATCCAGATCGGTCTTGCGTGCGGGATCAAGGAACAGCAGTCGTCCCCCGTCGATCCGCAGATCGTGAAAGCGCGTTCTGCTTTCGCCGGAGGCGTCACCGAAGACCCAGTTGCCCGTGCCATCGGGGCCCGTCTCCAACCGCAGCTGGGGACGGGTCAGGCGGATGTGCGGGATACGCGTCTCGCGCCTGAAGATCAGCGGGAACACTTCCACGCTCACTTCGGCCCGATCCGCCGCCGCCATCGTCGGCACGCTGGACCAGGTGGCATTGCCGAACGTCAGCGCATCCGCGCGCGCGGTGGTCACGCGCCCCAGGTCGACATCGAGATTGCCTGCGATATGGAAGCTGCGACCGGTCTGCCATTCCACCACGCGTTCGATCGGCCTGCGCAGCCAGTTCCACTCGAACAGGATCGCCACGACCACGATGATCGCCGCCAGCACACCGAGCATGATCGCGCTGTTGCGCGACAGTGGGCGCAGGGTGAAGCGACGGCGTGGGGAGGATGTCGCGGTCATGCCTCCATGGTTGGCAAACACGTGTTCACGTGTTGCGAAACAGGGATGCAACGGTTCATGTGCGGGACACGAACGTCGACGCGTGGTTCACGCCAGGCGCGGCATCAGCACCTGCTGGGTGACGGCGACGAAATGGCAGACGCTGCCGCCGATGACGAACAGATGCCAGATCGCGTGCGAGTAGCGGATCGATTCGCGATGGTAGAAGAAGGTGCCCAGCGTGTAGAACAGGCCGCCGGCCAGCATCCAGCCCAGCGTCACCGGATCGACCGAGGTCAGCAGTGGCTTGATCGCCACGACGACCAGCCAGCCCATTGCGATGTAGATGATGGTCGACAACAGCTTGAAGCGGCCCGTGTAGAACAGCTTGAACACCACGCCAGCGAAGGCCAGCGTCCAGATCGCGGTGAACAGGCCCCAGCCCCATGGGCCGCGCAGGCCGATCAGCGTGAAGGGCGTATAGGTGCCGGCGATCAGCAGGTAGATCGCGCAGTGATCGAACACCTTCAGGCGACCCTTCGCAATCGGGTGCTGGATGGCGTGATACAGGGTGGACGCGGTGTAGAGCAGGAGCAGGGTGACGCCGAAGACGATCGACGCGCCGAGCTGCCAGCCGTCGCCGTAGATGGCCGCGAGCGTGATCAGCACCGCGCCGCCCGCCAACGCTGCCACGGCGCCCAAGCCGTGCGTCAGCGCGCTTTCGATCTCGTCGCGCAGGTCGACCAGATGGTCGGCGCGCTTCCGTGCCCGAAGGGTTTCGAAAGAGGTCGGCTCGTTCATGCCGCAACGTTACCGCAATGCAGCAAGGGGTGCATGCCACTGCCGCCATCCAGTCAGCCTGCGGCGGGCTCCCGGATCATCCGGCAGCCCGCCTCGCGGGAGGCGGTCAGACCACCGCCGCGCCGCTCAGGGCCGCCATGTCGGGGCGGAATACCAGGCACAGCGCAAAGCCCACCAGGAACAGGATCAGCGGGATCTTGTTTTCGGCGAAGTTCTTGATCCCGTAGTAGATCGTGTAGAGACCGCAGATGAAGCAGAAGACGGCGGCCAGCGCGCCGTCCTTTTTCGCAGCGTTCACCGTCATCCAGATCGCACCTGCCAGCAGCAGGACTATCCCGAGAAAGTACATCGACATCTCCCCATGACGCCGCCGGATGGCGGCCAGGGAAAGCCTAATGGATCAACGTGCCCGGGCCGCCTCTCGGGACGCTCCGGGTACGCCGAACGTAACCTGCAAGACACGACTTCCCTGACGTGCCCTGGCGAAATGGACTCATCCCAGGTCGACGCTGTGCGCATGCTCGCGCGTGGCGAGGAACTGCACATCCGGTGCGCGTTCCTGGGCCAGTTGCAGGTTGACCCGCGTCGGTGCCAGGTAGACCAGCTGGCCAGCCGCATCCAGCGACAGGTTCATCGCATTCTTGTCGCGGAATTCTTCCAGTTTCTTCGCATTGTCGCAGCGGATCCAGCGCGCCGTGGCCACGCTGACGTTCTCGAACGACGCGTCGACGCCGTACTCGTCCTTCAGCCGGTAGGCCACCACGTCGAACTGCAGCACGCCCACCGCGCCCAGGATCAGGTCGTTGCTCATCAGCGGGCGGAAGAACTGGGTGGCGCCTTCCTCCGACAGCTGCGCCAGGCCCTTCTGCAGTTGCTTGAGCTTGAGCGGATCGCGCAGGCGCGCGCGGCGGAACAATTCCGGGGCGAAGTTGGGGATGCCGGTGAACGACAGCGCCTCGCCCTCGGTGAAGGTGTCGCCGATGGAGATGGTGCCGTGGTTGTGGATGCCGATCACGTCGCCCGGATACGCCTCGGCGGCGATCTCGCGGTCGCTGGCCATGAAGGTCAGCGCGTTCGCCAGCTTCATCTCCTTGCCGGTGCGCACGTGGAAGGTTTTCATGCCGGCTTCGAAGCGGCCCGAACACACGCGCATGAACGCCACGCGGTCGCGGTGCTGCGGGTCCATGTTGGCCTGGATCTTGAAGACGAAGCCGGTCAGCTTGTTTTCGTCCGGCTGCACCTTGCGGCCGGTGGTCTCGCGCGCCAACGGCGACGGTGCATGTTCGATGAAGAAATCCAGCAGCGGCTGCACGCCGAAGTTGTTGACGCCCGAGCCGAAGAACACCGGCGTCTGCTTGCCGTCGAGGTAGGCCTGCTTGTCGAAGGGATGGCTGGCGCCCTGCACCAGTTCCAGTTCGTCGCGCAGTTGCGCCAGCATTTCCCCGCCGATCTTTTCCGCCAGGCCAGTGGCATCCAGCGAGGGGAAGATCGTCGAATCCTGGCGGGTGAAGTTGCGGCCCGGCTCGTACAGGTGCACTTCGCCGGTCAGCAGGTGCACCACGCCCTTGAGGCGCTGGCCCATGCCGATCGGCCAGGTCACCGGCGCGCACTGGATGCCCAGCACGCTTTCGACTTCATCCAGCAGGTCGATCGGGTCCTTGCC
>CAMPIO010000060.1 GCA_946886405.1 uncultured Pseudoxanthomonas sp.
ACCGCGCGATTCGCACCAGCGCAGGTACATGCGCAGCAGGATCTCGGCCCAGTCCTGCGCTTCGGTACCGCCAGCGCCGGCCTGGATGTCGACGAAGGCGTTGGCGCTGTCCATCTTGCCGGAGAACATGCGCTGGAATTCCAGCTTGTCCACCCGTCCGGCGTAACGTTCGACATCGGCCACCACGGCGTGCGCGGTGTCCTCGTCGTTCTCCATCTCGGCCAGTTCCAGCAGTTCACTGGCGCCGGCCAGGCCTTCCTCGATGTCGCGGATGCCGTTGACGGTCTTGTCCAGCAACGAACGCTCGCGACCGAGTTGCTGGGCGTATTCGGCGTTGTTCCAGATGTCCGGGCTTTCCAGCTCGCGGTTTACTTCTTCCAGGCGCTCGCGCTTGGCATCGTAGTCAAAGATACCCCCGGAGCGAGGCCAGCCTGTCCTGCAGGTCGGCGATGCGCTGGCGGATGGGATTGAGCTCGATCATGGGGGACGGTGACGGGGAACGGAATCGGTCGGAGAGGATACCAGAGCCGTGCATGAGGCCGCGCCCACATGGGCGGACTGGAATGGGACTTGCATCGACGCAGGAGCGTCCTTCCGAGTGCCGTCCGCTCATGCCGACTCCCGCTGCCCTGCCCACGTCACTGCTGCCCTGCCTGCTGGGCCTGGCCCTGTTGCTCAGCCTGCCGTCGTCGCGCGCCCAAGGCACGCAGCCTTCCATGCACGACCGCAGCGGCGAGGTGAAACGCTGCCTGCAGCTGCGTCGCGACGCACCGCCGGTGGCGGTCAAACTGGCGGAATCGCTGCTGCGCGAACCCGATCTGTCGGTCGAGGACGAAGTGAAGACCCTCAGTTGTCTCGGCATCGCCGCTGGCCTGACCGGCGACCGGGGGCGCGCCGTGGACGCGGGTGAACAGATGGAACGGCGCGTGGTGGAACATCCCGGCCTGCCACTGGAGTTCCGCGCGCGTGCGTTCTCGCAGGCGGGTTCCATCTTCCATGGCGCAGGCCAGATCCATCGCGCCGAAGCCGCCTACCTGAAAGCGCAGGATCTTGCCGCACAGCTCAAGGCCGACGAGGCCGCCCTGTTCCAGGCGACCACGTTGACCAATATCGGCCTGATCCACGCCGACTACCTCGATTCACCCGAGGTCGCCGATGGCTACTACCGCAAGGCGCTGGTCGCTGCGGGATCGGTAGCGCTGGAAGACCCGCTGATCCTGCACAACCACGCCCTCAACCTGGTCAGGCTGGGACGCATCGACGAGGCGTTGGCCGTCATCGACCAGGGGGAAGCCGTAGCGCTCCGGAAGCAGGCGCAGTCAGTCGTGGACCGCCTGCGGGCGGAGCGCGCGGGCGTCTGGGTCATGCAGGGCCGACTGGCGCAGGCCCGTCCCGTGCTCGAGGCAGCGATCAGATCGCAGCAGACCAGTGTCGACACGCCTGGCCTGGCGGGTTCGCTGGCCAAATTCTCGACGTTGCAGCGACTGTCCGGCGACGCAGTGGGCGCCTTGGCGACCGCACGTCGCGCATGGTCAAGCGTGGATGGCATGCCCCAGCCACAGAAGCAGCGTGAAGTGTTGCGTGCCTGGATGGCCGCGCACGCAGCGCTGGGCCAGGCCGACGAGGCGATGGCGGTCGGCGCGCGTCTGCATGCACTGGAGATGCAGACCCTGAAGGAGCAGCGGCTGGAGTTGCTGGCCGACCTGCAGGCACGCAGCGAAAGCGCGGCGGCCCAGCGCGAACTGGAGACCATGCGCCATGAGGCGCAGGTGCGTGGATTGAACGACGAGAAGTCGACCCTGGTGCGTCGCGCCGGCATCGCCTTGCTGATCGTGCTGGTGCTGGCCGGTGTCGGCTTCGGCCTGCTGCAGCGTCGCAAGAACCGGCAGTTGCGGAAGGTCAGCGCCACCGACTCGCTCACCGGCCTGCGCAACCGGCGGGCTGCGACCGAGGCACTGAAGGCGATGTCGCTGCACCATCCGGTCGCCGGAACGCGCCACGTGCTGTTCCTGATCGACATCGACCACTTCAAGAAGGTCAATGATGGGTTTGGCCATCATGCCGGCGACCAGGTATTGATCGCGTTGGCGCGTCGCCTGCGCGACATCGGCCGTACCGACGACGTCATCGCGCGCTGGGGCGGCGAAGAATTCCTGATGGCCTGCGCCGACCTCACCGAGGCGCAGGCGTGCACCGTCGCTTCCCGCCTGCACGAAGCGCTGTGCGAGGTGCACGAACTCGCGCCACGCCAGCGCTGGCCGCTCACGGTGTCGCTGGGCTTCGCGCCATTCCCGTTCTTCGACAATGCAGCCAGCGGCTGGGATTACGCCCTGCGCATGGCGGACCGCGCGCTGTACGCCGCCAAGGACCGTCGCAATGCCTGGGCCGGCCTGTGGGGCCGCCACCTGCCGGACAGCACCACCCTGCAGAGCGTGCTGGAGACCCCGGAAGAGGCGGTTCGCAGCGGTGCCATCGAACTGGTGGCCAGCTACGCCGTGGAGCGTTTGCCCCAGGTGCCGGCCACGCGGGCCGCCTAGCTAGGACGCTTCGGCTCCGGTGCGCTGGCGCAGATCCTGCCGGTGGCGCCGGCTGCACGGCAGCGCGCTGCCATCCTTCATGTGGACGCGCGCGTCGCCGGTATCCAGCGGCTCGATCGAAGCCACCTGGTCCAGGCTGACGATATAGCTGCGATGGATGCGGGTGAAGCGGCGCGGATCCAGCCGCGATTCTATGCCCGCGATAGTGCTGCGCAGCGGGTAGTCATGGCCGCGGACGCGGAGGTTCACGTAGTTGCCGGCCGCCTGCAGCCACTCGATGTCATTGGCCGCCACCAGGAACTCGCGCCCGAGTTTGCGCACCAGGAAACGCTCCGGCTGGTCGACGGGCTCCAACGGCAGGCCCTCGTCGGGTTCCGTGAGCAGGCTGGCCTCGCCCTGCCAGCGGCGCAGCAGGAAGCGATAACCCTCCACGACCACCACGATGGTGGCGAAGCTGCGTGCATCCTTGAGGTACTCGTAGGCCAGTTCGCGTGGCCATGGGCCGAATTCGTAGGCCATGCCCTGTGTGCGGTACGCCAGCACCCGCAACGCCACCATGGCGACCACGTGCATCAGGCAGACCAGGACACTGGCGATCACGTACTCGCCCAGCCGCGCGCGCCAGTTCTCCCAGTCCAGAGGGCGCCAGCGGGTATACCAGACGATGGCAGGGATCAGCACCAGCACCCAGACCAGTGCGCTGCTGGCTTCCCAGACCACGGGCTCCCATGCGTGGATGCCGGAATCACCGCGCCGGAGCTCCATCAGCGTCGTCAGGCTGTTGGCGATGCCATTGGCGGCGGTCAGAGCGACCCAGAATCCTGCTTCGACCCATCGCCTCCATGGCAGGTAGCGTTCGTAGGTCAGGGTGTCCTGGCGGTTCATGTGCGCATTTTAACCGTCGCCTCCGGTGGCACGCAGCGCGATTCGTCCCCCGGTTCCGCGACTCGTCCCCGCCGACCCGCCATCCATCCCTTCGCACTGTCCGGCGGGGGCGCGTGCGCTGAAGCTGCGGGCTTCGATGAAAAAGGACAACGCCATGCAACGTCGCCACGACCTCGACTGGGTCAGGGTCTGCGCCTTCGGGCTGCTGGTCCTCTACCACGTGGGCATGTACTACGTGACGTGGGACTGGCATGTGAAAAGCCCGGCTGCCAGCGACGCGCTGGAGCCGTTCATGCTGCTCAGCTCTCCCTGGCGACTGTCGCTGCTGTTCCTGGTCTCGGGCACGGCGACCGCCTTCCTGCTGGGCCGGGCGCAGCGCACTGCGGAGACGGCTGGCACACGCCCCCGCTTCCTCGGCGGCCGCTCATGGCGGCTGTTGGTGCCGCTGGTCTTCGGCATGCTGGTGATCGTGCCGCCGCAGGCCTATTACGAGGTGGTGGAGCAGCTGCCGGGCGGCTACCACGAGGGCTACCTGGCGTTCTACGCGCGGTACTTGAGCGCGTACGACGGCTTCTGCGATGCGGACGGTTGCCTGGATGTCCCCACGTGGAACCACCTGTGGTTCGTGGCCTACCTCTGGGTCTACACCGTGGTGCTGTGGCTGCTGTGGCGGCTGGCACCACGGGCGCTCGACGTGGCGGGCGGCCTGCTCGCCAACGCGCTGTCCGGGCTGGGGGCGCTGGTCTGGCCGTTCCTGTTCCTCGGCGTGGCGCGCGTGCTGCTGGTCGGTCGCTTCGAGCAGACGCATGCGCTGGTGGACGACTGGTACAACCATGCGCAGTACTTCAGTGTGTTCCTGTTCGGTTTCCTCGTCGCCCGGGCCGATGGCGTATGGCAGGCCATCGACCGGCTGCGCTGGCCCGCACTGGTGATCTGGCTCGGCAGCTGGGCGGGACTGATCGCCTACTTCACCCGCTTCGCCGATATCGATCCACCGGAAGCGCTGCGCGCAGCGATGCGCTTGGCCTGGGCCCTGAACCAGTGGTGCGCCATCCTCGCGGTGCTCGGCTTCGCGCATCACTGGCGACCCGGCGACAGTCCGGCCCTGCGCTACCTGGTGGCGGCGGTGTTCCCTGTCTACATCCTCCACCAGACTGTCATCGTGGTCGTGGCCCATCACCTGAAACCCTTGGCGATTCCACCGCTCGTGGAGGGTCCGCTGCTGGTCGCGATCACGCTGGCCGCCTGTTTCGCAGGATATGAGGCCGTCCGGCGGGTTCGCTGGTTGCGCCCCCTGTTCGGATTGAAGGCCAGCAAAGGAGCGGCATCCGACAGCCCGCCACTGGCGACCGAACCGCGCTGACGTGACGTCAGTCCGCCGCCTGCCAATGGCGCAGCAGCAGTTGGATACCGCGACGGTCCTTCCAGTCGTCGGTGTCCAACTGGTAGGCAGCCTGGATGCGCGCAGGCGGCGACATATCGTGCCAGCCGTTGAAGTGGATGGCGTTCAAGGGGGCGGCGTGGCCCTCCGCCCTGAGCGAGAACTTCAGATGCTTGTCGCCAACCACGCGCCAGTCCAGCACGTCGAATACGCCATCGAACACGGGTTCGGGGAAGCCCTGCCCCCAAGGCCCCGCACTGCGCAGCACGTCCGCATGCGCGCGATCGAACTCGGCTGACGACAGCTCGCCATCGCTCAGCACTTCCTCGCGCAACAGGTCGTCGTCGAGCAGTGCGCTCGCATGCTGATGGAAGGCAGCGCGGAACTGCGGCAGCGCGCTCTCGTCCAGGGTCAGGCCGGCGGCCATCGCGTGCCCGCCGAAGCGCTGGATCAGGCCGGGATGTGCGGTATCCACGGCAGCCAGCGCATCGCGGATGTGGAAGCCCGGGATCGAGCGCGCCGAGCCGCGCAGCGTCGTACTTCCCGGTTCCGCCGGCGCGAACGCAACGACCGGTCGATGCAGGCGCTCCTTGATCTTGGACGCGACCAGCCCGACCACGCCCGGATGCCACTCGGGATCGAACAGGCAGGGCGCCAGCGGCGCCGTGCCGCTCTGCACATCGTCGATGCGTGCCAGGGCGGCATGCGCCTCGTCGACCATCTGCTGCTGCACACCGCGCCGCTCGGCATTGATGCCTTCGAGCACGCGCGCCATCTCGTCGGCCTGCGCCGCGTCATCGGTCAGCAGACACGCGATGCCGAGCGCCATGTCTTCCAGCCGACCCGCCGCATTCAGGCGAGGGGCGATCGCGAAACCGATATCGGCCGTCGTGAGGCGTGCAGGGTCGCGGCCGGCGACGCGCATCAGTGCCTGCAGCCCCGCGCACCCCTGCCCGGCCCGCAAGCGGCGCAGTCCGGCGCCCACCAGGGCACGGTTGTTCGCGTCCAGCGGCACCAGGTCCGCGACGGTGCCAATGGCGACGAGATCGAGCAGCGTGGAGAGATCCGGCTCCGGTCCCTCGAACCCGCCGCGCTCACGCAGCACGCGGCGCAGAGCCAGCAATACATAGAACATAACGCCGACGCCGGCCAGCATCTTGCTGGGGAACGGATCACCGCGCAGGTTCGGATTGACGATGACATCGGCCGGCGGCAAGTGCTCGCCAGGGAGATGGTGATCGGTGACGAGCACCTGCCATCCGCGCGCCTTGGCGGCCGCGATGCCTGCATGGCACGCGATGCCGTGGTCCACGGTGACCAGCAGGTCGGGTTGCAAGACAGCCAGTTCGTCCACCAGCGACGGTGACAGGCCGTAGCCGTGGACCATGCGGTTCGGCACGGCGGGCGTCACCCGGCGTGCACCCAGCAGGCACAGGCCGCGCACGCCCACGGCACAGGCCGTGGCGCCGTCGCAGTCGAAGTCGCCGACGATGACGATATGCCGGTCCTGCGCAATGGCATCAGCGAGCAAGGCAGTGGCTTCGTCGAGGCCACCCAACAGATCGGGAGGCAGCAGGTGCGCCAGCCGTGGCTGCGCCTGGTCGAGCGACAGCGCACCCCGCGCCTCGTAGATCCGTCGCAGCAGCGAAGGAACGCTGTCGGGCCACTGCCCGCCTTCGGCGATGGCGCGCCGGCGGATCCGCGGGGACGAGGTCATGCCGGAACGTGATCCGGGCGCACCGTGTCCAACCGTTGCAAGGGAGCGCGCCAGACGCGCCAACGCTGTTCGCGACGCAGCGAGAACAGCGTGCCATCCTCGAAGTCGAGGTTCAACGCATCCAGCTCGCGTTTGCGCAGCGCCTCAAGCAACGGTCCCAGCGCATCGCGGCACAGCAGGTCGAGGTCGCGCAGGTGACGCAGGTCGATCAGCGCATCGACGCCGCCCTCGCCGTTGGCATGCACCGCGTCCACCCCGGCCACACGCGCCAACGACTGCAGCAGCACGTCGTTGCCCTTGACCTGGCGGAATCCGGTACGCACGGCATCCGGCAGCACGCCGCCGCCCCAGAACCACAGGGAGTTCACCGGCGGCTTGCCCTGCGTCGCGCGCTGCGCGTTCCACGGATGGTTGTGCAGCATCACCTGCGCCTCGCTGAGCAGGGCGCGCCAGCGTCGCCCCGCATCGCCCTCCGGCAAATGCGCGAACAGGTCATCGCCCAGTACCTCGCTCGCAGGCGCGAAGGCAGGCAGTTTCGCTTCCAACGGCAGGCGCAGGTACCAGCGCGCCGGATGGGGGGCGTCCAGCAGCATGCCGGCATCGCCGAACAACGGCTTCAGCGCGGGCAGCAGGTGCGCGGTGTCCTCGTCGGTGAGCGCGAGCGCTTCGCCGTAAGCCAGCATGCGTGCGCCGGTCATGTCGGGCGATACGCGCGCCGGGTCGGCACGCAGCCATGTCGCGCCTGCCGCATCCCGGGCATCGTGCTGGCGCGTGAGCGCCGCGACCGGCCAGTGATCCGGGATAAGCTGGAACTGGCGCCGCAGCTGGGCGCGCTCGCCCGCTTCGCCCGCCGTCCGGTCGGCCCGGCCCAAGGCTTTCGCAAGGTCGGGGGGCAGGACCTGCCCGACCAGGCGGGTGCGTGCAGGCAGCAGCAGCGTGGCCTGGGCCATCAGGCACTCAGCTGGCGTAGGAAACGCTGACGATTTCGTACTCGCGCTGTCCGGCGGGCGCGTCGATGGTGACGCTGTCGCCTTCGTGCTTGCCGATCAACGCGCGGGCCAAGGGCGAGGAAATCGCGATCAGCCCCAACTTGATGTCCGCCTCAAGATCGCCGACGACCTGGTAGCGCTTCTCTTCGTCGGTATCCACGTCGGCCAGCACCACCTTGGCGCCGAACACGATGCGCGAACCCGCATTGAGCTTGCTGACATCGATGATCTCCGAATGCGACAGTTCGCCTTCGAGCTGCTTGATGCGGCCTTCGATGAAGCCCTGCTGCTCGCGGGCGGCGTGGTACTCGGCATTCTCCTTGAGGTCGCCGTGTGCGCGCGCTTCCGCGATCGCCGCGATCACTTCCGGACGCTTGACCGTCTTCAGCAGGTCCAGTTCCTGGCGCAGGCGCAGTGCGCCTTCCATCGTCAATGGGGCTCTCATCCTTGCAGCTCCTTGTGCAGTTCCTGCAACGCCAGCACCGGGCCCGTGCCGCGGTATTCCAGCGAGTGCACCAGCGCCTTGGCGCCGGCGACGGTGGTTGAATAGGTGACGCGGTGCTGCAGGGCCTCGCGCCGGATCGAGAAGGAGTCGGCGATGGCCTGGCGTCCTTCCGTGGTGTTGACGATATACACGATTTCGCCGTTCTTGATCAGGTCGACCACGTGCGGGCGGCCTTCCAGCACCTTGTTGATCTGTTCGCAGGCGATGCCATGTTCGCGCAGCCACGCGGCGGTGCCGGCGGTGGCGACGATGGAATACCCGCGGCCGACCAGTTCCTGGGCCACCGGCAGCACACGCTTCTTGTCCGGATCGCGCACCGAAATGAACACCTTGCCGACCGGCGGCGCCTTGATGCCACCCGCTTCCTGCGCACGCGCCATCGCGGCGCCGAAGTTGCGGCCCACGCCCATCACTTCGCCGGTCGAACGCATCTCCGGGCCGAGGATCGGGTCCACACCCTGGAACTTGGCGAACGGGAAGATCGCTTCCTTGACCGAGTAGTAGTCCGGCACGATCTCCTTCGTCGCGCCCTGCCCGGCCAGCGTGCTGCCCGCCATGCACCGGGCGGCGATCTTGGCCAGCGGCATGCCGGTGGCCTTGGACACGAACGGCACCGTGCGCGATGCGCGCGGATTCACTTCCAGCAGGTAGACGATGTCGTCATTGCCGTCTTCGCTGGACTGGATGGCGAACTGGGTGTTCATCAGGCCGACGACCTTCAGCGCTTTGGCCAGTTCGACCACCTGGCGCCGCAGTTCGTCCTGCGTCTTCGCCGACAGCGAGTACGGCGGCAGCGAGCACGAGGAGTCGCCCGAGTGCACGCCAGCCTCTTCGATGTGCTCCATCACGCCGCCGATCAGTACGTTGCCTTCGGCGTCGGCGATGATGTCCACGTCCACTTCCACCGCATTGTCGAGGAAGCGGTCCAGCAGCACCGGCGAATCGTTGGATACCTTGACGGCGTCGCGCACGTAGCGGGCCAGGTCGGACTCGCCGTACACGATTTCCATCGCGCGACCGCCCAGCACGTAGGACGGACGCACGACCAGCGGGTAGCCGATCTCGCGCGCCAGCAGCAGGGCTTCCTGGTCGTTGCGCGCGATGCGGTTCGGTGGCTGCTTCAGGCCCAGCTTGTCCACGAGCTGCTGGAAGCGCTCGCGATCCTCGGCCAGGTCGATCGAATCCGGGCTGGTGCCGATGACCGGCACGCCATTGGCTTCCAGCGCACGCGCCAGCTTCAGCGGCGTCTGGCCGCCGTACTGCACGATGACGCCCTTCGGCTGTTCCAGTTCGACGATCTCCAGCACGTCTTCCAGCGTCAGCGGCTCGAAGTACAGGCGGTCGGAGGTGTCGTAGTCGGTGGAGACGGTTTCCGGGTTGCAGTTGACCATGATGGTCTCGAACCCGTCTTCGCGGAGCGCCAGCGCCGCATGCACGCAGCAGTAATCGAACTCGATGCCCTGGCCGATGCGGTTGGGACCGCCGCCGAGGATCATGATCTTGTCACGATCCGTGGGCTTGGCCTCGCACTCGTCCTCATAGGTCGAATAGAGATAGGCGGTGTCGGTCGCGAACTCGGCGGCACAGGAATCCACCCGCTTGTAGACAGGCTTCACACCCAGTGCCCTGCGCAGCACGCGCACGGCGGTTTCATTGGTATTTGCGAGCTGCGCCAGGCGTGCATCGGAGAAACCCATGCGCTTGAGGTTCCGCATGCGCAGCTTGTCCAGCGAGCCGAGGCCATCGATGGCCAGCTGCTGCTCGGCGGCGATGATCTCTTCCATCTGGTCGAGGAACCACGGATCGATGAACGACAGTGCATGCACCTGCTCCACTGTCATGCCTGCGCGGAACGCATCGGCGACGTAGAACAGGCGCTCCGGGCCCGGCGCCTTCAGCTCGCGGCGCAGCTTGGCCAGATCGTCCTCGTCGCCAAGGTCCAGGCCCGTGGGGTCGAGGCCGACCTTGCCGGTTTCCAGACCGCGCAGCGCCTTCTGCAGCGATTCCTGGAAGGTACGGCCCATCGCCATCACCTCGCCCACCGACTTCATCTGGGTGGTGAGGCGCGCATCAGCCTGCGGGAACTTCTCGAACGCGAACCGAGGGATCTTCGTGACCACGTAGTCGATCGCCGGCTCGAACGAGGCCGGCGTCAGGCCGCCTGTGATCTCGTTCTTCAATTCGTCCAGCGTGTAGCCGACGGCCAGCTTGGCCGCGACCTTGGCGATCGGGAAGCCCGTGGCCTTCGACGCCAGCGCCGACGAACGCGACACGCGCGGATTCATTTCGATGACGACCACGCGACCGGTCTGCGCATTGATGCCGAACTGCACGTTCGAGCCGCCCGTATCCACGCCGATCTTGCGCAGCACCGCGATGGAGGCATCGCGCAGGCGCTGGTATTCCTTGTCGGTCAGCGTCTGCGCCGGCGCGACGGTGATGCTGTCGCCCGTGTGCACGCCCATCGGGTCGAGGTTCTCGATGGAGCAGACGATGATGCAGTTGTCCGCGGTGTCGCGGACCACTTCCATCTCGAATTCCTTCCAGCCGAGCACCGATTCTTCCACCAGCACCTCGGTGGTCGGCGACAGCTCGAGGCCGCGCGTGACGATGTCGATCAGTTCCTCGCGGTTGTAGGCGATGCCGCCGCCACTTCCCCCCAGCGTGAAGCTGGGGCGGATGATGGTGGGATAGCCGACACGGGTCTGGATCTCCAGCGCTTCCTCCAGCGTGTGGGCAACGGCGGCCTTCGGGCACTCGAGGCCGATCTCACCCATCGCCACGCGGAACAGCTCGCGGTCTTCCGCCATGCGGATGGCGTCGCGCTTGGCGCCGATCAGCTCGACACCGTACTTCTCGAGCACGCCGTTTTCGGCCAGGTCCAGCGCGCAGTTCAACGCCGTCTGCCCGCCCATGGTGGGCAGCAGCGCATCGGGCTTCTCCTTGGCGATGATCTTCTCGACCGTCTGCCAGTTGATGGGCTCGATGTACACCGCGTCCGCCATTTCCGGGTCGGTCATGATGGTCGCGGGATTGCTGTTGACCAGCACCACCCGATATCCCTCCTCGCGCAGCGCCTTGCAGGCCTGTGCGCCGGAGTAGTCGAACTCACAGGCCTGGCCGATGACGATGGGGCCTGCACCGATGATCAGGATGGTTTTTAGGTCGTTGCGCTTGGGCATGGGGGACTGCTTCCAGGGTTACGGGGCCGAGGCGGTCTTCGCGTTCGGCCCGATGTACTTGTCAAAGAACGCCAGCATCTTGGTGTAGAGGTTGACGTTGTTCTGCAGGTCGCGGAATCCGTGCGCTTCCTTCTTCTCCACGATCACGTCGTCCGGCTTCTTGCCGACCTTGGCCAGCTGCGAGATCAGGAAGTGCATGTTCTTGATCGGCACGCGCACGTCCTTTTCGCCATGGACCAGCAGGATCGGCACCTTGATCCGCTCCACGCCATAGGCAGGCGACTGCGCCATGCGCTCGGCGGCGGTCGGCGGGTAGACGTCCTTCAGGTAGTTGCGACCGCTTTCGCGCTCCATGAAGTCCGCGTCACGCTGGGCGTCCAGGTCGTACACGCCTACGTAGCCGACCGTGCAGCGGTACAGGTCCGGCTCGCGCACGACGCTCATCAGTGCGGCGTAACCGCCATAGGACGCGCCGTAGATGCAGACGCGGTCCGGATCAGCGATGCCCTGTGCCACGGCCCAACGGACCGAGTCCGTCAGGTCGTCCTGCATGATCGTGCCCCATTTGCGGTAACCCATGCCCTCGAACGCGTTGCCGTAGCCGCCCGAGCCGCGATAGTTGACCTGCAGCACGGCATAGCCACGATTCGCGAACAGCTGCACTTCGGGATTGAACCCCCACTCGTCACGGGGGCCATGCGGACCACCGTGCGGATTGATGATCAACGGAAGCTTCTTGCCGTCGCTGTTCTTCGGGATCGTGATGTAGCCGTGCAGCGACAAGCCATCGCGCGCCTTCACCACGATGGGCTTCATCGGCGACATTTCTTCCGGCTTGATCCAGTCCATGCTGGCGGCAAGAAACTTGGCCTTGCCCGCCTCGCGGTCGAACAGGTAAGCCTCCGAAGGCATCGTGTCGGCGAACACCCGCATGGCGAAATAGCGCCCGTCCTGCGAAGGACGGAGGAATCGTACGGCCTTGCCGGGGAACGCCTTCACCAGGCCCGCGTAGACCTTCGTTTCAGAGTGGTCTGGTGCCACCCAGTCCCAGTACGGGACACCATCTTCGTACCACACGCCGAGAAGGGTCTTCTCGTCGCTGCTCCACAGGTAGGCTGATGGGCTGACCGTGCCATTGCTGGACAGCGGGGTTTCCTCGCGCGTGTCCAGGTCCAGCAGCACGATGGTTTCCGGCTTGCCCTGCTCGCCCTTGGCCATGTAGACGCGCTTGTTCTCCGCGTCGAAGCCCAACGGAAAATACGTGGCGCCATTGCGCTCGCTTTCGTGCACCAGCGCCCACTTGTCGCCGTCACGGCGATAGGTCACGTTGCGGCCGTCGTTCATGGCGCCCGACACGAACCGCACCTTGCGGTCGTGGTCCACGAGAAAGCTGCCCTGCTCCACGGGTGCCGTGGCCACCGTCGTCGTGCGACCGTTGTTGATGTTCAGCTTGAACAGGAATGACGTTTCGACGGAGCGCTCTACCAGGATCGTGTCCGGATCTTCAGGCGTCAGGTCGACGATGTTGTAGTAGTTGCCGTTCGGGATATCCAGGCGGCCGGTGCCGTCGATGTTCGAGGCGTACAAGTCGCCCTTGGAGGTCTCGAAGTCGAAGCGCCCCGTCTTGAAAGTGACGAAGAACAGCAGACGGTTATTGTTGGCCCATAGAACCTGCCGGAAATGGCGGTTCTCGCCGTAGTCCCATTTGCCCACCACGCCCTGGTCGGAAACGCGCAGCACGGCCAGCACGGTACGGTCGGCCTGCGGCACGGTAACGGCCATGTGCTTGCCATCCGGCGACACGCTGATCGAGGTGAACTCAGGATCCTTGAAGAAATCCTGGATCGGGACTTCCCGCGCGAAACCCTGCAAGGGCAGCAGCGCGAGCAACAACAACAGGCGCACCATCACTTTCATCTTCCACTCCCTGAGATACGGCGGCAGTCTCCTGCCACCAGTTCGGACAATCGATGGCGCGTGGCCATCCCCCTCGCGATTACCTGGCCTGCTCCATGCTGGCAACGAAACGATCGAACAACGGCGACACATCATGCGGCCCCGGCGACGCTTCCGGATGGCCCTGGAACGAGAAGGCGGGCGCATCGGTCAGTTCGATGCCCTGATTGGTCCCGTCGAACAGCGAACGGTGGATCACGCGCACGTTGGAGGGCAGCGTTGCTTCATCGACGGCGAAGCCGTGGTTCTGCGACGTGATCATCACGCGACCGCTGTCGAGGTCCTGCACCGGATGATTCGCACCGTGGTGGCCGTGGCCCATCTTCATGGTCTGCGCGCCAGCGGCGAGGGCCAACAGCTGGTGGCCCAGGCAGATGCCGAACGTTGGGATCTTCTTGGCGATGAATTCGCGGATGGCCGTGATGGCGTAATCGCACGGCGCCGGATCGCCCGGGCCATTCGACAGGAACACGCCATCCGGCTGCAGCGCCAGCACGTCGGCCGCGCTGGTCTGCGCCGGGACCACGGTGACGTCGCAACCGCGCTCGGCCAGCATGCGCAGGATGTTGTGCTTCACGCCGAAGTCGTAGGCCACAACTTTGAACTTGGCCGGCGCCTGCACGAACGCATTGCGGTCCAGGTCGAGCTGGCCGTCGCGCCACGGATACGGCTTGTCGGTGCTGACCACCTTGGCCAGGTCCATGCCCTTCAGGCCGGGGAACTTGCGGGCGGCTTCCAGCGCCTTCTCGACATCGAGGCCGTCGCCCGCCATCAGCGCGCCGTTCTGGGCGCCGCGCTCGCGCAGGATGCGGGTCAACTTGCGGGTATCGATGCCGGCGATGGCCACGATGCCGCGCGTGGACAGCCATTCCGGCAGCGCCTGCTGGTTGCGCCAGCTGCTGGGGCGGCGCGGCACGTCGCGCACGATCAGGCCGGCGCACCAGACGTTGGACGCTTCGTCGTCCTGGTCGGTACAGCCGGTATTGCCGATGTGGGGATAGGTCAGGGTGACCAGTTGGCGGGCGTAGGACGGGTCGGTCAGGATTTCCTGGTAGCCGGTCATCGCGGTGTTGAAGACCACTTCGCCGACCGAAAGGCCGTCTGCGCCTACGGATTCGCCCTCGAATACGGTGCCGTCTTCGAGTACGAGAATTGCGGGTCGTGTCACGGGGTTCGCCTTGGGGTGAAGGAACCCTGCCCCACCGGCTTGCGGCTGCAAGAAACCGCAGACGCGGCGTTCATCCGGTCCGTGGCGATGGGTAACAGGCGAGCGGGAATTGTACGGAAACGGCCTGTTCAGCGCCACCGTTTTTTTGCCCCCGGACTTCGGGCCGACCGTGGGCGACGGGCGTATTCAGGTTCCGAAGCGCCGTCGCCCCGTCGTTGCGGCCTCAGTCGAGCAGGTCGCGCACCCGGTAGCTGCCCGCCGGACGATCGGCGAGTTTCAGCGCCACGTGCAGGGCGCCACGGGCGAATACATCGCGATGCGTCGCGCGGTGAACCAGTTCCACGCGCTCACCCAGGCCGGTGAACTGCACGGTGTGCTCGCCGACGATGTCGCCGGCACGCACGCTGGCGTAGTGCACCTGTGCGCCCGCGCTGCTTGCCGCGCTTCCGAGGGTCAGGGCCGTACCGGACGGTGCATCTTTCTTGTGCACGTGATGCGATTCCACCACGTCCACATCCCAGGCCGGCAACGCCATCGCCGCGCGCTCCACCAGCTCCGCCAGCACGGCGACGCCAAGGCTGAAATTGGTCGCCCACACCAGCGGAACGCGTGTGGCGGCCTGCGACAGGGCGGCCGCCTGTCCCTCGGAAATGCCGGTGGTCCCGGATACCAGCGCAGCGCCGCGTTCGACGCACAACGCGAGGATGGGATCGAAGCCGTCGGGCAGGCTGAAGTCGATGGCGACATCGAACGCCGGCACGCCGGCCAGTTCACTCGCTGCGAAGTGAGGTACGCCCTCCACCACGCGCGGTGAGGGCGTGCGGCGCGTCACTGCCGCGACGACCTGGAAACGGTCCGGCTGTTCCGCAGCAAGCCGCAGCAGTGCCTGGCCCATGCGGCCGGAGGCGCCGTGGATGAGGAGACGGATGGAAGAGGCGTTCATGCCCGCATGGTAACTGCTCGCTGGCCGGCCCGTGCTAGGGCGCTGCGGGGTGACCGAGGAAGTAGCCTTGCGCGAACGGCACACCCAGCGCTTTCAGCGCATCGTGCTGGCGTGCTGTTTCAACGCCTTCGGCGACCAGTTGGGCGCGCGTGCCATCGGCGAATGTCAGCAGCGCCGCAATGAGGGCTTGCATGCGGGGGCGCTGGTCCACTTCACGCACCAGGGAGATATCGAGCTTGATGATGTCCGGTGAAAGCCGCAGCACGTGGCGCAGGCTGGCAAAGCCGGCGCCCGTGTCGTCCACCGCGATGCGCACGCCCAGGGCCTGCAGGGTCGCCAGGCACCCGTTGAGCTGGCCGTAGTCTTCGACGGGGGTGTGTTCGGTGATCTCCAGCACCAGCCGATGTGGCTCGCTCGCCTCCAACAACGAGGCCAGTCCGCTGCCGCAGACGGTCTCGGGGGAAACGTTGAGGGCGAGGTAGGCGTCGCCCGGAATACGCGGGAGGCAGGCCAGGCCCGCTTCGACCGCAGCCAGTTCCAGCGGCACGCTCAAGCCATGCCGGGCGGCGTCCTCGAACCAGCGCGCGGTGGACAGGTCATATTCGATCGGAAAACGCGTCAATGCCTCATACCCGACGGTGACGCCATCTGCGAGTCGGACGATGGGTTGCAGGACCGACGTCAGCCGCGATTCGCGCAGCACGTCCTCGACGCGCGCCCGGGCCTCCTGCGCCTGCTGGCGGTCGCGGTCACCGTGGCCTTTGCGGTTCTCCAGCGCCGCACGCATCTGCGCGTGCTCGATCGCCTTGTAGAGGCTGGCGGCAACCAGCGTACTCAGCTGTTCGAGCGTGCGGCAATCGGTGTCGCGGTAGGCCATCGGCGTGGACGCGACCACCTTCAGCACGCCGACCACCTGGCCACGGAAATGCAGCGGGGCCACGAGCATGGAGCGCAGTCCGACCCGACGGCAGGCGTCACGATTCACGCGCGGGTCGGACTCGCTGTCGTCGCACCGCAGGACACGGCCTTCCTGGATGCAGCGTCCGGACAGGCTGCCCTCCACGGGGATGCTCATCCCCACCATGGCGTGTGCGATGCCGCTCGCCGACCAGTAGCGCATGACCGCGCCATCGCGGATTTCCAGCACTGCACCATCGGAACGCGTCAGTGCCTGCGCTCGATGGGTGATCGCATCCACGACATCCTGAGGTTCGGGCCCCGCAGCGGCGATCTCGCCCTGCGCCACCACGATCTGCGTGAGCAGGGCGATCGCTTCCTCGTCGGCCTTCAGACCGGCTGGTTGCTGCAGCGGCGACAACGAGACCCGCTTGTTGTCCTGACCCATCTCCCGTCGCTCCTTGAGGATGATGAAGCTCTCGCGACGGCTTCCACCATCGTGTCAGTGGCGATGCTAGGGCTCTCAGATCACACTTGTCGAGTAAACAGGTTTACGTTCCGCGTGACGGGATCGTCGCGCGATCAGACGGAAGACACGATCCGACCAATGCCAGTACCCGCGATCTCGGCGACCGCGTCCTGCAATGCGTTGGCATCGATGCCAGCATCGAATCCGATCCGGAAATGCACTTCGCCCTCCGGCGTGCGCGACGAATGGATCGACGACAGACTGACAGCGTGTCGTTCGAATACATGCAGCAAGGCGCGAAGCGATCCGGGCCGGTCTTCCGGCAGATGCACGCTGAGCGCCTCACCCGCTGCAAGATCGGCGAGCAGATAACCGATCCGCTCGTAGCTGTAGTTGCCCTCGGCAAGGGTCGTGCTGCCGATGGCCTCGCGATTCTCAACGAGGAATTCGTCGCGGAAGGCCGCGCGTGCAGCGTCACCTCCTTCGTCCACCAGCGAGGCCATCCGCGTGATCTGTGCCGCGAGCGCATGCAGCACCTCGCCGGCATGGGGATTGCCGAACTGGATGTCTTCGTAGATCGCAGGATTGAGCGACAGGATGCGCGCGATGACGGCCGCATCCATCTCGAAGGAGGCCGAACGGAACGGCATGACCGTCGCAAGATCGCCGACCGCGGAGGCCTGCTCCCTGAGCACACCGGCCTGCGCCAGGTGGGTCGCGTGCACCATCGCCTGCACCAGGGCCATCACCCGGTCATGCTGTTCCGGCGATGCCCGCACGCATTCCGCCTCCAGCGCCACCAGTAATGCGTCCAGCCAGGGGCGCCACCGGTCGAGCCGAGCCTCGCAGACCACCGTCACCCTGCCCTTCAGGGTCGGCGCCTTGGGCGGTGCGGTCATCGGATGCAGGCCTACGACGTCTGCCCGCGAGCGCAGCATGGCGGCAACCGGGGCCGCCTTGATCGAGGTCACGTCGAGCCACAGTTTTCCGGCCTCGCTCCCGCCCGCCAGCGCGGTGTAGCGCTCGACCAGGCTGACCGTGGCGCGGATCGGTGCGGAAAACACCAGCACATCGGCGCGGCGAACCAGTTCGGCTTCGTCGACGGACGCCGGATCGGCAGGATCGTGCCCGATGACCTCGAGCGTCATCCGGTTGCGGAAGAATCTCTGCAGCCAGCGTCCGTAAGCGCCCGCGCTGCCGACGATGCCGATGAGAGGTGCGTGCACGAAAAGGGCTCCACGGAGGAGCCCCATTCTAGAAGCAAGCCGCACACCGGCGTCAGGATGTCATGCGGTCCCAGAAACCCTTGACGCCGTCGAGGAACGTCGCCGACTTCGGCGAATGCTTGCGTGCCTCCTCGCCACTGAACGTCGCCTCGAATTTCTCCAGCAACTCGCGCTGCTCGGTGGTGAGGTTGACGGGCGTCTCCACCACCACGCGGCAGTACAGGTCGCCTTCGGTGCGGCTGCGCACGGACTTCACGCCCTTGCCGCGCAGGCGGAACAGTTTGCCCGTCTGCGTTTCGGCCGGAATGCGGATCTCGGCCTCGCCCTTCAGCGTCGGCACGCGCACGGTATCGCCCAAGGCCGCCTGCGAAATGCGGATCGGCACTTCGCAATGCAGGTCGTCGCCGTCGCGCTGGAAGATGTCGTGGTCGCGCACACGCACTTCCACGTACAGGTCACCCGGCGGCGTCCCTGGCGGTCCGGCTTCGCCTTCACCGGTCAGGCGGATGCGGTCGCCATTGTCCACGCCGGCCGGGATCTTGACCGAGAGCACCTTCTCTTCCTCCACACGACCGGCGCCATGGCACTCGGTGCAGGGATTCCGGATGGTCTGGCCGCGTCCGCCGCACGCCGGGCATGCCTGCTGCATGGCGAAGATGCCGCGCTGCATGCGCACGTTGCCGCGGCCGCCGCAGGTTCCGCAGGTTTCGACCTTGCCGTCCGCCGAGCCAGAGCCCTTGCAAGGCTCGCATGCAATCAACGAGGGAATCTCGATGCGCTTCTCGGTGCCGGCAACCGCTTCTTCGAGATCCAGTTCCATCACGTAGCCGACATCGGCACCGCGACGTGCGGCGCGTGCGCCACCTCCACCGAAGATGTTGCCGAAGATGTCGCCAAAAATGTCGCCCATGTCGGGGCCACCCGGACCACCGCCCCCCATGCCGTGCTCGAACGCGGCATGCCCATGGGCGTCGTAGGTGCGGCGCTTGGCGCCGTCCGACAGCACTTCATAGGCTTCCTTGCACTCCTTGAACGCTGCCTCGGCGGCGGCGTCCCCCGGATTGCGGTCGGGATGGTGCTTCATCGCGCAGCGGCGATAGGCCTTCTTCAGGTCTTCGTCGCTGGCGTCCCGGGCCACGCCCAGGACTTCGTAGTAATCGCGCTTGCTCATGTGTCGTCTGGCTGGTCTCGCAGGGTCGCCGGACGGCAAAACGGGAGGCCGTGGCAGGCCACGTCTCCCGTTCGCCGCATCCCGTGGGCCGGGATTACTTCTTGTCGTCCTTCACTTCGGTGAACTCGGCGTCGACCACGTCGTCCGCGCCCGCCGATGCGCCGCCGGCCGGGCCGGCGCCACCGCCGGGCTGCTCGGTCGATGCGGCCGCCGCGTACAGCGACTGGGCAGCCTCTTCGAGCGCCTTCGACTTGGCTTCGATCTGCACCTTCTCGTCGCCCTTCATCGCCGTCTCCAGCTCGGCGATGGCGGACTCGACGCGCCCGATCACGTCACCCGGCACCTTGCTGCCGTGCTCGGTGATGGCGCTGCGGGTGGCATGCAGCAGACCGTCGGCCTGGTTGCGCGCCTGTACCAGCTCCTGGAACTTCTTGTCCTCTTCGCGATGCGCTTCGGCATCGGCGACCATGCGCGCGATCTCGTCCTCGGACAGGCCGGAGCTGCCCTTGATCTCGATGCGCTGCTCCTTGTTGGTCTTCTTGTCCTTGGCCGTCACGTGGATGATGCCGTTGGCATCGATATCGAAACTGACTTCGATCTGCGGCATGCCTCGCGGCGCCGCCTCGATGCCGGACAGGTCGAACTTGCCCAGCGACTTGTTGAAGCGGGCCTGATCGCGCTCACCCTGCAACACGTGCACGGTGACCGCGGTCTGGTTGTCCTCATACGTAGAGAACGTCTGCGAGGCCTTGGTCGGGACCGTGGTGTTCTTCTCGATGATCTTGGTGAACACGCCACCCGCCGTCTCGATGCCGAGCGAAAGCGGGGTCACGTCGAGCAGCAGCACGTCCTTGACGTCGCCGGCCAGCACGCCGCCCTGGATCGCGGCGCCCAGCGCTACGGCCTCATCGGGGTTGACGTCTTTGCGGGGCTCCTTGCCGAAGAACTCGGCCACCGCCTGTTGCACCTTCGGCATGCGGGTCTGGCCACCGACCAGGATGACTTCGCCGATGTCGCTGGCGCGCAGGCCGGCATCGTTCAGCGCGATGCGGCACGGCTCGATCGTCTTCTTCACCAGGTCTTCGACCAGCGCTTCCAGCTTGGCGCGGGTCAGCTTGATGTTCAGATGCTTCGGACCCGAGGCGTCGGCGGTGACGTACGGCAGGTTCACTTCGGTCTGCTGCGAGCTGGACAACTCGATCTTGGCGCGCTCGGCGGCGTCCTTCAGGCGCTGCAGGGCCAGCGGATCCTTGCGCAGGTCGATGCCCTG
>CAMPIO010000061.1 GCA_946886405.1 uncultured Pseudoxanthomonas sp.
GCGGGAAGCGGCCTGACCCCACCACAGGAAGACACGACAACGGCGGGCATGTCCCGCCGTTGTCGCACCAGGAGCCCACGATGAGCGCCGACGTCCTCGCGATCTACCGCACCCTGAGCCGCAAGCCCCTGGGCCACTGGCTGTTCTCGCGCCTGATCTGCTTCAAGGCACCCTACTTCGGCAGCATCGGCCCGCGCATGACGCGGCTGGAACCGGGACGTGGCGAAGCGACGATCCGCCACCGCCGCTCGGTCACCAACCACCTGGGCACCGTGCACGCGATCGCGCTGTGCAACCTGGCCGAGTTCGTCGGCGGGCTCACCACGGACGTCAGCATCCCGCGCTCGATGCGCTGGATCCCCAAGGGCATGACGGTCGAATACCTGAAGAAGGCGGTCGGCACGATGCATGCCGTGGCCACGCCGGCGTTCGAGCCGCGCGAATCGGAGGAGGGCTACGACCTGCCGATGGACGTCGTGGTCACCGATCCGCAGGGCGAACCGGTGTTCCGCGCCCGCATCGGCATGTGGGTGTCGCCGAAGCCCGCGCGCGACACGCACTGAGTTCTTCGAGGCAGGTGTGGGAGCGACGTAAGTCGCGATCGCACAGCATCGGCTTGCATTGAGGCTGGCCATGCGCCTTGACGGCCCAATCGCGACTTACGTCGCTCCCACATCGGTCCTGACGTCGCTCAGCGAAGCCACACCGCCACCAGCGCCGCGATCGCCGGCACGCCCTGCACGAAAAAGATGCGCTTGTTGACGCTCCACGCGCCGTACAGCGCGGCGATGATCACGCACAGCAGGAAGAACATGACCACGTTCCACTGCGCGGTCACCAGACCCCACAGCAGCCCGGCGGCGAGGAAGCCGTTGTAGAGCCCCTGGTTGGCGGCAAGCACGCGCGTGGTCTCGGCCTTCTCGGGCGTGTTGCGGAACGTCTTGAGGCCCAGCGGCCTGGTCCAGAGGAACATCTCGAGCACGAGGAAGTAGGCGTGCAGCGCCGCTACCAGCACCACCAATACGGCTGCGATCACGTCCATTCCGGTCTCCCTTGTGTCAGCGAAGCATAGCCGGGTCGCGGGGCATCGTCTGCCCCTGATGGCTCAGGTGCTGCCCGCCGTGGTGCGCCCGGTGACCGTACGCTCGGAGGGCAACTTCGATTCCTCGCGCAGCAACCTCCACGCACTGAAGGTCATGGCACTGGCGACCAGCAAGCCGGCACCGAACACGACGTTCGAGCCGAATGCGGACAGGAACTTGTGCAGCCAGACGAAGCTGAGATCGCCGCCGCGATAGATGACGGTGTCGATCGCCGCGCCCGCCTTGTAGCGCCACTCGCGCCCGACCCGCGTGTAGATGGTCTCGCGCGCAGGCTTGGCCAGCGAGAACTCGCTGGCGCGCGTGACCACCTGCACGATGGCGACCATCATCGGCAGCGGCGACGCCGCCAGAATGGAGAACCCGATGATGATCGCGCACCCCGGGATCAACAGTGCAGGCGCGATACCGAACCGGGACAGCAACGTGCGCGTCAGCAGGAGTTGCACCACCAGGGTCAGCGAGTTGACCGCCAGGTCCAGCGTCGCGAAATAGTCGGCTCGCGCTTCCGCCGAGGCGAACATGGTGCGTGCGATGGCGTTCTGCTCGTTGTAGAGCAACGTGCCCACGCCGACGCCCATCACTACCATCGTGGCCAGCCAGCGCAACAGCGGCTCGCGGGCGATCAGCTTCAGCCCCGCCAGCACTTCACCGCCCATCGGGATTTCGCCACTCGTCTGCCGGCGCTCCGCCTCGCGTGCGACCGCCCAGGTACGCAAACGAAAGATGCACAGCACGCAGATCGAGAACAGGAACGCCGACACCAGCATCATGTTGGGGATGCCGACCCGGACGACCATCGCCTTGGTGAGCATCGGACCGAGGAACGCCCCCATCGTGCCGGCCGCGCCAATGTAGCCGTAGTAACGGCGCGCCTCGGCGTTGGTGAACACGTCCGCCATGAAGCTCCAGAACACGGCGACCGCGAACAGGTTGAACACCGTGATCCACAGGATGAAGGCCAATCCACGGCCTGCGATCCCGCTGTCGAACATGGCGTAGAACACGAGCAGCGTGGCAATGAAGAAGGCGTAGATCACCGGCAGGAAGACCCGCCGCGGGAAACGGCTCACCAGCCAGCCGTAGACCGGCTGCAGTACCAGCATGATCACGAACACGGCGCTGAAGATGAACTGCAGCGTGAATTCACCGAGCGCGACGCCGCGATCTGCGAAGAAGGCGATCAGTGCCGGCGGAAACACCGCTTCGATGTCGCTGGAGGCCGCCATCGCCTCGCGCACCGGCCGCAGCACGTAGTAACCGCTCAGCAGGCAGAAGAAGTACACGAACGCCCACAGCAGCGGCGGAGATTCCGACATCGCCGTGCGGAATCGGTCGAACCGGGTGGTCGCTGGTGAAGACGGGTCCATGGGGCGCGGCCTGCGATCGCTTCGTCGGGACGCGGGCACCGCCCGCCTGTGGCGCGCAAGGTATCCGATGCACTGCAACATCGCCAGCCTTTCCGCCCGCGTACGCCATCGGAATCCCGCTGTGTGCGTTCCAGGCGCCGCGCGCTTCGCAAGCCCGAGCATTTGCTCTATCCCCCGCCGCTAGGTTCGGGCGGACTTCGCAACAGGGCAGCATGTGTACGACTACATCATCGTGGGCGCCGGATCGGCCGGTTGTGTCCTTGCCCACCGCCTGAGCGAAGACCCGGCGTGCCGCGTGCTGCTGCTCGAAGCCGGCCCGCGCGACTGGCACCCCTTCATCCACATGCCGGCCGGCCTGGCCAAGCTGGTCGGCCAGAAAGGCGTCAACTGGAACTACGACACCGCGCCCGAACCGCATCTCGACAACCGCCGCCTGTGGTGGCCGCGCGGCAAGGTGCTGGGCGGTTCGAGCTCGATCAATGCGATGTGCTACATCCGCGGCGTTCCGCAGGACTACGACGACTGGGCGAACGCCGGTGCCGACGGCTGGGACTGGGCCAGCACGCTGCCCTACTTCCGCCGCTCGGAAAACAACACGCGTGGCGCGGATGCGCTTCATGGGGGCGACGGCCCGCTGCATGTCTCCGACCTGCGCTACACCAATCCCTTGTCGGCCGCCTTCATCCAAGCGGGGGTGGAAGCGGGTTTCGCACGCAATGACGATTTCAACGGCGCGGCGCAAGCCGGCTTCGGGCTATATCAGGTGACGCAGAAGGACGGCGCGCGCTGTTCGTCGGCCGTGGCCTACCTGGATCCCGCGCGTGATCGCCAGAACCTGGACATCGTCACCGGCGCGCTGGTCCGCCGCATCCTGCTGGAGAAGGGACGCGCCGTCGGCGTCGCTTATGCCCGCGGCGGGCACGAGGTCGTCGTGCGGTGCGGCAGCGAAGTGCTGTTGAGCGGGGGCGCGATCAACTCGCCGCAGCTGCTGATGCTGTCCGGCATCGGACCTGCGGAACACTTGGGGCAGACCGGCGTCAGCGTGCGCCACGCCCTACCGGGTGTCGGCCGCAACCTGCAGGATCACCTCGATATCTGCACCCTGCAGCACAGCACCCAGCGTGTCACCTACGACCGCGCCAGCGAACTGAAGACGGCGTTCGACTACTTCCTGCGTGGCCACAGTGGCCCGGGCAGCAGCAATATCGCCGAAGCCGGCGCTTTCGTCCGGTCCCCGCTGGCGCCCGATGATCGGCCCGACATCCAGATGCATTTCGTGCCGGCGATGCTGGACGATCATGGCCGCAACCGGCTTGCCGGCGATGGCTACACCGCGCACGCCTGCTTCCTGCGCCCGCGCAGCCGCGGCCGCATCCTGCTGGCCAGCGCGGATCCGCGTGCCGATGCGCGCATCGAAGCGAACTACCTGAGCGATCCGGAGGGCTTCGACCTGAGGATGATGGTCGAATGCGCCAAGCTGTCGCGCGACCTGTTCGCGCAGCCCGCGTTCGATGCCTATCGCGGCGCCCCGATCCATCCCGCACGCCATGACCTGTCCGACGCCGAACTCGTGGCCTTCATCCGCGCCAAGGCGGAGACCGTGTACCACCCCGTCGGCACATGCCGGATGGGAGACGACGAAGACGCCGTCGTGGATCCGCAGCTGCGCGTGCGAGGCATCGACGGGCTGCGGGTGATCGATGCCTCGGTGATGCCGTCATTGATCGGCGGCAACACCAATGCGCCGACGATCATGATCGCGGAGCGCGCATCGGACCTGATTCGCGGCGTGCCGACACTGTCTGCCGGACAGGTGCGCGCAGGTACCACGACGGCCACGCTCGCCACCGCCCACTGAGTACCCACATCGCGCGGCTATGCCCGCGTGGCGCGCGCCCGCACGACCTCCTGCGTGTTCAGAAAAGCGCCGCGCCGGACGCGGCTGTTCATTTTTCCGCATCCCACCGAGGGTGGGACGCGCGCGCTGGCGCGGGACTTGCATGTTCCTAAACGCGATGTGCCGCGCATGCCCGACGCGACGACAGCGGCCAGCTGAATTGGGACGCTCCGCACATCTGCAATCCGCAACAGGATGAACAACATGGACACGGAACCTCTCCTCGTTTGTGCAATGGAAAAAAGCAGCGTTATGATCGTCGGCAGCACGAGCTCACGCAGGCGCCACGCACGATGAACCACAAGAAAAGCCGGCGGTCGCGGCATCTCTTCCGCGTCGGACTGGTCGGTCTGCTGCTTCCGCTGACGCTGTCGTCCACGGCACAGACGTCGTTGCGCTGGACGGGGGCCAATCAGGGCACCCAGGGAACCACCGCGTCCGGCAATGCCACGGCCAACGCTGCTGCCTATGTTTCGCCGACGCAACCACGCCCCTATCGCGTCTCGCTGCCGCAGCAGAACATCCAGCCGCTCGCGGCCGGTTTCGACGTGCGCGCGTTCGAGACCATGGCGGAACACCTGACGGTCGGACAACGCGTGCCCGGCCTGGCCATGGCCATCGTCCACAATGGCCGCGTGCTGAGCGCGCGCGGGTATGGCGTCACCGACGTGGTGAATCCGCAGCAGGTCGATTCGCACACGGTGTTCCGGCTGGCCTCGCTGTCCAAGGCCTTCGCCAGCACGCTGACCGGGCTGATGGTGCAGGATGGTTCGCTGCGCTGGGACAGCAAGGTCAACCAGTTCGTGCCCGGGTTCCAGCTGAGCGACGCCAACGCGACCTCGCACGTGACCGTCGCGGACGTACTGAGCCACAGCGTCGGCCTGCAAGCGCACAACGCCTTCGACCGTGACATCGAGGCCAACGCCGAGTACTACGACGTTGCCCGCAAGCTCGCATACGCGCCACTGAAGTGCGCGCCGGGCGAATGCTACGCCTACCAGAACGTCGCCTTCAGCCTGATCGGCGATGTGGTGTTCGCCGCGTCCGGCACCTTCTACGACCAGGCGGTGGACCGCCGCATCTTCAAGCCGCTGGGCATGAACGACGCCAGCATGGGCCTGGCCGGCATAGAAGGCAGCACGCGCTGGGCGCGGCCGCACGTGCGCAGCCGCAACGGCTGGGTGTCGCTGACACCGAAGCCCACCTACTACCGTCTGCCGCCTGCCGCGGGTGTCAATGCCAGCGCCAGCGATCTCGCACAGTGGCTGATCGCCCAGACCGGCCATCGCCCCGACGTACTGCCGGCACCCTTGCTGGCGACGCTGCATGCACCGGTGGTGACCACCCCCGGCGAAATGCGGGGCGGCTGGCGGCGGGAACGCATCCATTCCGCCAGCTACGCGTTGGGCTGGCGCGTGTTCGATTACGCGGGCCAACAGGTGGTCTTCCATGCGGGCGCGGTACAGGGCTATCGCGGCCTGGTCGCCCTGGTGCCCGGCCAGGATTTCGGCGTGGCGATGGTATGGAACAGCGACAGCTCGTTGCCGTCCGGCCTGCTGCCGACCATCCTCGATCGCGCGATGGGCCTGCCGGGCCAGCCGTGGGTGGAGACGCCTGCCGACTACGACCTGTTGCTTGCGGAGTCGCCCGAAGGAACGCCTGTCGATGGCAGGAAGGACAGCGGTACGTCGTCGCAGCGCGGCACCGCTTCGCCCCGCTGAGTCAACGCCGGGGCCGCTTCATCGAACGTCGGCGCGCGTTCGTCAGCGCGGCGTGTCCTGCTCGAGCATGGCCTTGAGCCTGGACAGGCCTTTTTCGTAATCCGCACCGATCATCCGGTCGAACAGCAGACCCAGCCAGCGCTTGAACGGATTGAACCCGTGCGTGCTGTCGAACGCCCACGTCACGCGCGTGCCCTCGCCCTCCGGCGCAAGCAGATACGTCGCCTGGGCCTGGCTGCCGTCGAAGTCCAACGCCACCATGATGCGTCGCTGCGGATCGCTGGCCGTGATTTCCTGGCTGCCGCTACCCACCGCGCGGTTGCCCGCCCAGCGCATGCGGGCACCCACGCCACGGGCTGGCCCCTCGAAGGTGTACTTGGCTTGCGGGTCGTATTCGGCCCACGGCGACCACGCGCTGAAACGCTCGAACGAATCGAGGGTGGCGAAGACGTGATCTGGACTGCGCTCGATGACGACGCTGCGCTCGACATGGGTCGTCGAAGGCAGCAGCAGGCTAGCCGCCACGAAGATCAGACCCAGCACGGCAAAGGCCGCCAACACCCACTTGATGAACTTCATGCGCTGCCTCCTCGGCACTCCCGGGACGGAAGCCTAGCCGTTCGCCCATAAAAAAACTCTCCCCCCGCTGGGCACAGGGAGAGAGTCCATGGTGTTACGGATAACCGGGGTGGGCTTAGATCAGCGGAGCCGGGGTGGCCGGCAGCGCGACGGGGGCCGCTTTCTTCTTGGACTTCTTGGCAGGCTTCTTGGCGGCCTTCTTCGCGGCCTTCTTGGCCGGCTTCTTGGCTACTTTCTTGGCAGCCTTCTTCGCGGTCTTCTTGGCGGCCTTCTTGGCAACCTTCTTGGCCGGCTTCTTGGCTACTTTCTTGGCAGCCTTCTTCGCGGTCTTCTTGGTGGCCTTCTTGGCGGTCTTCTTGGCAGCCTTCTTCGCCGGCTTCTTGGCTACTTTCTTCGCGGCCTTCTTGGCGACCTTCTTCACTGCCTTCTTGGCCTTGGCGACCTTCTTGGCGACCTTCTTGGCAGCCTTCTTCACTGCCTTCTTCACGGTCTTCTTGGCCGCCGACTTCTTGGTGGCCTTCTTGGCAGCCTTCTTGGCGGCCGGTTTCTTCTTCGCAGCTTTCTTCGTTGCCATGTGATGGCTCCTCGTCAGTGAACTATGGATTTTTACGTCTGGTTACAGCACATCTGCCCGGAGGCAGGCCCAGCTGCAAGAAACGCCGCGGGAGTCGGACCCGTCGGCAGCCGTCGTCGCGACACGCGCGGCGATACGGATTCCCCAGGGGGCCAGGCGTGCGAAACCCGGCTCCCTACAAATACGAAAACACCCGCGTCGCCAGGCGATGCGGGTGCGATGAAAAGGGTGCGTTGCGTTTTTCCGGGGGAAGCGGGGCCTGCGTCCACCGCAATCTGGGTGCGGACGATGGGCTGCGTTGTCTCTCGCGCTGTCGTGTTGATTCGACTCACTCGCTTCCGCAGCCGATGCTGCTTGGGGCGAAACCTAATCACGGTTTTTCAAGGTGTCAACACCTTGGAGAAACTTTTTTCGCACGGCCGTCCCTGCGGCATGGTGGCGGCGAGCATGGAAGAGGCAGGCTTCGTGCCGGCACTGGATGTCGCCAATGCGATCCGCTGACATGCGCTTGAAAAAAAACATCGGTAAAACGCGCATTTTTTTTCACCGGCGATGCGCGCACTGCCGTCGTGACCAACGACGCGGCACGTACCGACAGCACGTCGTCGTCCATGCGAACGGGTTGAACGGCGGCTAAAAAAACTTTCCGCGGGGGCGTCCGATTTCGCGTCGCACAAGCCGGATTGCGCCGATTTGCGCAAACTTTTTTCGCCCGTCAAGCAATGCTTCGCCATCTTCGATGCCACTTCGCCGACGCGGAAGCGGGCGCGATCGCCTTCCACTTCGATGGCGTCATCGCATGCGTCGGCAACATCCGCCGCGTACCCGAGATTCCGCTTTGCCGCCCGTCGGCACCGGCTCTCCCGGCCGACGACACGCTTCGCCATCCCCGGCGTACGTCCTGCCGCGTCGCAAACGAAGCGGGGAACCGGTAACGGCGGATCGCTGCCGATCCGTCGTCGCCGGTTCCCCGTCGGGGGACAGCCTGTGCGGCTGCCTCAGTGGTCTTCGTCTTCGATCAGCTCGGCATAGTCGTCGGGCGAGAGCAGTTCGTTGAGCTGCTCGGGCTCTTCGGCTTCGATCACGAAGATCCAGCCCTCGCCGTAGGCGTCCTCGTTGATCGTTTCCGGCTTGTCCGACAGCGCCGCGTTGACCTCGACGATCTTGCCGGTGATGGGGCTGTACACATCGGATGCCGCTTTGACCGATTCGACCACGGCGCTGGCGTTGCCGGCTTCGATGCGGTCGCCCACGTTGGGCAACTCGACGTAGACCAGGTCGCCAAGCAGACCCTGCGCGTGATCGGAAATGCCGACGGTGACGCGGCCGCCGGCTTCGAGGCGGGCCCACTCGTGGGACTTGAGGAACTTCAGATCGCCAGGAATCTCACTCATGGGGTGCTCCGGATCGCTGCTTGGGTCGGGAAGGGAAAGATAGTTTAGCGGAGGAATGCGCAGGTGAAGGGAGCCTGTCGCGGCTCATTCCAGGACGCCCGGTTGCGGTTGTCCGTCGCGCACGAACGGGAACTTCACCACGCGTACCGGCACTTCCTTGCCGCGGATGTCCACACGCACGCCGCTGCCGGCACCGAGCGGGATGTCGCCGGCGGGCACGCGCGCGAACGCGATGGCCTTGCCGAGGGTCGGCGAGAAGGTGCCGGACAGGATCTCGCCGTCGCCGTGGGCGGTGAGCACCTTCTGCCCGTGGCGAAGCACGCCCTTCTCATCCATGACCAGACCGATCATCTGCCGCGCCGCGCCGGCGGCCCTCTGCGACTCGAGCGTAGCGCGGCCGGTGAACGCGCGGCCTTCATCCAGCACGACCGTCCACGCGAGCGCCGCTTCGTAGGGCGTCACGGTGTCGTCCATGTCCTGCCCATACAGGTTCATGCCTGCTTCCAGGCGCAACGTATCGCGCGCACCCAAGCCTGCCGGCTTGACGCCCGCATCGATCAGCGCGTTCCAGAACGCCACGGCCTGCGCCTGCGGCAGGACGATCTCGTAGCCGTCCTCGCCGGTGTAGCCGGTGCGTGCGACGAACAACGGCACGCCGCCGGTGGTGGTGGCGTCTGCGGCGGCGAAGCGGGTCAGCTTGCCGATCTTCGCGCGATCCTCCTCGCGCAACAGGCCGTGTACGCGCTCGCGCGCGGTCGGGCCCTGCACGGCCACCATGGCGAAGTCGGGACGCTCGCCCACCTGCACGTCGAAAGCCGCCGCCTGCGCGGTGATCCACGCCAGGTCCTTTTCGCGGGTAGCGGCGTTCACCACCAGGCGGAAGAAGTCCTCGGCCAGGAAGTAGATGATCAGATCGTCGATCACGCCGCCCTGCTCGTTGAGCATGGCCGTGTACAGCGCCTTGCCCGGCTTCTGCAGCTTGTCGACCGAGTTGGCGACCAGCTGGCGCAGGAACTCCCGCGTGCGCGGGCCGCGCAGGTCGACCACGGTCATGTGGCTGACGTCGAACATGCCGGCGTCGCGGCGCACCTGGTGGTGCTCCTCGATCTGCGAGCCGTAGTGGATCGGCATGTCCCAGCCGCCGAAGTCGACCATCTTGGCGCCGAGCGCGCGATGGGTGTCGTTGAGGATGGTCTTCTGGGTCATGGCGGCTTCCGGGACGGACAAAGAGGCGCATTATCCCAGAACGCACCAGCGCGGTGCGCCGCCGCTACAGGCCGTAGTAAGCCTCGTTGAGGCAGTCCACGGTACGCGCCTCCAGCACATCGAAGCGACCATCGGGCAGGCGCAGGCGACCCGCCCAGGCGACGTCCTCCCGCCATTCCGTGGCGGTGTCGTGCTGGCGCACGAACGCGGCCACGCGCGCGTCGTCGCGCCCGTTGACGCGGCAGGTGCCGAATTGCAGGTAATAACCGGGCCGCCCCGCGGGATACGGCAGGGCATCGGTGATGCGCCATTGCGCGCGGGCGCCGTCGCGACCCGCGAACTGGCCGGCGACGACGAAGCGCGGAACGGGTTTGCCGTCGGCGTCCGGAGCCGGCATGGCCAGCACACCCACCGAGTAATCGCAGACGTGCGCCGGATCGGAGGACTCCGATACGCAACTGCCGCCGAGGTCGTCGAGTCCGGCCGGGTAAGGCGGCATCACTTTGCCGACGAGGTCTGTCGCCGTCACCGCCAACGGCGCCAGCACCGACATCGACCACGCCAGCCTCGTGACGTCCACTTACGCCTCCTGCACCCTCAGGGTCATGCCATTCACCGCGATCACCCGCACCCGCGTGCCCAGCGGAAGATCGGCACCTTCCACCGTCCAGAACGCATCGTCGATCTTGACCCGGCCGCGCCCGCCTTCGATCGGCTGGTCGAGCGTGGCGACCGTGCCGACGAGCTGCTCGGCGCGGCGGTTGAGCAGCGGCTTGTCGCTCTGGCGACCTTTGCCGCGAAACCACGTGCGGTAGACCGCCACCGAGATCACCGCAAGCACGGAGAACAGCACGACCTGCGCCAGCCAGCCCACGCCGGGCGCCACCAGCACCACGACGGCCATCGCCACCGCCGCGAAACCGAACCAGAGCATGAAGGCGCCCGGCGCCATCGCCTCCGCAGCGAACAGGACCAGCGCCGCGATCGCCCAGAACGCGAACTTGAAACTCATGTCAGGCTCCCGGAACGCGCGGCGGACGCGGCGGCGCGGCCACCTGCTGCTTGTTCAGCGCTTCCTTGGCCAGCTCCGCGATGCCGGCGATCGAGCCGATGATGCCCGTGGCTTCCATCGGCATCAGCACGAACTTCTGGTTCGGCGCCGTGGCCAGTTCCTTGAACGCCTCCACGTACTTCTGCGCGATGAAGTAATTGATCGCCTGCACGTCGCCCTGCGCGATGGCGTTGGACACCAGCTCGGTCGCCTTGGCCTCGGCTTCGGCCAGGCGCTCGCGCGCCTCGGCTTCGCGATAGGCGGCCTCGCGCTTGCCTTCTGCTTCCAGGATTGCGCTCTGCTTGTCGCCTTCGGCGCGCAGGATTTCCGACTGGCGCGCGCCTTCCGCTTCCAGGATCGACGCGCGCTTGTCGCGCTCGGCCTTCATCTGCCGGGCCATCGCATCCACCAGGTCGCGCGGCGGCTGGATGTCCTTGATCTCGATGCGGTTGACCTTCACGCCCCATGGGCTGGTCGCCTGATCGACGACGCCGAGCAGCTTGGCGTTGATCGTCTCGCGCTGGCTGAGCGACTCGTCCAGATCCATCGAACCGATCACCGTACGGATATTGGTCTGCACCAGGGCGATCATCGCCTGATCCAGGCTGGACACTTCATAGGCAGCCTTGGCGGCGTCCAGTACCTGGAAGAACACCACACCGTCCACCTTCACCACGGCGTTGTCCTTGGTGATGACGTCCTGCGACGGCACTTCGAACACCTGCTCCATCATGTTGACCTTGCGCCCGATGCTCTGCATGTAGGGGATCAGGAAGTGCAGGCCCGGCGACATGGTGTGGGTGTACTTGCCGAAGTGCTCCACCGTGAACTCGTACCCCTGTGGCACGACGCGGACGCCCTTGAAGAAGGTCACTACGATGAACAGCGCCACCGCCGCGACCACGAGTGTCGAAGTACCGAAATCCATGCTGACCCCCTTCCTCTATAGGTAGGTCCGATTATAGGCGCGGGATCGGGGCGACCGACGGGAACTTCGCTGGCGCTGCGACGGTATTGCCTTCCGCTGCATCCCTACCTTCAAACCCCGAAGAACTTCCCCGCTTGAGCCGATCGCAGTTCGCCATCGACATCCCCGACAGCCTGGTCGCCCGCGCGCGCACCGGCTGCCGGGAGGCGTTCGAGCAGATCTACCGGCGGTTCGAGCGCCCGGTGTTCACGCTGGCGCTGCGCATCTGCGGTGACCGGGAGGAGGCTGGCGACGTGCTGCAGGACACCATGCTGAAGCTGTTCCACCACCTGCCGGACTTCCGTGCGGATTGCCCGTTCTGGGGATGGCTGCGGCAGATCGCGGTCAACGAGGCGCTGCTTCGCCTGCGCCGGCAGAAGCGGCTGGTCGCCGAGATCGCGGTCGACGAGGACGACTTGCCGGAGGATCGCGGCCTTCCCCCGGCGGCTGCGGCCGATGCCGCCCTGCTGCAGCGCGCGCTCCAGGCACTTCCCGATTCAACGCGCAGCGTGTTGTGGCTTTACCACGCCGAGGGTTACACCCATGACGAGATCGCCGCACTGATGCAACGCACGCCGAGCTTCTCCAAATCGCAACTCTCGCGCGGTACCCGCAGGCTGCGGGTCCTGCTGCAGATCGAGGAAACCGCCCATGCCTGATTCCCGTGCCCGCGACCCGATGCCGCGCGACTGGGGTGATGCCTTTGGCGCGCTGCCACTGGAAGCGCCTCCGCGTGACGCATGGCAGCGCCTTGCGACGGCGCTGCCGCCGGTGCCGGCGCCCGGACGCCCGGCGCGGTGGCATCGGCCTGCCTTTGCACTGGCCGCCACCGCCTTCTTCGCCATGGTGATTCCGCTCATGCAGTGGCGGAACGCCGAAGTTGCCGCGCCACCGCTGCAACGCGCACCGGCTATCGCCAGCACGGCGCCGTCGCATCCGGACACGCCGGTGCGCCCGACCGATACCGAACCTGCCACGCTCATCCCCTCCGAGATCGCCACGCCACCCCCGGTCGCGCATGCATCGCCGCTGCTCCGGACTGTGGCGCCCCCCGCGCATGCGGCGGCGGCGGAGCCCGCCCGGCTCGATGCGCTCTACACCGAATCCGCGCGCCTCGAAGCCGTGCTCGCGCAACTGCCTGACAGTGGCGCCGGCAACGTGGCCGCGCTCGCGGTCAGTGCCGACCTGCAGGATCAGGTTTCGCATATCGATCTTGCGCTTTCGCAACCCGCCTTGCCGGCTGCCACCCACACCGCGCTCTGGGAAGAGCGCGTCGACACACTGCGCCAGCTCACCGGCGTGCAAGCCACCCAACGCTGGCAAGTTGCCGCCGCCGATACCGCCATCTACTGATCCAGAACACGCAACGAGGAGACCCACCATGCTCAAGCCCCTTACCGGCTCACTGCTGGCCCTTGCGCTGATCGCGCCCCTGCCTGCCTTCGCACAACAGGAGGATGCCGCCAGGCAGAAGGAACTCGACGCTGCTCGCGCCGACCTGCAGCGCGCCGCCAAGCGCGTGGCCGAACTCTCGCGGGACGCTGGCGCCGTGCGCGCGCCCGTCGACATCAATCACGTCATCGTGCGCCGGCCACGCCTCGGCGTGCTGCTCTCGGGCGACGACGCGACGGGCGTACGCATCACCGGCGTGACGCCCGAAAGCGGCGCGGCCAAGGCTGGGCTCAGGGCGGGCGATCGGTTGGTGCGCGTGGCCGAACACACGGTCAGCGGCGGCACGGCCGAAGCGCGCGTGGCCCATGCGCGTACGCTGCTGGCCAACCTCAAGGCCGACACTCCCGTGCGGATTACCTACCAGCGCGACGGCAAAGCACATGAGGCCAGCGTCACCCCCACGCAAGTGTCACCGCGTATTGCCTTCTCCGGCGAGGGTCCCGGCGCTTTCTTCTTCCGCAACAACGAAGGCGGCATGTCGCAGATCGAAGGCGTGCCGATGCCGATAGGTGAGCTGAGCGCTGTCATCGCGCCTGAAGTCCAGCTCGAGCTCCGCAAACTCGGCCGACTGGGTGACTGCAAGGGCGAGGACTGCCAGCTGCCTGCACTGGCCGAAGCCTTCCGCTGGAGTAGCCTCAACCTTGCGACGGTAGATTCCACGCTCGGACGCTATTTCGGTGCCGAGTCGGGCGTGCTCGTACTGTCTGCCGGCGAAGCGCTTGAGGACCTCCAGGCAGGCGATGTCATTCAAAAGGTAAACGGCACGACGGTCACTTCGCCTCGCGACGTCACTCAGGCACTGCGCGACAAGCCGGAAGACGCCAAGGTCGCGATCGAGTACCTGCGAGACCGCCAGAACCGGACCAGCACCGTGACCGTACCGAAGGCCGGGGCGTTCCGCTTTCCCTCGACGACGCGGGTAGTCGTGAAGCCGCGCACGGCTGAATCAGCTGGCAAGGCACCGACCGTCGTGGAGCGTCGGCGCGTGATGATCGTCGACCAGGACGGCAGGGTGCAGACCTTCGAAGACGACGTCGGCGACGTGCCGCTACCCCCTCCACCGCCGGCGCCGCCTTCCGGCAAAGGCGCCGCGCTGCTCTGACACGTATAACTAGAAGAGAAAACCGTTGAATCCCCTGCCCCCGCACGCTGCGGGGGTTTTTTTTGAAAAGAACGGCACGTCCGTGTGCCGGAGAGAACGTCAGCGAGCGGTCGCCGCCGGCGCGGGGCGTTCCGCCGGCGCCGGCTCCACCCACTCCGCGAACACCTTGGCGATGGCGGCCTCCGCCACCGGCTTGCCTTCCTGCACGTCACCGGCCTGGGTGAACAGCGGGATGATCATCGCCATGCCATCGACCTTGGTCTTCAGGTGCACACCGGGCGCCTTCGACAGGAAGCCGCTCCAGTGTGCGCGCACCTTGGCCCAGTAGCCGGCCGTGGCCTGCCAGTAGTCGCGCGCAGGCGTGAAGTCGATCTCGGTGGTCTTCAGGTAGTCGTTGAAGCCGAATTCGCGCGCCAACTCGACCTGGGTGCCGTCGGGCTTGCGCAGCACCTTGGTATTGAACTGTTCGTGGGTCCAACCGTTCGGCGTCAGCGTGTGGCGATTGACCACCGATAGCGCGTTGTAGTCGGTGCGCTTGGTGTACTCGCGGCGCGGCAGCGGCCGCCAGCCCAGGTCGCTGGTCCAGGTCGCTACATTATTGGTGTAGTCCCAGCGTCCGGTGCCGCAGTAGCGTGGCGCGTCGCTGACCTCGTAGACGCATTGCGTCCACGCCCCGCGCGTGGCATCGGCCGGGATCGTCCGCACGTGCCAGGTCTGGTCCGCAGTGAACTCGAAGCGCGTCGGCGCCTCGTAGAACCAGTCCTGCCGCCAGTGCTTGGTCACGTGGCCGCTCCTGGCGTCCACCAGGATGTGCTGCAGGACGATGCGCGTCGGCGTGTCTTCCACCACGATCACCGTCTCGTCAGCGCCGCTGCGCATCGCCGCCTGGCGTTCGTACCCGGGCTGCAGCAGGACGGTTTCATCGAACGCGAAGTCGACGACGTAATCGCCCTGCATCGCCAGGATGGACTGACGGTCGCGGGCAGGATCCGCCGCCAGGGCGATCGAGGACAGGGCGAGGGCGACGGTGGACAGCACGATGACGACCGGCTTCTTCATAGTGGCTTTCTCTTTACTTGAGTCTTGTCAATGGCACGACGTTGTCGCCGGCCTCGTTGTTGGGTGTCAGGTGTGCCGTGGTGAACCGTGCTGACTGTTCGCAGCAGCAGTCGTGAAGCCCGCTTTCCATTTCTGCGCCTTCCGCCTGCGCGATGCGTTGTGCGGTGGCGACGCCCAGCGACGACATCAGCGACAGGCTGGCTGCCAGCACCGGAAGTGACGCAGGACGCGGCACCGCATGCAGTTGCAGGGCGCACGCACGCCATTGCCCGCCAAGCAGGCGCCCGGCGAGCCGTTGCCACAAGCGATCGGCAAGGCCTGCGACCTCGCCGTCCTGGCCTTTGGGCAACGACGCCACCAGGCGATCCCAGGCCACGAAGTCACTGTCCGGTAACAGGCACAGGCGCCAGCAGCAGCGGCCCTGCGCGTCAAAGAACAGCAGCCGCTCGTCCAGCCCGTCGCTGTCGACACCGGCATGCGCCATCACCCGCACGGCCTGCTGCCAGCCGGCCAGTTCGCTGCCTTGCTGCGTGCGGTACAGGCACAGCACCGGGCCAAGCGAGGCGAGCTGCGACGCGGCGGGGAACGCATCCGAGGATGCGCCGGTCATCGTGCCCGGGAGCGCGCGCAGCGTCGCCATGGCGCTACCAGTTCACCGACAGGCTGGCCGACAGCGAGCGGCCCGGTCGTGTGTAGCGGTCCAGCACGATGCTGGTCTCCGCGACGCCGTTGACGTCAGCCCAATCGGTGTACGTCTTGTCGGTCAGGTTGAGCAGGCCGAGGTTGACCTTCGCGCCCGGTGCGAATTCCCAGTGCGCATACAGATCCAGGACACCGTAGCCGGCGGGCTGGTAGTACGCCATCACCGTAGGCGTTGTCTGCAGCGGCGCCAAGCGGTCCTTCCTCCTGGCGAAGCTGCCGACCAGTTCCGTGCCCCATGTCTCGCGGTCGTAGGCGAGCCCCAGGGTGCCGCGCAGGGGATCGATCGAGTACAGGGGCTCGTCGTCGGTCTTGTTGTCGCCGCGCGAATAGGCGATCGCGCTGCGCAGCGACAGTCCATCAAGCGCCTCCGTCAAGGCGCCGAAGTCGATGCCCGCCTTGAATTCGGCACCATGGATGCGCGCGTCCGCCACGTTCTGCGACTGGAAGATCATCAGCGGCGTCTGCGGCGGAGCACTGACCAGCACCTGCGATTCGATGAAATCCTTGTAGTCGTTGTAGTAGCCGGTCAGGCCTGCGTACACGACGGCGTTGCTGAAGCGCAGGCCGATCTCGTACCCGTTGCTGGTTTCCGGTTTCAGGTCGGGGTTGGCGATGACCGTGTAGCCGCCCTGCAGGTTGGTGAAACCCACGTTGACGTCGCCGTAGGGCGGCGACCGAAAGCCGCGCGCATAGTTGCCGAACAGCGACCAGTTTTCGTTGAAGCGCCACACGGCGCCCAGCTTCGGCGACACGGCCGTATCGTTCATGCCTTCCACGGCAACGCCGGGATTGTCTTCGGCGAAGATGTTGTCCAGCGTGGGGTCGAGCCTGTAGTAGTCCACGCGCACGGCCGGTATCACGCTGAGCCTGCCGTCTGCGAACGTCATCTCGTCCTGAAGATAGGCGCCGATCTTGGTGGTCTCGCTGATCGGGAAGTCGCGCACGGGGAAGCGGTCCTGGCCCACCAGGTTGCTCACCACGCCGGTGGCGAGACTGGTCGACGTGCCATCGCGCTTTTCCTTGCTGTCCGTGACCGAGGCATCCAGGCCATAGGCAAGGTCATGTTCCACCGCACCGGTCGAGAAGGCCTTGTACAGCGTGGCTTGAAGGCCGTACACGCGCTGATCGAAGTTGTGCAGGTTGTCGCGCACCGTGTTGTTCCCGCGCAGCTCGCGCGTGCGCTGGGTCGATTCGCTGTCCTGCCGGTAGACCTGCCACCGCAGGCTGTCGGCGAACGCAGAGGTCATCACGTCCACCTCGTGCTCGAGCGACACGCGGGCGCGTGTCTGGTGGTCCCTGCCCTCCTGCGACCAGATGCTCAGACTGGTGGGGGCACGGGTTACCGGGAGGTTGCTGAGGCCGACGATCGTGCTGTAGTCCTCGTTGGCGTCGACGGTCAGCGTGAAACGCTGGTTGTCGCTCGGCGCGAACACGAGCTTGCCCAGCAGGCTTCGGCCGTTCCGGCTTTGCGGATTCGGCGCGGTGCGCGTGCTGTCGGGGCTGTCGTTGGTCCCCTGGTTTTCGGTTTCCTTGCCCTGCCGGTGACTGGCGGCCACCATGCCGCTCCAGCGTTCGCCGCCGAAGGCAGCGGTGGCACCGGCGAATAGGCCCTGCCAGTCGCTCTCGTAACCGAACTTCACGCCGACGTAGCTGTCCTTCCCCTCTTTCAGGTAGTCGGACGGATCCTTGGTGACGTACGCGACCACGCCGCCCAGCGCGTCCGAACCGTACAGCGAGCTGCCGGGGCCGCGCACGATCTCCACGCGTTTCAGCGTATCGAGGTCGACGAAGTTGCGATTGGCATTCAGATAGCTGCCGAAGCTGAAACTGTCGGACACCGCGACGCCGTCCGTGAGGATGAGCACGCGGTTCGCATCCAGCCCGCGGATGCGGAAGCCGCCCAGCGCACCGAAGCGCCCGCTGGTCGAGGTCACCGACACGCCCGGCTCGTAGCGCACCAGGTCCTTGATGTCGCGCACCAGTTGGTCGTCCAGCTGCTCGCGTTCGATCACGTCGACGGTGTTGGGGACATCGGCCACCGCACGTTCGGTGCGCGTGGCGGTCACCTGGATGCGGTCGAACTCGCGGGTCGTGCCGTCGGCGGCGGAAGTCGAAGCGGTGTCGGCGGAGGTTTCGGCATGGGCATGACCGGCAAGAGCCAGCCACACGGCCGCGGTCAGCAGCGTGGGACGCATCATGGCGTACAGCATTCCTGTGGGGTTTGGAGAACCCGGAAGGCTGGCGGCCGGAAGATCCTTGGCTGGCGCCCGGTGGAGGGAGTCGATGATCGCCGCAGCCTCTGCTGCCGGCGGGACGGGGACTACTTGGTGAGGATCAGCTTGTCGTTGCTGGTATGACGCAGGCGATAGACGCGGTCGCCGTGACGGATCAGCACTTCGCGCTGGCCCTTCAACAAGGCGTCGCTGTCTAGGGCTTCTTCGCCCCGGGCGACGGGCGGCAGGGAAAGGCGCTCACGCAGTGTCAGCGTATCGAGCAGGGGCAATGCAGTGACGTTCGAGATCATGGTGGGGCTCCAGAGAAGGAACGCCAGTGATGATAATGATTCTTATTTGCGAGTCAACACTTCCCGAGCATGCGCCGACATCCGGTCAAATGAGAACGGCTCCGCCCTGCCTCAGTCCGCCTCATTACAATGCGCGCACTTTCCTCCTCCGGGGAGTAGCCCACCCGTCCTGACGGGGTCCGCGCGTCAACACACTTGGTCAGCCGACCATGGTGCGCGGGACGAAGCGATCCGCTTCGCCGGGCAAGACCGAAGGCAGGCGTCGCGCTTACCCGGGCCGGGCAGTGCGTCGTTTGCCTTCGCGCCTGACGCGAATGCCTGGCCCCGGAGTTGTTGATGCAATCCCTGCACGCCCTGCTGGTCTCCACCGGCACCGTCACCCTGGCCGAAATCGGCGACAAGACCCAACTGCTCGCCCTGCTGCTCGCAGCGCGCTACCGAAAGCCCTGGCCCGTCGCCTGGGGCATCCTTGCCGCCACGGTGGTGAACCACGCCATCTCCGCATGGCTGGGTGCCGAACTGACCGAGTGGCTGTCGCCCGAGGTGCTGCGCTGGCTGGTGGCAGCCAGCTTCCTGGCCGTGGCGCTGTGGACGCTGAAGCCCGACACCCTGGACGAGAACGAGAAACTGCCGGCCCACGGCGCGTTCATCGCCACCACCCTCGCCTTCTTTCTCGCCGAGATCGGCGACAAGACCCAGGTCGCGACCGTGCTGCTGGCGACCAAGTACGAACCGCTGTGGCAGGTGATCGCGGGCACCACCATCGGCATGCTGCTGGCCAACCTGCCGGTGGTCTGGCTGGGCCATCGATTCGCCGACAGATTGCCGCTGAAGCTGGCACGAACCCTGGCGGCCGTGGTGTTCTTCGGCCTGGCCCTCTGGGTCGCATGGCGCGGGGTGGGCTGAACGGTCTGAGGGAGCCGATGCGCTGCTAGACTGCCCGGTCAGAACAACATGCAAGGTCTGGGGGAATACATGCTGGATGTCTTGGGGCGGATCGGCTTTGGCCTGTTCGGTCTGGCGGTGCTGATCGGCATCGTCTGGCTGTTTTCCAACAACCGGCGTGCGGTCGACTGGAAGCTGGTCGCCACCGGCATCACCCTGCAGATCGCCTTTGCCGCGCTGGTGTTGCTGGTGCCGGGCGGGCGCGAGGTGTTCGACTGGCTGGGCCACGGCTTCGTGAAGATCCTGAGCTTCGTCAACGCCGGCTCCAGCTTCATCTTCGGCGGCCTGATGAACATCGACACCTACGGGTTCATCTTCGCCTTCCAGGTGCTGCCGACCATCATCTTCTTTGCCGCGCTGATGGGCGTGCTGTACCACCTGGGCGTGATGCAGTTCATCGTGCGGATCATGGCGCTGGCCATCACCAAGGTGATG
>CAMPIO010000062.1 GCA_946886405.1 uncultured Pseudoxanthomonas sp.
TTCAAACCCTTGCCGGGTTGCGGTTTGCCGGCAGCGTCCATGCGTACTACTTCGAAGCCGGCGTTGGCGTTGGCGTCGGCACCGTCCTTGTCGTCGAACAGCGGACGCACGCCGACCAGTGCATCGGCTGGCCACAGCACGCGCTTGAGCGTGCGGTTCACCGTGCGGCCGCCGGTCTCGTAGACGCTGCCGGACACGATCGCGGCGATCGGACTGCGCGGCTTGGCTTCCGCCGGCAGTGCGATGTCTTCTTCCAGCACACCGTTGTCGGCCAGCGTGGTGTCGATGACATCCTTGGCTTCCTTCGGCAGCTCCATGGTCGGGTCGCCGAAGAAGTAGCCGGGCAGCTGTTCCAGCGGATGCTGCTCTATCGCCACCGCGAGCTTGGCGGTGAAACGGTTGCCGCTGGCAGGCGCGCCGTAGAGATAGGCGGCCGTCGCCTTGAGCTTCAGTGGCTGGCCCGGCTTCAGAACGGGCGACGCGTCCAGATCCAGCTTCATGCGCTCGGGCAGGAACTCCTCGATGCGCAGCGTCATGCCCTGCACCGCTTCCTTGCTGGCCGGATCGGTGCGGAACTCCACCTGCCAGCGACCGGTCGGCGCTTCCACCGGGATCGCTTGCTCGAAACTGAAATAGCCCTGTGCGCCCGGTTGCAGGCGGGTCTCGCGGAACACCTTGCCATCCGGCTGCTTCAGGCGCAGGAAGACCGGCTGTCCGCCACCCTGCTTCGGTGCCGGCACCGGCTTGCCATCGTTGTCACGCAGCAGCGCGGAGATGCGGACCGTCTCGCCCGGGCGATACAGGTCGCGACCCGACCAGGCGAACACATCGAACCACGCCTGCTCACGACCGGCCACCGCGAACTCGGAGAGGTCGAGCGCAGGCTGGTTGAACGGCAGCATGGACACGTCCTTGCCGCGCGTGGCGACCAGCACGTGGCCGGCATCCAGCGTGTAGTTCAGCAGTGCGTTGCCGTTGCCGTCGGTCTTGCCGGCCAGGACGGCTTCGCCGCGCGCATCCAGCACCTTCAGCTCGACGCTGCCGGTGGCGGAGCCGTCCTGCAGCGACGCGGTGTGGACGAACAGCTTGTCCTTGTAGGCGCGCGTGTGCAGGCCGATGTCGCTGACCGTGAAGAACGCGGTCTCGAACTCGCCGGCGAACTTGCCGGTGCGCTTCATCACCGCGAAGTACAGACCGGGATCCTGCAGTTCGCGGATGTCCTGGATCGGCAGGTAGGTCAGCACGCGTTCGTTGGGCTTGCCGCCCAGCACGAAGCGGTTGAGGTAGACGGGTTCGGCCAGCTTGCCCAGCGGCGTGCTGTCGCCGTACTCGCTGTCCAGGTCCCAGCTGCCACGGCGGCCGCCGCGCTGGTACTCGGCGAAGAACTTGGGCAGCTGTTTCTCGGTGACACGCAGGAATTCCACGTCCACTTCCGGCACGTTGATCGACACCACCGGCAGGCCGCGGCTCTCGCGCGCCGGCAGCACACTGCCCTGCGAGGCGAAACCGACCGCGGGGTCGAGTTCGCCGGTATGCACCTTGCGGGTGTTGTCCTTGCCCAGGCGCGTGCCGTCGGCGGCGGACAGGCCGGCCTTCAGCGTGACCTCGTAGTCCTTGGCTGCTTCCACCGACGGGAAGCGCAGCACCAGGCCCTTGTCGTCCAGCACCCAGCTGCCCTTCACCGCCGCGCCGTTGGCATCCTTCACCACCAGCAGCGCATCGAAGTCCTGTGAGCTGACCAGCGGGCGACTGAATTCAAGCGCGATGGCGAGGTCGCCATCGTGCTGGTCGGGATAGGCACCGACGAGGGCGAAGCCATCGACCTTCGCCGCTTGCGCCTTGATCGGCTCGCCACTGGCTTCGGGCAGCTGCCCCGATTCGTTGCGCTTGCAGCCGGCCAGTGCCGCCGCTGCGATCAGGCCAATAAAAAACGCGCGCATCCAGCGGCTGCGCGCGTTGCGTGTGTTGCGAATTGCCGATCCCATGTGCCATTCCCTGCCGTGGTCGTATCGGCAGTATAGAACGCGGGAATGAAAGTGGCGGGGTCAACGCCCGCGCACTTTCATGTCAACCGTCGATCAGGCCTCCGGCGGCGTGTCGATCGCTTCCGGTGCAGCGGCACCCGTCGCCACCATGCCGTCACCCGCCTCGTCCTCATCCAGCGAGGCATCCAGGCGTTCCACCGCCTGCAACGTCTCGCCATCGGACAGGCGGATCAGGGTGACGCCCTGGGTGTTGCGACCCACCTGCGAGATTTCCGCCGCCCGGGTACGCACCAGCGTGCCGCCATCAGAGATCAGCAGGACTTCATGATGGTCGGACAGCTGGATGGCGCCGACCAGGCGACCGTTGCGCTCCGTCGTCTTCAACGCGATCACGCCGCGGGTGCCACGCCCCTTGCGCGGGTAGTCGATCACCGGGGTGCGCTTGCCGTAGCCACGCTCACTGGCGGTCAGGATGTCGCCTTCGCCGTCGACCACGACCAGGCTGACGACTTCGGAGCCCGCCTCGGGGAGCGAGGGCACGCCATCGGCATCGCCGGCATCGCCTTCGTCCTGGTCACCCTCGACCTCCGCATCGACACCCTCGGCCAGGCGCATGCCGCGCACGCCGGTGGCCGTACGGCCCATCGCGCGCACCAGCGCTTCGGAGAAGCGCACCGCGCGGCCATTGGACGCGAACAGCATGATGTCGCGCTCCCCATCGGTCAGCGCCACGCCGACCAGGGCATCGCCCTCGTCGAGATTGATCGCGATCTTGCCGCGCGCCAGCTTGAAAGCGAATTCGGTGAGCGGCGTCTTCTTGACGGTGCCGTTCTTCGTCGCGAAGAAGACGAACTTGCCTTCTTCGTAAGCACGGACCGGCACCACGGCCTGCACCTTCTCGCCAGCCTCGAGCGGGATCCAGTTGATGATCGGGCGGCCACGGGCGTTGGAGCCTGCCTCCGGCAGCTGGTACACCGGCAGCCAGAACACCTTGCCGCTGCTGGTGAAGGTAAGCAGCGTGTCGTGCGTGTTGACCAGCCACAGCTGGTCGATGAAATCCTCTTCCTTGGTCGACGCCGCACTGCGGCCACGACCACCGCGCTTCTGCGCGCGGTAGGCGCTGGCCGGCTGGCGCTTGGCGTAACCCGCATGCGACAGCGTGACCACCATGTCTTCCGGCGCGATCAGGTCGAGGATGTCCAGGTCTTCTTCGCTGTGGCGGATCTCGCTGCGGCGTTCGTCGCCGAACTCGGCCTTGACGTTCAACAGCTCGTCGCGGATCACCTGCAGCAACACGTCCGGGTTCTCGAGGATGCGGATCAGGCCAGCGATGACCTCCAGCAACTGGCGGTATTCCTCCGTCAGCTTTTCCTGCTCCAGGCCGGTCAGTCGGTGCAGGCGCATTTCCAGGATCTGCGTGGCCTGCGCCTCGCTGAGCTGGTAGCGGCCGTCGACGAAGCCGATCGCGGCGGGCAGGTCTTCCGGACGCGACGCCTCGGCGCCCGCAGCGGCGAGCAGCGAACCCACCAGGCCCGGCTCCCAGGTCTTGGCGAGCATGCGCTCGCGCGCTTCCTGCGGATTGGCCGACGTCTTGATCAGCTCGATCATCTCGTCGATGTTCGCGAGCGCGACCGTCAGGCCTTCCAGGATGTGGGCGCGGTTGCGCGCCTTGCGCAGTTCGAAGATGGTGCGGCGGGTCACCACTTCGCGGCGGTGGCGCACGAAGGCTTCCAGCATCTGCTTCAGGTTGAGCAGCTGCGGACGGCCATCGACCAGCGCGACCATGTTGATGCCGAACACCGACTCCATCGGCGTCTGCAGGTACAGGTTGTTGAGGACGACCTCGGCCGATTCGCCGCGCTTGACCTCGATGTAGATGCGCATGCCGTCCTTGTCGGACTCGTCGCGCAGTTCGCTGATGCCTTCGAGCTTCTTTTCCTTCACCAGCTCGGCGATCTTCTCGATCAGCCGCGCCTTGTTCACCTGGTACGGGATCTCGGTGACGATGATCGACTCGCGGCCGTTGTCGTCGTTGATCTCGATGTCGGCCTTGGCGCGCATGCGCACGCGACCACGGCCGGTGCGGTAGCCGGCGATGATGCCGGCGGTGCCATTGATGATGCCGCCGGTGGGGAAATCCGGGCCGGGGATGTACTGCATCAGACCGTCGACATCCAGCTCCGGATTGTCGATCAGCGCGATCAGGCCGTTGACCACTTCCGACAGGTTGTGCGGCGGGATGTTGGTGGCCATGCCCACCGCGATGCCGGCCGAGCCGTTGACCAGCAGGTTCGGGAAGCGCGTCGGCAGGACCGTCGGCTCCTGTTCCTTCTCGTCGTAGTTGGGCTGGAAATCGACGGTTTCCTTGTCGATGTCGGCCAGCAGCTCATGGGTGAGCTTGGCCATGCGGGCTTCGGTGTAACGCATGGCGGCGGCGGAGTCGCCGTCGACCGAACCGAAGTTGCCCTGGCCATCGACCAGCATGTAGCGCAGCGAGAACGGCTGCGCCATGCGCACCAGCGTGTCGTAGACCGACTGGTCGCCATGAGGGTGGTACTTACCGATCACGTCACCGACGATGCGGGCGGACTTCACGTGCGGCTTGTTGGCGTGGTTGCCCAGTTCGTTCATCGCGAACAGGACGCGCCGGTGGACAGGCTTCAGGCCGTCGCGGACATCCGGAAGCGCGCGCCCCACGATCACGCTCATCGCGTAATCGAGATAGCTGCGACGCATCTCGTCTTCGAGGTTGACGGGGATGATTTCCTTGGCGGTCTCGGCCATTCGGGTTCCGTGTTTCTCAGGTTGTCTCGGGCCGGAATCGAGGCCGAAACGGTCCTAGCCGGCGTGGGCCGGCGAGGCAGTGACAGGCGGGGATTCCGGCGGGTTCTGCAGCGTGCCGAGTGTACCACAACGGGCATGCCGGACCGGCCGTTTCAGCCCGAGAAACAAGCACTTATGACCCCGATCGCGGCAAGCGGCGGATGGCGGCGCGCATCGCATCGTCAAGGGGGGCCGGGTGGCCGGGTTCCGGAAACGAAAAAGCCCGGCCGAGGCCGGGCTTTCCGTTGGAACTGGTGGGCGGTACAAGTTTCGAACTTGTGACCCCTGCCGTGTGAAAGCAGTGCTCTACCGCTGAGCTAACCGCCCGAAATCGTCGGGGCGCGAATGATAGCCGTGGACCGGGGGGGCGGTCAACGCATCCGCCGGTCAGCGGTCCTTGGTGTCGCACAGCGCGCTGACCCGGCGCGGAGGCGCGAAACAGTCGCTGCGCGCGTCCGGCCAGAAGTCGCGGAACACCGCATGCGCCGGCACCCGGTCCAGCAGCTCCCCGGGCTCCAGGAACTTGTACAGCGCCGCCAGCGAGCGCACTTCGATCGGGGACACGCGCCGCAGGATGTGCTCCGGTCCCAGTTGCTGGGGATGCTCCAGCCCTGCCGCACACAGCAGGTCGCGCAGCGCCTTCAGCGTGTTGTCGTGGAACTGCTGCACGCGCACTGATTTGTCCGGCACGTCCAGGTGCTTCCAGCGCTTCGGGTCCTGGGTGGCGACGCCGGTCGGGCAGCGGTCGTTGTGGCAGCTCTGCGACTGGATGCAGCCCAGCGCGAACATGAAACCTCGGGCAGCATTGCACCAGTCGGCCCCCATCGCCATGGTGCGGGCGATGTCGAAGGCACTGATGATCCTGCCGGCTGCACCGATCCGGATACGGTCGCGCAGGTTCAGGCCGACCAAGGTGTTGTGGACCAGCAGCAGTGCCTCGTGCATCGGCACGCCGACATGATCGATGAACTCGGCAGGTGCGGCGCCCGTGCCGCCTTCGGCGCCATCCACGACGATGAAGTCCGGCAGCAGCCCGGTCTCGTGCATGGCCTTGGCGATACCGAACCACTCCCACGGATGGCCGATCGCCAGCTTGAAGCCGGTCGGCTTGCCGCCGGACAGCTCGCGCAGGCGCGCCACGAACTGCAACAGTTCGACGGGCGTGGAGAACGCCGAGTGCTTCGCCGGCGACACGCAGTCGTGCCCCATCGGGACGCCACGCGTGGCCGAGATTTCCGCACTGACCTTGGCCGCCGGCAGCACGCCGCCGTGACCGGGCTTGGCGCCCTGCGACAGCTTCAACTCGATCATCTTCACCTGCGGCGAGTGCGCATTCTCGATGAAGCGCTGTTCGTCGAATCGTCCCTGCTCGTCGCGGCAGCCGAAGTATCCCGAACCGATTTCCCACACCAGGTCCCCGCCCTTCTCGCGGTGGTAGGGCGAGATCGAACCTTCGCCGGTGTCGTGGTAGAAATTGCCGCGTCGCGCGCCTTCATTCAGCGCGCGCACCGCGTTGGCCGACAGCGAGCCGAAGCTCATCGCCGAAATGTTGAAAACGCTCGCCGAGTAAGGCTGCGCCGTCTCCGCACCGATCACGACGCGGAAATCGTGCGAGTCCACGCTCGCGGGCGCCATCGAATGGTTGATCCACTCGTAGTCGACGCCATACACGTCCTGCTGGCTGCCGAACGGCACCACGTCGCTGACACCCTTAGCGCGCTGGTAGACCAGGGCACGCTGTTGGCGTGAGAACGGCACCTCGGCGGTGTCGCCTTCGATGAAGTACTGGCGGATCTCGGGACCGACCGATTCCAGGCCATAGCGGAAGTGCGCCAACACGGGGTAGTTGCGACGCAGGGTGCTTCGCGTCTGCAGTACATCCCACGTACCGAGCAGCGCCAACGCACCGAAGACGGCGACGCCCCACCACGCTGTCGGCCAGGTCAATGCCAGCGACAACGAGATGAAGGCCAGCACGATGCTGGCGGCATAGGCGAGGTATCGCTGCATCGGCAGTCTCCTGTGGGCCAGCGTCGATTCTATGCCATGCCCTGCGACGGCATGCCGCAGTGGCATGCACGGTTGATCCGGATCAATGCCCGCGCAAGCGCGCGGTGCGACGTTGGCGCCACCACAACCGGGGAGACCACGACATGCATCCGATCCTGCGCGAAATCCTGATGGAACCCGTCGGCTGGCTGGCCATCGGCGGCAGCATCGTCATGGTGGGGATCGGCGCCTTCGTCGCGCTGTTCGTCGGCCGCAAGGTGCGCGAGGAAGAGAAGAAGCGGCAGCGCTGAGGCGACAACGCGGCGGTGGTGCCCGCCCCTCCCCAATTTTGTGGCGGTACTCCATCGCCGCTGAGCTGCCGCTGTCCAGATATTCCAGGCTGCCGACCGCGTCGTATCCGTAGGTCAGTTCCAGACCACCGGTGCCGCCCTGGATCGAAAATCTACTCTGACCCCTATTCCGGCGTGTGCCGCTGACGGCGTTGTGACAAAACTCAGTTACACAGTTGGGTTGACAGACCCGTAGCAGCCGCCGCTATGAAGAAGCCGCAGTGCCGGGCTCCCTTTTTAGCCTTTCAAAACATTCAGACCACCTCGGTGGAGAGGGAGGACGAGTGTGCAGTCCCGAGAAGCAGACGTGCTCGCACCCACCTCCAACTTTCACGCCATCAGGGCTTGAAAGACACTGAACCATGCAGTCATCAGCAGGTAGACACCTTGCCGATAACTTCTCAATCTGGCATTTCTCGCTCTCGTTAATTGTTCTTTTGAGATCGATTGAACATGATTTAAATTGGATTACAGCACCAACATCCGGTGGCGGTGGCGCAACGTCCACAACACTCGAATCGTCACCACGGCCTCTCGTGCAGCCAGCAGTCAGCATGAATATCGCAATTAAAGTGCATAGGCCTTTCATAGCGGCTTCCCATCCTCAGTGTAGTTGATACCGCACGAAACACATTTCCGCGTTTCACGCCGAACCGTATCTTCAGACGTAGTCCAACCTAATGCGTGGTGGAGCGCTTCGTGGAACAGCGCCGAACGAAAACACCCACAAGCCCCATCAGGATTAGCAATTTTTGATGCATCCGGTGCGCCAATGAACGGCGGATAGAAATAAACATAATTCGGCATCGTAGTGACAGCACAAGGAGCCCCGTAGTTGCAGGAAATAGAAGCCCCTGCTAGGAATCTCATCGCATTAGCGGCCGCATTCAAATCACAGTCGCCATTCTCGCAATTCGGCTTTGTGTTCTCCTGTATTTCGTTTGCAAGCCTAACGATCTCATTGCTAATAAAAAGCCGCTGGGCATTTGAGCAGGATGGACCAAACGACAAGAGCCCTTTCGGATCAAATTTGATTAACGGCGTACTGGAAACATAGGAATAGGTGCTAATCCCGCCCTGTAGCCCAATCGGATCAGATTGCGGATATCGCCCTGTCGCGGCGTCGTAATCCCGGAAGTAGTTGTAGTTCAACCCTGTAGCCGCATCGTACCGCTGCCCCGGGAACCGCATATCGAAGACGAAGAGGTTGGCATCGCCATCGGGGTTCTGGTTGGGCACGCTGTTGCCGAAGGCCTCGCTCTTCAGATCCCACGTCCACACCGCCGCATTGGCCACCGGATCGATCACCGCGCGCGGTGTCCCCAAGTGATCCGGTTGCACATACTTCAACGCGCCACCGCCGGTCAGTAGCCCCACCGGCATGTCGTCCATCCAGATCGCCTGCTGCGACACGACGCTTGAGGTGCCGTAATCGCCCACCCAGCGGCCTGCCTCGTCGTAGAGCGCCTGCATCTCTGATCCCCCCAGATGCTTGCGCACCTGCTCGCCCCGCCCGTTGTACTCGTACTGCATTGCGATGACGCCACCTTGGTTCACCGCACTCATCCTCCCAGCGTCGCTATAGTCAAACGTGCGCGCCGCTCCGATCGACAACGTATTGCCCAGCGCATCGTAGGTACGATTCTCGCCAGCCACCGAACTGAGCCGATGACTCGTTGATGGATACGCGTACGCCTTCGTACCCAGCGAATCAGTGAAGCTGGTACGGTTACCCGTCTTATCGTAGATGTACTGATCGATGATTGCCTGCGTGGGGCCGTCACGGCTTTCGGTCAGGCGGCCGAGTGAGTCGTAGCCGTACTCCATCGGCGGCGGGCTGCCGCTAGCCAGGCTGGTCAGATTGCCGACTGCGTCGTAGCCGAAGGTCAGATCGAGACCGCCGGGCCCGCCCTGGATCGACGTCGGGCGGTAGTCCAGGTCCACATTGCGCTGCATGACGCGGCCGTTGCCGTACACCCAGCCCGCGATGGGACCGAAGGGGTGGTACGTGGCCTGGGTCAGCAGGACTTCGCGTGCCTGGCTGGGTTGGGCGACGCCCACCTCGATGATCTGGCCCTGCGCATTGCGGACGTAGTCCACCACCGCGCCATCCGGGTACGTCATGGCCTGCAACTGCCCGCCCTTGGTGTAGGCGTACTGCAGCGTCAGCGCCACCCCGTTGGTCGTCTGCACCTTGCGGACCAACTGCCCAAAACGGTCATGGCAATACTGGGTGGAGCCACTGCCATCCACCATCAACGTCAGCCGCCCCACCGAGAACGTCTCCCCGGCCTGGCAGACCGGCTGTGTGACGTCGTAGGTGTAGGACACGTTGAGGCTGTTAGTGGGATAGCTCACCTGCGTCAAGCGGTTCAGCGCGTCGTACTGATAGGTCGTGGTGATGCCACGGGCGTCGGTCTGGCTGGCGCGGTTACCGGCGCTGTCGTAAGTGAAGCTGGTGATGCCCGTGTCCGGACTGCTCAACTGGACCTGATCGCCGAACCCGTTGTAGGTGTACGTGGTGTCTAACCCCTTGGGATCGGTGACCTTGGTCAGGTTGTCGTTGGCGTCGTACTCGAACTTGGTCTCCGCCTCGATGCCGCCCACGTCCTGCAGCGTGCGCTTCAGCCGATTCAGCGGGTCGTAGTCGTTGCTGGTCACATGGCCGAGCGCATCGGTCACGGTCTTGCCGTTGCCGTTGGCGTCGTAGGTGAAGTCGGTTGGATTGGCCTGTGCATCGGCCTGCGTGGCCAACTGACCCAGCGTGTTGTAGACACGCGAGAGCGTGCGCTTGAGTGTGCCGCTGGCGCCCTTGGTCGCCTCGCTGACGCGGTTGCCCGCGCCATCCAGTGTGTATTCGATTTGGTTGCCGGCGCTGTCGGCGATGGAGGTCAGCCGGTGGGCGTTGTCGTACTCGTAGCTGGTGTAGACCCCATCCGGACCGGTGATCTTCTTCACCAGTCCGGTCGGCCAGTACTCGAACGAGGTGATGCGGTCGTCTGCGGATGTCGCGCCCTTGACCGTTACTGTTGCCACCCAGCCACGCGGGTAGTACAGCGTCTCTGTTATCAAGCCATTGGAGTCTTTGATGGTCTGTGGGCGACCCATCGCATCGTAAGCTAACACCTCAGTGATGCGGCCATAGGCGTCAGCAACTTTCCACAGGTCGCCACGCGTGTAGCCACAATTCGCAGCGCCGGGAACACACGGAACGCCTGAATGATCGTAGTAGACGAAAGACGTGAGGTCGCTTGTGTCAGTGCGCATTCCATCCAGCGATCGCAGTAAACCGACTCTTGGACAGGCGCCTTGATCAACATCCCCTTGCTCACAGTAGATGCTTGCCTCAGACCGCGATTGGCCCGTGGCACTGTCGGCGGTCTTTAACAAGGTGACCTGACCCCGAACATTCCTTTGCCACGTGCTGATTGTTGATCCAACTTGCTGCGCAACGATCAAACCGGAATCGCGAGACTTCCATGTCTGGATAGTTCGCTCGACCTGCGAACCGGCGCCTTCCGTTTTGGTCTCCCTTCTTACGGGCCCACCTAAGGCCGCATCCGTATAGTCACTGTAGGCGTAAGTTGTTGTTGTACCGACCTCGTCGGTCGATGATGTTAGGCGCCGCCCAAACCCGGAGAGAATGGAAGCATAGGAGAAGCGAGAAGTACCTGAAATAGTCGTTCTTTCACCTATCCTTCGGTAGGCTCCATTTGAATTGAAGTCAAACTCCGTAACGCCTCCCGAGGCATTGAAGTACTTAGTAATTCCGTCAGGCAGGTACTCGAATAGCCCTTTGTAAACACCTCCGGCGTGCTCAGACAATGTAACCAAGCCGTTTTGGTCATAAGCGTAGGCCGCATACCTTGCTCCGGATTCGTCATAAATGCCGGTCAGATGCGTGACATAGCCAGAATTCTCATAGAGATAATTCTTTGCACTCCCATCAGCGAACTGAGCGGAAACGAGTCGACGAAGGGCGTCGTACTGGTATGAGACCAGTACAACACCGGAGACACTCACAGAACTGAGCAGCGACTCTCCCGCTGATTGCGCCTGGGGATAGTTGAGCTGCAAAGATCGACCGCTCGAATGCTCAATCTGCGTCAGGCGCCCAGAAGCGTCGTAAACAAACGTCAACGCGTCACCTTCCGGTCGGATAATCCTGACCATCCGACTACCTGAGAACTCAAGAGTCCGGGGACCCGCTACGACCTTCGTAATTCCGCTAGGCGTTGAGAACTTCCAGCCAGAGTTATCAACAGCCTCGTTGCTCTTGAAGGGAAGAATGCTGCCATCTTCAAGAACCAAGCTAGCGCTGGAAGAATTCCGGTATATCTGTTGATTGAAGTTGTGCGTCCAGCCTCGCCCCATGCGCGATCCTGGGGCCTCAAATGCAGAGTGATACGAGCGAGAAAATGTAATCCACGGAAGTGCTACGTCCACCTCCGAATGCAGCTTGTCGCCCGTGCTCACATTGCATGGATTGTGTTGAACTTCCCCTCCAGAGCAGAACATAGGCCTGGCGCTAATCAATGCGATGGCATTTGCAACGCAGCCCCCTTGCGAGGAACTCCACGTCATGAACTGAGGACATGAGATATCGCGCGCTCTCCATGATTGTCGCTTTGAGTTACCTTCGTAGCAACTTGGCGGCACTGGAAACTTTATGTCGTAAAGCTTCGTTTCCTCGGTGGCCTCACCGTTATGAAACGACTTCCAGCGGTACCAGTCTTTATTTGTGGTCACCTCGACAGGCTCTGAGCACGGCGCACTTGTTGCTTGAAGGTTCGCCGTCAATGTTGCGACAGCACCTTGTTCTGTGAGGTGAGGATTCGGCTCTGCGCCTTGCAGTAGATAGCTGTTCCATGGCCCGACGATGGGTTGCGCAGGAGTGGCACCATAGACATACGTTGTCTTTCCATCAACGTGTTGAACTCCTTCGACTCGATCGACAAGAGAGTACTTTCCGCCCACTGCCCGTACTGCGGCAAGGGCCTCTTCGCGCGAGCGAAACTCTCCTGGCACTACGTTGGTCGTCCACTCCTGAGGCCAATCAGTAGCAGCGAGTGCATGCCCAGGAACCAGTAGTCCAATCAACAACATCAGGCTTGTACGCAAGATCATGCTCCCCGGGGCTTACAGCTAAATTTCTCAAGCGGCATGTTGATGACGAGAGCCGCCAGCATCTGACGTTCATTCTGCATGGCATGCGTCACTAGCAGCAAACGTCGAACTCGGTAATTGCATTTACTTTCGACGCAAGAACAACTCACTGCGACCTCGGCGGTGATAATTTGTTCGCCCAGGCGGCGTTCTTCGCCAAGGAATCGTCTTGAGGTACGAGGCGATCCGACGCCACCGCGACCAGTACCCGATCCGCCTCATGTGTCGTTGCCTGAAGGTCTCGCCCAGCGGTTTCCACGGCTGGGCGTCGCGTTCAGCCAGTGCCCGCGATCAGGACAACGCCCGGTTGCTTGTGAAGATCCGCGAGCATCATGCGGCCAGCGACGGCGTGATGGGCGCACCGCGCATGCACGAAGTGCTGGGCTACGAGGGCGAAACGGCCAGCCTCAACCGGATTGCCCGGCTCATGCGCGAGAACGGCCTGTACGCGCTCCACGGCTACCGCATACGTCATCTCCCGGCTGCCAAGCCGCACGTGCTGATCCCCAACTTGTTGCAACGTCAATTCACGGTATCCAAGCCCAATGAGGCGTGGGTGACGGACATCACCTACATCCGTACCTGGCAGGGGTGGCTCTACTTGGCCGTCGTCGTGGATCTGTTCTCCCGTAAGGTCGTGGGCTGGGCCGTCAAGCCGACGATTCATCGAGAGCTGGTTCTGGAAGCGGTATTGAAAGCTGTTCGTTCTCGACGACCCCGCAAGACCCTGATTCATTCGGATCAGGGAACACGGTATGGGAGCGATGCATGGCGGCGCTTCTGCAAGGCCAACCATCTTGAGCCCAGTATGAGCAGGCGGGCGAACTGCTGGGACAATGCCGTCGCTGAATCCTTCTTCGGAAGCCTGAAGAAGGAGCGGATCAAGAAGCGCATTTACGCGGACCGCCAAACGGCTGCCCTGGAGGTGTCCAAGTACATCGAAGGCTTCTACAATCCGATCCGTCGACACAGCCATCTCGGGGGCGTCAGTCCCATCGAGTTCGAGGCGGTACATCGACACCGCCGCTCAGGTGTCCACTAAATCCTGGTAACTCCAGGTGCTAGATGCGGCATCGGATGCACACTTGGCACACGTTGGCACAGCGCTCGAAGAAAAATTTAGCACTGACCATGACTTATGGTGCCCGGAGCCGGAATCGAACCGGCATGGCCTTGCGGCCGGCGGATTTTAAGTCCGATGCGTCTACCAGTTTCGCCATCCGGGCACGTAGATAGCCTGCCTCAGTCCTGCCTGGTTGGAAAGCGGCGGACTCCGCTTCCTTCCGAAACGACGAAGCCCCGCATGCGGGGCTTCGTGCGCGCTCACCAGGGAGCGTGTATGGAGCGGGAAAAGGGACTCGAACCCTCGACCCCGACCTTGGCAAGGTCGTGCTCTACCAACTGAGCTATTCCCGCTGAAGACGATGCACGCATCGTCGACTTACTCTGGAGGCCTCGAGCGGAATCGAACCGCTGTAAACGGATTTGCAATCCGGTGCATAACCACTCTGCCACGAGGCCCAACGTCACCGGCGAACGGCAGCTGCGCTGCGGTCCACCCAATATCACCCTGCTACCCGACTGAGGCAGCGACCGCACCAGACTGGCGCAATCAGGGGCCTTTTTCAAGGCGCCCTACAACACAAAACCCCGCGAGCGGGGTTTTGTCGGACCGCCCTTTTCAGGACGAAATCTGGAGCGGGAAAAGGGACTCGAACCCTCGACCCCGACCTTGGCAAGGTCGTGCTCTACCAACTGAGCTATTCCCGCGTCGAGAAGGTCGAAATTGTAGCGTCTTGTTCCGGCATGTCAACAGGCTTCTTCTCGCCATCGCGCAAGATCGGCCACGCAGCGAACAGATACTGGATGCCGGACCACAGCGTCAGCAGTGCCGCAATCGCCAGCAGCCATTCGCCGATATGGAACACCGGTACTCCCATCCAAGCGTCCGTACCCGGGCGCAACGGAAAGCGCCCCTCCAGGACCTGGCGGGGATTGATCGCGTAGAGCAGGCAGGAAAGCGCGACCATCTGGGCGACCGTCTTGATCTTGCCCACCAAGGCCACCTTGACCGTGGCGCGCTGACCCAGTTCCGCCATCCATTCGCGCAACGCGGACACGGCGATCTCGCGCCCCACGATCACGGCAGCCCAGACCGCCATCCACAGCGTCGGATGACCCTGAACGATCAGGAACAGGGACACCGCGACCATCAGTTTGTCGGCCACCGGGTCCAGGAAGGCGCCGAAAGCGGAATACAGGTGGTAACGGCGCGCGATCCAGCCATCCAGCCAGTCGGTGACCGCTGCCAGTACGAAGATGAAGGCCGCCGCGAAGTTGGTCCACGAGTACGGCAGGTAGAACACCAGCACGAGCACCGGGATCAGCACGATCCGCAGCAGCGTGAGCCAGGTGGGGACGGTCAACTTCATCGCAGGCTTACTCGTTTCCTGCCTCGGGGGACGGCAGCCCGTGCAGGTTAGCGTAGATTCGCTCGGCCAGCGCGGCGTTGACGCCCTCGACGCGGGCGATCTCGTCGGCACCGGCGGCCTTCAGTCCCGCCAGGCCGCCGAAGTGCTTGAGCAGGCTCGCGCGCCGGCGCGGGCCGATGCCGGGGATGTCCTCGAGCTTGCTGGTCATGCGCGCTTTCTGCCGCTTGCCGCGATGGCCGGTGATGGCGAACCGGTGCGCTTCGTCGCGCACCTGCTGGATCAACTGCAGCGCCGGCGACGCCGCGCCCGGTCGCAGTTCGCGGCCATCGGGCAATACCAGCGCTTCGTGGCCGGCCCGCCGTTCGACGCCTTTCGCCACGCCGACCAGCGTCACACCATCCACCCCCAGGTCCGCCAGCGCGGCCTGGGCCTGCGCCAGCTGCCCGGCGCCACCGTCGATCAGCAGCACGTCGGGCAGCACGCCGCCCTCCTCCACCGCACGACGGAAACGGCGCTCGATGGCCTGATGCATGGCCGCGAAATCGTCACCCGGCGTAATGCCGGTGATGTTGTAGCGGCGGTACTGGGAACGCACCGCGCCATTCGCATCGAACACGACGCAGGACGCCACCGTCGCTTCACCCATGGTATGGCTGATGTCGAAGCATTCGATGCGCCTGGCCACGTCCGGAAGGCCCAGCAGTTCCTTGAGCGCTTCGCTGCGTGCGGTCTGCGCGTTGCGGCTGCCGAGCTCGGTGACCAACGCGACTTCCGCGTTGCGCCTGGCGAGGTCGAGATATCCGGCGCGCTCGCTGCGGACATTCCATTTCAGCTGCACCTTGCGCCCCGCCGAGGCTGACAGCGCATGCTCGATCAGCTCCGCGTCGGGGATCTCGCGGTCCAGCACGATCTCCTGCGGTGCCGGCTGTTCGGCGTAGTACTGCGACACGAACGCCCCCAGCACTTCTTCCGCCGAATCCTCACCGTTGGTTTTCGGGAAGAACGTGCGCGTGCCCAGGTTGCGGCCATCGCGGAACGCGAGCAACAGCACGCACGCCTGGCTGCCCTGCATCGCGCAGGCCAGCACGTCGAGGTCGGCCGCGTGACCGTCCACGTACTGGCGCGCCTGCAGCGTGCGGATCGACGCCACCAGGTCGCGCAAGCGCGCCGCCTGCTCGAATTCGAGATTCGCGCTGGCCTGCTCCATCGAGGCGCCCAGTTCGCGCGTCAGTTCATCGCTGCGCCCGTCGAGGAACAGCGTCGCGCGTCGCGCCGCTTCCGCATAGTCGGCTTCCTGTACCAGTCCCACGCAGGGCGCACTGCAGCGGCCGATCTGGTATTGCAGGCAGGGCCGCGAGCGGTTGCGGAACACGCTGTCCTCGCAGTTGCGGATGCGGAACAGCTTCTGCATCAGGTTCAGGGTTTCGCGCACTGCGCCGGCACCGGGATACGGACCGAAGTAACGCCCGGGCACTGCGCGCGCGCCGCGATGGAACGCGATGCGCGGCCACTCCTCGCGCGTGAGCAGCACATACGGATAGCTCTTGTCGTCGCGCAGCAGCACGTTGTAGCGCGGCGTCAGCGACTTGATCAGCTGGTTCTCCAGCAGCAGCGCTTCGGCTTCGGTGCGGGTGACGGTCACGTCCATCCGCACCACCTGGGTCAGCATCGACAGGATGCGCGGCGACTTGGGCGAGCTGTTGAAGTAGCTGGCCACGCGCTTGCGCAGGGCGCCGGCCTTGCCCACGTACAGCAAGGCGTCGTCGGCCGCGTACATGCGGTACACGCCGGGTGCCGTGCTCAGACCGGCGGCGAACGCCTTGCCGTCGAATTCCGCCTGGGGACTACCGCTCATTCGTCGATCGGGACGTGGCTCAGTTCGCCGGTCGCGATATCGTAGCGCAGCACCGCGTGGGCGTCGGTCTCGGCAATCCACACCGCGCCAGCGGCCACGGACAGGCCAGCGGGTCCCTGCAGGCGTCGGGGGAGTGCGACGGTGGTCAGTTCGCCGCCACCCAGGCGCAGCATGCGCAGGCTGCCGTTGCCGCTGTCGGCGATCCACATCACCGGCGAATCCGGACTCAGCGCAACGGCCTGCGGGTGCTGCAAGCGTGCCTGGTCGCGCGGTCCGTCCTCGTCACCGAAACTCCAGGTGCCCTGCCCGATCAGCGTCTGGACGGTATCGCCGCGCAGCTGCATCGAGCGCACGGCCGAACCCACGGCATCGCACACGTACAGGGTCTGCAACACCGCCGCCAACCCGGCAGGCTGCGCGAATGCCGCCATCGGTCCGCTGCCGTCACGAACATCGAGCTGACCCGAGCCGGCACGGGCGCGGATCTCGCGTGTTCCCAGGTCGTAGCTCCAGACCCGGTTGTCGCCAGCCATCGCCAGGAAGATCTGGTTGTTGTTCACCACCAGCGCCTGCGGCTGGTTGAGTGCCACGTCCCGCGGCGCGACGACGACGCCTTCGGTCGGGTCGCCTGCACGGCCATTGCCGCACAGCGTGTCCACGGTACTGGTCGGCAGGTTGATGCGACGCAGTGCATGGTTGCCGGTGTCCGCGACGTAGAGCGATTCACGCACCAGCGCGAGTCCCTGCGGACGACGGAACGCGGCGTGGTTCAACTCGCCATCGGCGAAGTCCGGAGTCCCCATGCCGAACTGGCGGATCAGCCGGCCATGGTGGTTGCACTCGAGCACGCGATGGTGGCCGCTGTCGGCGACGAACAGGCGGTCCGGCGTGGCGACCAGCCCGGTCGGAAAGCACAGCGGCATCCGGGGCTCGGGGTGGATTTCGCGGAACGCGCGCAGATCATCGTCCGGGGGGGCATGCAGGCCGTCGCACAGGCGCGCGATCTGCCGCTCAAGATCCGCCAGCCCCTCGGCACCCAGCGCGCGGTGACGGACATGGCCTTCACCGTCGATCAACAACACGGTCGGCCACGACTCGACGCCATAACGCTGCCAGGCGACCCAATCCGCATCGTGCGCGACAGGCAGGGACAGCCCCTGCCTGCGCAGGCGCTTCAGCGCACTTTGTGGATCGCGCTCACTGTCGAAGCGCGGCACGTTGATGGCCAGCGCCTGCAGCCGACCGAGGTATCTGGCCTGCAGCACGGCCAAGTCGTTGAGCCGCTGCGCGCACCAGGCGGAAGCCCCATTGACGAACGCAAGCGCGACGATGCGGCCCCGCTGTTCGTGCAGCGTGGTCGCGGGTGCGTTCAGCCATTGCAGGCCGCGCGGCAGCTCGGGGGCCAGGATCGTGTCGTTCATCTGCCCCGATTATGCCCCAGTCTCAGCCGGCGGCGAGCCGGGTCGCGACCGCCTGTGCCGCCGAATCGACCAGTCGCCAGACCTGCTGGAAATCCTCCGGACCACCCGTATAGGGGTCCGGCACCTCGCCGGCGGTGTCGATGCCGGCCCATTCCAGCAGCAGGACAACGCGCTCGCGGGCTGCAGCAGGCGCCACGCGCACGACATCGCGGACGTTGGCCCGGTCGGCGCAGAGGATCCAGTCGAAGATTTCGAAGTCCTCCGCGACCACCTGGCGCGCCCGCTGTCCGCTGATATCCACGCCGTGTCCGCGGGCGCATGCGATCGCGCGACGGTCGGGCGGCTCACCGGCATGCCAGCCGCCCGTCCCTGCGGAGTCGACCCGCACCCGGCCCGCCAGTGCGGACGCCTCGAGCCGCGTACGCAACGCACCTTCCGCCATCGGCGACCGGCAGATGTTGCCCAGGCACACGACCAGCAGATTCACGCCTGCGCCTGCAGGATGGCTTCGGCGCGTGCGAGATCTTCCGGCGTGTCGACGCCTGGCGGAAAGGGTTCCGGCGTCAACGCGACGGCGATGCGATGACCGGCTTCCAGCACCCGCAACTGCTCCAGCGACTCGATCTGCTCCAGCCGGCCCGGCGGCATCGCCGAGAAACGGCGCAGGAATGCCGCGCGGTACGCGTAGATGCCGATATGCCGCAGCCATTGCCCCGGCGGCAACGCGTCGCGCGACTGCGCGAATGCGTCGCGGTGCCACGGGATGGGCGCGCGGCTGAAGTACAGCGCGTCGCCGTTGGCCGCGCGCACCAGCTTGACTGCATTCGGGTCGAACAGCGTGGCCGCATCATCGACGGGCACGGCCAGCGTCGCCATGTCGGCACCGCTTTCGGCCAGCGTGTCGGCGACGGCCCGGATGCCCGCCGGTGGCGCGAACGGCTCGTCGCCCTGCAGGTTCACCACCAGCGCATCGTCAGCCCAGCCGGCGATATCGGCGCACTCGGCGAGCCGGTCGCTGCCCGACGCGTGGCGCTCGGACGTCATCGCCACCTGCACTTCCGTGCCCTGCAAGGCATCGCGTATGCGCGCGTCATCGGTGGCCACCCACACCTCGCGGGCGCCGGCGGCCAAGGCTCGGCGGGCAACATGCACGACCAGCGGCGTGCCGCCGAGCAACCGCAGTGGCTTGCCCGGCAGTCGGGAGGCCGCATAGCGGGCGGGAATGGCGACGATGAAATCGGTCATCGGAATCCAGAGCGGGTCAGAAGGCAGGCACTACTTTGCAGCAGCGTTCACCGATGGCCCAAGCTTCTCGAGCAGGGAGATCCAGAACGCTTCCGGCAGCTTCGCGGCCACCGGTACGCTGTAGAACCACGCGTTGGCGAATGGCGCGCATTTCACGGCGTCTTTTTCGGTCATCAGCACAGGCAGTTCGCTGCCGAAGGCGAAATCCTCGGCGCCATACGCATGGTGGTCCGCGAACGCATGCGGCACCACGCCCAACCCCTTGCCGCGCAGCATGGAGAAGAAAC
>CAMPIO010000063.1 GCA_946886405.1 uncultured Pseudoxanthomonas sp.
TTGGTCACGCGGCGCAGGTTGTCCCGCGCCCCCGCCTCCAGCGCGGCGTGGAAATGCGGCGTGCTGTAGATCGCGGGCCGGTCGAGGAAGCCTTTCAATATCTCGCGGCGCTTGCGGCGGAACAGGAAGCCAGGCACGTACGCATATTCCTGGCGGATCTGCTGCTCGTACTCGTCGAAGCGCGTGCGCTCCGCCCCGAGGATCGACAGGTCGATGTCGACCAGCAGCTGTTCGTCGCGCCCTGACGGTACCGCCGTATGCCGGGTCGCCATCACCAGGTCGTGCACACGCTGCGCGGCATCGGCGGGTACGCCTGCACTGCGCAACGCGTCGCGCGCCCAGTCGGCGCTGCGCTGTTCGTTGTCGTGGCCCTTGATGTCGTAGATCGCATCGTGGAACCACAGTGCCAGTTCCACCTCGTGCGGACGCTCCGCCAGCGTGTGTGCGCCATCGAACGCGGACAGGCATTCACCGAGGTGCTGCAGCGTGTGGTAGCGGCGCTGCGGTTCGGCGTAGGCCGTTTTCAGCTGCAGGAGTAACGCATCGCCTTCGCCCGCAGCGCCGATGCCGGTCCATGCGCGTTGCCAGGAGGTGAGGAAGGTATCCATGGATGTCGTCCAGGCCGAGAGCGGTCTCCCCATTGTAGGAGCGCCCTCGGGCGCGATGCTTTTGCTCCGGCCACATCAACAAGCCAGGAGCATCGCGCCCGAGGGCGCTCCTACAGGGACGAGGGCAACCCCTGTCCACCGACCGGCACCGTTTCGATGTGGCTGTCGAATCCGGCGATCATCGGCCGCGCCTTCGCTATCGCCTGTTGCACGGCCGGCAGCGACAGCGACGCCTTGTGGCTGGCGGCATCCGTCCAGACTTCGGTGATCCAGATCGCATCCGCATCGGCAGGGTCCTGCGCGATCACGTAGCTCAGGCAACCGGGCATGGCCGCGGTGCCTTCCAGCAGGATCGCGAGCACGGCATCGCGCTGGCCCGGCGTTGCGCGCATCTTGCCGATCAATCCGTACATGGCATCTCCTCATGAAACCTGCTCGCCTTGTAGCACGCGTTGCGGACAGGGGATGTCCGCAGTTATGCCTTCGGCAAGGGCAGGCCGGCGTCGGTCTTCACCGCACGCAGGACGAAGCTCGAGTTCACGTCGGCCACGCCGCTGGCGTTGAGCAGGTTGTCGAGCAGGAAGCGCGAGAAGTGCTCCAGGTCCTGCACGACCACATGCAGCAGGTAATCCATGTCCCCGGTCAGGGCGTAGCAGGCCACCACTTCATCCCAGGCGCGCACGCTGTCGCCGAAGTGCTGCACGCTGGCCGGGTCGTGCTTCTCCAGCTGTACGCGGACGAAAGCCTGCAGCCCCATGCCGATGGCCTTGGGATCGACGCGGGCGGCATAGCCGGCGATCACGCCGGTCGCCTCCAGCCGCTGGATGCGACGCAGGCAGGCCGACGGTGACAGGTTCACCTGTGCGGCGATGTCGGCGTTGGTGGCACGGCCGTCACGCTGCAGCAGGGCCAGCAGACGCAGGTCGATGCGGTCGAGAATCGCAGATTCGGTCATTTGATGCGCAGGATAGCCTGTTCATGCACGATCATTGCGCCATCGGTCGGCTTGGGCGCAACTTCGCAAGCCTGTTGCGCGCCTCTGCGGCTAGCATCGTCCCTTCACCAGTCCGTCCCGGGGAAACCGCCATGAACGAGCCGCGCCGTGTCGAGCACCAGCAGACCGACAAGGGCTACGTGCCGGTCTATACGACCGCCCTGGTGGACCAGCCCGCGGACTACCCGGCCGACGACCACGCCACCTGGGGCGCCCTGTACGAGCGCCAGCGCGCCCTGCTGGTCGGCCGCGCCTGCGACGAGTTCCTGCAGGCGCAGGACGCCATGGGCATGAGCCCGGACCGCATTCCGCGCTTCGACGACCTCAACGAGGTGCTGCGCGCCACGACCGGCTGGACGCTGGTGGGCGTGGAAGGGCTGCTGCCGGAACTGGAATTCTTCGACCATCTCGCGAACCGCCGCTTCCCGGTCACCTGGTGGATCCGCCGCCCGGACCAGATCGACTACATCGCCGAGCCCGACCTGTTCCACGACCTGTTCGGCCACGTGCCGCTGCTGATGAACCCGGTGTTCGCCGACTACATGGAGGCCTACGGCAAGGGCGGCGTGAAGGCGCATGGCATCGGCGCGGACGCGCTGCAGCACCTGACGCGGCTGTACTGGTACACGGTGGAGTTCGGCCTGATCAGCACGCCCGACGGCCTGCGCATCTACGGTGCCGGCATCGTGTCGTCGAAGGGCGAGTCGCTGTACTCGCTGGAATCGGACGCGCCCAACCGCATCGGCTTCGACCTGGAGCGGATCATGCGCACGCGCTACCGCATCGACACATTCCAGAAAACGTACTTCGTCATCGACAGCTTCGAGCAGCTGATGAATGCGACCGCGCCGGACTTCACGCCGGTCTACGCGCGACTTGAGAGGCAGGACGCCGTGCCTGCCGGCAACGTGCTCGGTGGCGACCATGTATTCCATCGCGGCACCGGCGAGGGCTGGGCGGACGGCGGCGACGTCTGACGGGTGCGCCGTCGTAGAGCGGAGCTTGCTCCGCTGCTTCCGCTGCGTCGAGCATGATCGATTCCGGAAGGCATTCACCCTCAAGGCCCGGGACGGAAGAGCACCCGAGCGAGCTCGGCTCTACAATCCGCCGTCCCCCTTCACGCGTACTCCCATGCTCCGAGCGCTGTCGTTTTTCGCCCTGCTGGCGTTCTCGTTCGTGACCGTCCCGGTCTTCGCCCGCAACTGCGTGGTGGCGATCGAGGCGACGGACATGATGGCCTTCAACCTGAAGACCCTCCGCGTGCCGGGCGACTGCATGCAGCTGCGGGTAGTGCTGAAGCATGTCGGCCGCATGCCGGCGCAGGCGATGGGGCACAACTGGGTGCTGACGGACACGCGTCACCATCGCGACGTCGGGCTGGCGGGCGGGCGCATGAAGCTGGCCGACGCCTACGTGCCACGCAACGATGCGCGCGTGATCGCGCATACATCGGTGATCGGCGGCGGACAGACGACCGAGGTGGTATTCCCGACGTCGCGCCTGCGCAAGGGCGGCGACTACACCTTCTTCTGCTCGTTCCCCGGGCACTGGAACATGATGAAGGGCGTACTGGTCTTCGAGTGACGGGTGCAGGTTGATGGTCTTCGTCAACGCATCGACGATTTCTTTCGTGCGGCAGGCCATCCTCTCCCTGCGGTAACGCACCCCTCCGGTAGCATGGTCGCCAGCGACAGGCCCGCACGGCGCGCGCCCCGCTCAAAGCAGACGACATGCCATGAATACCGATTACCGCACCTCGCTCCCGGGCACCGCGCTCGACTATTTCGACGCGCGCGTTGCCGTCGATGCCCTGCAGCCCGGCGCCTGGGCCACGCTGTCCTACACGGCGCGCGTGCATGCCGAGAACATCGTCCGCCGCGCCGATCCCGCACGCCGCGACGACTACCTGCGCCAGCTGATCGAGCGCCGCCGCGACCTGGATTTCCCGTGGTTCCCGGTGCGCGTGGTCTGCCACGACATCCTCGGGCAGACGGCGCTGGTGGATCTCGCTGGCCTGCGCGACGCCATCGCCGACATGGGAGGCGATCCGGCGCAGGTGAACCCGGTGGTGCCGGTGCAGCTGATCGTCGACCACTCGCTGGCGGTGGAGTGCGGCGGCTACGACCCGGACGCGTTCGCCAAGAACCGCGCGATCGAGGACCGCCGCAACGAGGATCGCTTCCACTTCATCGACTGGACCAAGCAGGCGTTCAAGAACGTGGACGTGATTCCGCCGGGCAATGGGATCATGCACCAGATCAACCTGGAGAAGATGTCGCCGGTCGTGTACGTGCAGGACGGCGTCGCCTTTCCGGATACCTGCGTGGGCACCGACAGCCACACGCCGCACGTCGATGCGCTGGGCGTGATCGCGGTGGGCGTGGGTGGGCTTGAAGCGGAAAACGTCATGCTCGGCCGCGCGTCATGGATGCGCACGCCGGACATCATCGGCGTCGAACTTCAGGGCAAGCCCGCGCCCGGCATCACCGCGACCGACGTGGTGCTGGCACTGACCGAGTTCCTGCGCCAGTCGAAGGTCGTCGGCGCCTATCTCGAATTCCGCGGCGAAGGTGCGGCGGCGCTGACCATCGGCGACCGCGCGACCATCTCGAACATGGCGCCCGAGTACGGCGCGACGGCCGCGATGTTCTTCATCGACGACAACACGCTGGACTACCTGCGCCTGACCGGGCGCAGCGACGAGCAGGTCGCGCTGGTGGAAACCTACGCGAAAACCGCCGGCCTGTGGGCCGACGACCTGCAGACTGCGCAGTACGAACGCACGCTGCACTTCGACCTGTCCACCGTCGTACGCAACATGGCCGGACCGTCGAACCCGCACAAGCGCCTGCCGACCAGCGCACTGGCCGAACGCGGCATCGCCGACGAAGCCAAGCTGGCCAGCGGCAAGGCCGAGGAAGCGCTGGGCCTGATGCCTGACGGCGCGGTGATCATCGCCGCCATCACCTCGTGCACCAATACCTCCAATCCGCGCAACGTCATCGCTGCCGCGCTGCTCGCGCGCAACGCGAATGCGAAGGGGCTGGTGCGGAAGCCGTGGGTGAAGACCTCGCTGGCGCCCGGCTCGAAGGCCGTGCAGCTGTACCTGGAAGAGTCCGGCCTGCTGCCGGACCTGGAACAGCTGGGCTTCGGCATCGTCGCCTTCGCCTGCACCACCTGCAACGGCATGAGCGGCGCGCTGGATCCGAGGATCCAGCAGGAGATCATCGACCGCGATCTGTATGCGACCGCCGTGCTGTCGGGCAACCGCAATTTCGACGGGCGCATCCATCCCTATGCGAAGCAGGCCTTCCTCGCGTCGCCGCCGCTGGTGATCGCCTATGCCATCGCCGGTACCGTGCGCTTCGACATCGAAAAGGACGCGCTGGGCTTCGATGCCGAAGGCAACCCGATCACGCTGAAGGACCTGTGGCCGAGCGACGAGGAGATCGACGCCGTGGTCAAGGCCAGCGTGAAGCCGGAGCAGTACCGGTCCGTCTACAACCCCATGTTCAACGTCCGCGTCGAACATGGCGGCAAGGTCGAGCCGCTGTACGCCTGGCGCCCGCAGAGCACCTACATCCGCCGTCCCCCGTACTGGGAAGGCGCGCTGGCCGGCGCGCGCACGCTGCGCGGCATGCGCCCGCTCGCGGTGCTGGGCGACAACATCACCACCGACCACCTGTCGCCGTCGAACGCGATCCTCGCCTCGAGCGCGGCGGGCGAGTACCTGACGAAGATGGGCTTGCCGGAAGAGGACTTCAATTCCTACGCCACGCACCGCGGCGACCACCTCACCGCGCAGCGCGCGACGTTCGCCAACCCGCAGCTGGTCAACGAGATGGCGGTGATCGATGGCGACGTGAAGAAGGGCTCGCTGGCGCGCATCGAACCGGACCGGCAGGTGGTCCGCATGTGGGAAGCCATCGAAACCTACATGGGCCGCAAGCAGCCGCTGGTCATCATCGCCGGCGCCGACTACGGCCAGGGCAGCTCGCGCGACTGGGCGGCGAAAGGCGTGCGCCTGGCGGGCGTGGAAGCGATCGTGGCGGAAGGCTTCGAGCGCATCCATCGCACCAACCTGATCGGCATGGGCGTGCTGCCGCTGGAGTTCAAGGCGGGCGAAACGCGCAAGACCTGGGGCATCGACGGCACCGAGACCTTCGACGTGGCGGGTGCGCGCAAGCCGCGCGCCGACCTGACGCTGGTGATCCACCGTGCGAACGGCGAGACCGTGCAGGTGCCGGTGACCTGCCGTCTGGATTCGGACGAGGAGGTTTCGATCTACGAGGCAGGCGGGGTGCTGCAGCGGTTCGCGCAGGATTTCCTGGACGCGTCGAAAGCGGCCTGACCCGTTCGTCGTATCGGTACACCCAACGCACAGGAGTCCGATCATGTCCGACAACGCCACCTCCGGCACTGTCCGCCTGCACCGCGTGTTGCGCGCGCCGCCGTCGCGCGTCTACCGCGCCTTCCTCGATCCCGATGCGATGGTGAAGTGGCTGCCGCCGCACGGCTTCACCGGCAAGGTCCATTCGATGGATGCGCGCGTGGGCGGCGGCTACACCATGTCGTTCACCAACTTCGGCACCGGGTCCAGCCACTCGTTCGGCGGCACCTATGTGGAACTGGTCGAGAATGAGCTGCTGCGCTACACCGACCAGTTCGACAACCCCGGCCTGCCGGGGCAGATGCAGGTGACGGTGTCGCTGAAGAAGAGCATCGCCGGCACCGAACTGAACGTCGTACAGGAGGGCATTCCCGCCGCGATCCCGGTCGACTTCTGCTACCAGGGCTGGCAGGAATCGCTGGAACTGCTGGCGAAGCTGGTGGAGCCGGAGGTTCCGGACGGGGCGTGACGAGGAATCCCTGCTTGCGGGCGATGGTGGTTCGGCGCAAACTCGCATGGCAATTTTTGCCAACGGAGCCGCCATGGCCACCATGAACATCTCACTGCCCGACGAACTCAAGCAGTTCATCGACGCACAGGTTTCCGAGCATGGGTACGGTTCGACCAGCGAATATCTGCGCGACCTGATCCGCAAGCAGCGCGACGTCGAGAAGCTGCGTGGCATGCTGCTCGAGGGCGTCAAGTCCGGACCGGCCACGCCGATGGAGCCGGATTTCTTCGACAAGATGCGCGAACGCGCGAACGCCCGCGCTGCGGGCAAATGAAGCCCCTTCATTGGCATCCGCTGGCCCGGCGCGATGCCGACGAGGCCGCCGCCTGGTACGCGCAACAAGGCAGGTTGCCGCTTGAACTCGCGTTCACGGACGCGTTGCAGACCACGACAGGGTTGATTTCAACGCATCCGGGCATCGGCTCGCCCCGTTATGCAACCGTCCTGAATCTTGCCGGCCTGCGCTTCTGGCCAGTGAAAGGGTTCCCGCAACTGGTCTTCTACATCGAACGCGAAACGCACCTGGACATCTGGCGCGTGCTGCACGCGCAACGCGATATCCCCGCGTGGATGGGGGCATCCGAATGACCGTGTTCAACGAGGATTGATATGTCCCACATCCCCCAGATCCGCATCCCCGCTACCTACATGCGTGGTGGCACGTCGAAAGGCGTGTTCTTCCGCCTGCAGGACCTGCCCGAACGCGCGCAGGTGCCGGGACCGGCACGCGATGCGTTGCTGAGTCGCGTGATCGGTTCGCCCGATCCCTACGGCAAGCACACCGACGGCATGGGCGGGGCGACGTCGAGCACCAGCAAGGTGGCGATCATCTCGCCGAGCAGCCAGCCCGGCCATGACGTGGACTATCTGTACGGACAGGTACCGATCAACGAAGCCTTCATCGACTGGAGCGGCAACTGCGGCAACCTGTCATCGGCGGTCGGACCGTTCGCGATTGCCAACGGCATGGTGGATCCGGCGCGCGTACCGCGCGACGGTCTGTGCACGGTGCGGATCTGGCAGGCCAACATCCAGAAAACCATCGTCGCGCACGTGCAGGTCAGCGGCGGTGAGGTGCAGGAAACCGGCGACTTCGAACTGGATGGCGTGACGTTCCCGGCGGCGGAAGTGCAGCTGGAGTTTATCGATCCGGCCGACGAGGGCGATGGTGACGGCGGTGGCGCGATGTTTCCTACCGGCCATCTTGTCGATGATCTCGACGTGCCCGGCGTGGGCATGTTCAAGGCCACGATGATCAACGCGGGCGTGCCGGTGGTGTTCGTCGAAGCCGCCGCACTCGGTTACGACGGCACCGAGTTGCAGGGCGCCATCAACGAGGACAAGGACGCGCTGGCGAAGCTGGAAGCGATCCGCGCGCACGGTGCGGTGCGCATGGGCCTGGTCGCCGATGTCGCCGCGGCAGCGAAGCGACCGCTGACGCCGAAAGTGGCCTTCGTCGCACCGCCGAAGGACTACGTGTCATCCAGCGGCAAGGCGGTGAACGCAGCGGACATCGACCTGCTGGCGCGCGCGATGTCGATGGGCAAGCTGCACCACGCGATGATGGGCACGGCCTCGGTCGCCATCGCCACGGCGGCTGCCGTGCCGGGCACGCTGGTGAATGCGGCGGCCGGCGGCGGCACGCGCGACGTGCTGATATTCGGCCATCCGTCCGGCACGCTGCGCGTCGGTGCCGACGTCAAACAGGTGGACGGCACCTGGGTGGTGACGAAGGCGGTGATGAGCCGCAGCGCGCGCGTGCTGATGGAAGGCGCGGTGCGCATCCCCGGCGACGCGTTCTGACCTGCCGGAAGTCACCACTTTCGCCCGGACCATTGCCTCGGCCGCGCCCACGCGACAGCATGGGCGCATGTGGACCTTCCTGACCCGACTTCGCGAACCCATGACGCTCGCCGGCGTGTTCACGCTGTGCGCGGTGAGCCTGGGCCTGCGCTTCCTGCCGCCGGAGGTGCTGCCGGCCGCGGCTGCCGCATTGGGTGCGTACGCGCTTGGATTCCTGCTGTTCGCACTCGCACCCGAAACATGGGAACGGCCGCGACGGGTCGCGCTGATAGCGATGGCCAGCCTCGCGCTGCTGCTTGCCTGGCTGACGCCGCGCGTGGGCACGGCGCAGGTGCTGCTGGTGGTCTGGGTGGCATGCGCGGTGAACGTGTTGTCACCACGCTGGGTCATCGGCGCCGCGCTGGTGTTGAACGTGGCGTTCTACACGCTGATGGTGCATCACGGGTTCGGCGCGCCGCTGACGATGACGCTGATCAACATCGGCTTCCAGGCGCTCGCCGGCCTGTGCGTGCACTACGCGCGCCGCTCGGAGGAATCCCGCAACCAGTTGGCGTTGGTGAACGCGGACCTGCTGGCCACGCGGGCACTGCTGGCCGACAGCGCGCGTGATGCAGAACGGCTGCGCGTGGCACGCGAGCTGCACGACGTGGCCGGTCACAAGCTCACGGCGATGAAGCTCAACCTGCGCGCGCTGGCGGGCGATCCCGCGCTGGCGGCACGCGAGGAGATCCGCATCGCGCAGCAGCTGTCCACCGAGCTGCTGGACGACATCCGCAACGTGGTACAGGCCATGCGCGATTCGCGAGGACTGGACCTGCAGACCGCGATCCGCGCCCTGGCGGCACCGCTGCCTCGCCCGATGCTGGCCTTGCATATCGAGGAGGGCGTGAAGGTCGACGACCCGGTGATCGCCGAATCGCTGCTTCGCATCGTGCAGGAATGTCTGACCAATGCGGCGCGCCATGCCGGTGCCGAGACGCTGACCGTGTCATTGAAGAAGGAGGATGCAGGCATGCACCTGCACATCGAAGACGACGGAAGGCTCACGGGCCGCGTGTGCGAAGGCAACGGGTTGTCGGGCATCCGCGAACGCGTCGCTGCCTTGGGTGGCGATGTGCGCCTGGGCAACAGCGCGACGGGCGGACTACGGGTGGACGTGAGGCTGCCCGCATGAGCGTGCGGGTTGCCCTGGCCGACGACCAGGCGCTGGTGCGCGCCGGCCTGCGTGCCCTGTTGAAGGCGCAGCAGGTCGAGGTGGTATTCGAAGCCGATGACGGCGCCGATCTGCTCAACAAGCTGGAAACGCAACCGGTGGACGTGGTGCTCAGCGACATCCGCATGCCCGGCGTGGACGGCATCGATGCGTTGATCCAACTGCGCGACCGCGGTGACCGCACGCCGGTGCTGCTGCTGACCACGTTCGACGACAGCGACCTGCTGCTGCGTGCGACCGAAGCGGGCGCGCAGGGCTTCCTGCTGAAGGATGCCGCGCCGGAAGATCTGCACGATGCCATCCAGCGCGTCGCCGCAGGCGAGACCTTGCTGCAGCCGGTCAGCACCGACCCGGTGCGCGCACGCTTCCGCTTCCGCGATGAAGCGCCACCCACCGACACCTTCAGCGAACGCGAGGTGGCGATCCTGCGCCTGCTGGCCGGCGGTTATTCGAACAAGGAAATCGCGCGCACGCTGTTCCTCGCGGAAGGTACGGTGAAGAACTACGTCTCCACCATCCTGGACAAACTGGGCACCCGCGACCGCACGCGCGCGGTGCTGAAGGCGATCACGCTGCGGATCATCTGACACGCACGCCTTTTTGTAGGAGCGACGTGAGTCGCGACCGCACGCGTTCCAAGGCGTGGAATGACCATCGCGCGAGATGTGGCGTCGACAGCTGCGTCCGCATTCACATCTTCATGGCGCATCATTTTCGCGGTCGCGACTCACGTCGCTCCTACAGAGAAAGCGACGGTGTCAGAACACCGCCACCATCGCCCCACCCGCCGCCAGCGCCGCCATCAGCCCCGCGGACACGCGCAGTCCATACGCCGCCCCACCACTGACCCACGCGATCACCGACTTCGCTGTCAGGCTGGCGGCGAGCAATGCCAGCATCCACCACCGCGCTTCCGCCGCCTCCAGTCCGCCGCGCGAGAACTGGTTGGCCAGCGTCGCCACTGCCGCGTGCAATTCCGCCAACGCCGACATTGCCGCTGCGGCCATCGCGCCGCGGGGACCGATCCACGCCGCCAGCGCCGCCGCGACGAAGGTCAGCGCCGCGACCAGCAGCGCGAAACCCAGCGCCTGGCCGAAGCGGAACATGCGGCTTTCGGAGGTCGGCGGCTTCACCGCATCGTCTTCGCCCCGATGCAGGCCCAGCAGGCCGCCCGCCAGCAGCACGGCGCCGATCGCACCGAGTTCCGGCAGCAGGTCGCGCACCAGCGGCGGTGATACCGCCCACAGGATAGGCACGCACAACGTCAGTGACGCCAGATTGGCCAACAGTGCGGCCGCGACCGCCGAGCGCAGCAGCGCGGGCGTTTCCTTCGCCCGTTGGCCGAAGCCGATGGTCGCCGCCGTCGACGACACATAGCCGGCGAAGAAGCCGGCGGCCGCCAGACCCCAGCGATTGCCGACCAGGCGCAGCACCACATGGCCCAGCGCGCTGACGGCCATCACCAGCACCACCAGCTTCCAGATGGTTGCGAGGTTGATCGCGGAGAACGGACCGATCGGGCGGTCCGGGAGGATCGGCAGGATGACCAGCGCCGAGGCGAGCAGCAGCAGGCCATCGAAGACTTCGCGTTCGCTGAAGGTCTCGCGCGTGAGTTCGTGCAGCGGCTGCTTGGCATACAGCAACACCGCCACCACCACCGCCAATGCGGTCGCCAGCGCAGGCGTGCGCATCGCCATCGCGCCAAGCAGGAAGGTCACCACCAGCGTCACCTCGCTGGTCAGGCCGGGGTCGTCGTGGCGCGTGGCCCGGTAGCCCATCGCCGCCAGCACGCCGGTGACCGCCAGCGCCACCAGCATTGCCGGCTGGCCCAGCGAGGTTGCGACGGCCGCGCCGAGGGCCACCAGCGCATGCGTGCGCAGGCCGGCAATACCGTGCGCGCGGCCCGGGCTGCGCTCGCGCACCAGGCCGATCAGCAAGCCCAGGCCCAGCGCCGAAGACAGGGCCAGCCAGGTCTGCGGGGTCGCTTCGTCCATCCCATCTTCCTCGTTCAGGTCCGCGAGCCTAGTGAATGGTCTTGCATTGGTCTCGTCAACCCGGACAATGCGCGCCACCTCCGCCGTGGACCCCATCATGCCCGCTCCTGCTCCGTCCGCCGTCTCGCTGAGCCGCTACCTGATCGAAGAACAGCGCGCCGGCCGCATCAGCGCCGACCTGCGCCAGCTGATCGCGGTGGTGGCCCGCGCCTGCACCAGCATCTCCATCGCGGTCAGCAAAGGCGCGCTGGGCGGGGTGCTGGGTGACGCCGGCACCGGCAACGTGCAGGGCGAGGCGCAGAAGAAGCTGGACGTGCTGAGCAACGACATCCTGCTGGAAGCCAACGCCTGGGGTGGCCACCTCGCCGCGTGCGCGTCGGAGGAAATGGACCACAGCCAGCCGATCCCGGACGCCTACCCGCGCGGGGGCTTCCTGCTGCTGTTCGATCCGCTGGACGGCAGCTCGAACATCGACGTCAACGTCTCCGTCGGCACCATCTTCTCCGTGCTGCGTTGCCCCGAGGGCGTGGCGAAGGCGGGCGACGAGCACTTCCTGCAACCCGGCCGCGAGCAGGTTGCCGCCGGCTACTGCATCTACGGGCCCAGCACGATGCTGGTGCTGACTACCGGCAACGGCACGCATGCCTTCACGCTGGACCGCGAGCAGGGCGCCTTCGTGCTGACCCAGCGCGACATGCGGATCCCGGAGGAAACGAAGGAGTTCGCCATCAACATGTCGAACCAGCGCCACTGGGAAGCACCGATGCAGGGCTACGTCGACGATCTGCTCGCCGGCACGGAAGGCCCGCGCGGCAAGGACTTCAACATGCGCTGGATCGCCAGCATGGTGGCCGACGTGCACCGCATCCTGACCCGCGGCGGCATCTTCATCTATCCGTGGGACCGCAAGGACCCGGGCAAGGCCGGCAAGCTGCGCCTGATGTACGAAGCCAACCCGATGGGCATGCTGGTCGAGCAGGCTGGCGGCGCCGCCAGCACCGGGCGCGAAGACATCCTGTCGCTGCGGCCGACGCAGCTGCACCAGCGCGTACCGGTGTTCCTGGGATCAAGGAAGGAAGTCGAAGCCGCCGTCGGTTATCACTTGGCGCACGACACTGCGGCCGCATGACGGCAACGCGCGGGCGGACCGCTAGAATCCGGGCATGACGCCCACACCCGATCCGTCCGACTTCATCGAGGTCTACCCCGACGCGCTGGACGCGGACACCTGCCGCGCCATCGTCGCCCGCTTCGACGCCAGCGGGCAGGACCAGCCCGGCCGCGTCGGCGGTGGCCTGTATCCCGAGCTGAAGCACAGTCGCGACATCAGCATCACGGGCGTCGCCGAATGGCGCGACGTGGAGCAGCGCCTCAACCTGGCCGTGCTTACCGGCCTGCAGCAGTACCTGCGCACCTATCCCTTCAGCCTGATCGCGCCGCTGATGCTGCAGCAGCCGGATGCGGACGGGCAGCTGCGCCGGTTGCGCTACGAGGATGCCGCAGGCATGGACGATGCCGCGTTGATGAAGTTGGTGATGAAGGTCTTCGTGCCGGGCCGCATCAACCTGCAGCGGTACGCAGCCGGTGAAGGCGGCTATCCGTACTGGCATTGCGAACTGTTCCCCAAGGCGGCCGATGCGGAGACGCTGCACCGCCATGTGTTGTGGACGCTGTACCTCAACGACGATTTCAGTGCCGGCGAAACCGAGTTCTTCCACCAGCAGCGCAAGATCGCGCCGCGCACGGGAAGCCTGCTGATCGCACCGACGGCGTTCACGCACACGCACCGCGGCAACCGTCCGCTGGATGGCGACAAGTACATCGCGACCAGCTGGGTGCTGTTCCAGCGCGCGGAACGGCTGTACGGCAGCCGCTGACGGGTCAGGCAGTCCGACGACGCGCGTCGATGTCGGACTGCAGGCGTTGCAGGGCGGCCTCCGCGTCGCCGACCACGATCACGCAAGGCACGGCCAGGCCGGCCGGCCACGGAGACGCACGCGGCACGCCGACCGGCTCGAAACCGTGCGCCAGCACGACCAGCTCGCTGTTCCAGTCGGCGGGGATGTCGATGCGGTACGGCGCATCGGCCAGCGCGCCGGTGTCTTCCACGGCCGGCGACACCGCCATCGAGGCGTCCATCGCGAGGGCAGGCGATACGGCGAGGTACAGCGCGAGCGACAGGCAAGTCAGGCGCATGGAATCTCCGTGGACGACCGTGCGGCGGGTCGGGCGAGCAAGCCTACCGCGCCGTGTGCGCAGCCCAGCCATGGATCATCCCGGCCTGGTGGAACCGCAGCGGTGAAAGGAAGCCGCCCGCTTCGGCCAGCGCGGCAACCCGGTCAGGCGGCAGGATGGCGACATCGCGCGCGTAGTTGGCACGGATCTGCTCGAGCGCGCCATCGTCTAGCCCGACGCCGGACATCGTCTCCATCCACAGCCGCAGCATCGCGGGGTAATCGGCGGCCTCGGTGTCCCAGGCGAGGTCGGCCCAGGCGAGCGTGCCGCCCGCGCGCAGGCGACGTGCGATCGCGGCGAAGAAGGCGGTGCGCACGGCGGGATCGAGCAGGAACTGCGAGACCAGCAGGCAGGTGGCGCCATCGAACGCGGCCGCGTCCGGCAGCGTATCGACGAGGCCGGCATGGAAGGTACAGCGCTCGACGAAGCCCTCGCGCTCGGCGCGCTCGCGGCAGGCGGTGATCATCTGCGTGGACGGGTCCAGGGCGACGAACGTCCAGCGCGGGAAGCGCCGCGCGAGGTGGGCGATTTCGGCACCGGTGCCGGCGCCCACGCACAGCACGCGCGCGTCCTCCGGCAGGTCCGCGAACACGGTCTCCATCAGGAACAGCAGGCTGTCGCGGATCGGTGCCATCCGCACCCAGCGCGTGTCGTAACCGGCGGCCTGCTGGTCGAAGAGGGTATCGAGTTCGTGCTGCTGCATGGCGGTCTCCGCGGGGGTTCTCATTCCACCCTACACGGGACGTCAAGCCTGGCGTCGAGGCCGGGCGTCACCACACCAGGTCGTCGGGGACCTTGAACTGCGCGTAGTAGTCATCGTCCTCCGAAGTCGCCGACTCGGCCTCGCCATGTTGACCATGGTCGAGCACGATCATGGCGGCATCGCGCTCGCGCACCTTGTCGGCGGCCACACGCGGCAGCAGTTCGTAGCGGTCGTCGATGCGCGCGATCACCAGCACGCCGGCCGACAGCTTTTTCTTCAGGTCATCGTTGACCAGCACGGTGCGGATGGCGCCATCCGCGGTGAACCGGTATTCCACGTCGCCGCCGCGTGGGAGCTTGCGGTCCGCGATGATCTGCCGTGCCTGCGCGCGCAGTTCGGCGGCGCGGGCCTGCGCCTTGCGCTCGGCTTCGAGGGCGCGATCGCGCTCGGCCTTCTCGGCACGCGCGCGCTCGGCCTCGCGCTGGATCTCGTTCGGTGCGGCCGGCCCCTTGGCATGCCGCGCCTTGTTCTGCTCGCGCGCGACCTCGGCCAGCTTGGATTTCTTGACCAGCCCGGCCTTGAGCAGTTGCTCCTGCAGGGGATTTCCCTTCGCCATGTCGTCGGTGCTTCGTGGTGTTTTCGCGGCATCATACTCGCCGTTCCCGCTCGCCACGCCATTCCCGCCCGCCTTCGATGGACACGCTGAAATACCTCGCCGGCTACCCGCAGGACCTGCACGTGCGCGTGCGCGCCCTGATCGAACAGGACCGCCTGGGCGCGATGCTGGCGGAGAAGTACGCCCAGCCCCACGCCGTCCGCAGCGACGGCCAGCTGTACGCCTACGTGCAGGCGCTGAAGGAACAGTACCTGCGACGCTCGGTACCGCTGGGAAAGGTGGTGTACGACAGCACGCTGCAGGTGATGAAACATGCACTGGGCACCCATACCACCGTCTCCCGCGTGCAGGGCAGCCGGCTGAAGGCCAGCCGCGAGATCCGCATCGCCACCGTGTTCCGCGATGCCCCTGCCGAGTTCCTGAAGATGATCGCCGTGCACGAACTCGCGCACCTGAAGGAAGCCGACCACAACAAGGCCTTCTACCAGTTGTGCACGCACATGGAGCCGGACTACCACCAGTTGGAGTTCGATCTGCGGTTGTATCTGACGCAGTTGGAGCTGGCGCCGCGTAGCACGCCGTAGCCCGGGTACGGCACGGCCGCACCCGGGGGCTCGGATCCCTTCGATGGCAGCCCATCCCGGGTTCGCGGCGCGGACCCGGGCTACGGGTGTCGGGCGCGTGCGGCGTCGTCACGCATTGACGGCTCCTGCACGCGTCGCCGTCGATGCTGCACGCCTCATTCGCGTCCGAGCGACGAGATCATGAAATCCCGACATCTCCGCATGGGCATCGGCTTCCTGCCGATCTTCGAGGCGAACGGCGTGCAGGCGGCGCAGATGGTGATCAGGCCGGGCGGCAAGGAGGGCGGGCCGGACAACCGTCATCGCGGGGCGGACCAGTGGCTTTTCGTGGCCTCGGGCGAGGGCGTGGCCATCGTGGAGGGCGCGCGGCGTGCCTTGCGGCCCGGCAGCCTGCTGCTGATCGAACGCGGCGAGCGGCACGAGATCCGCGCCACCGGCCGCACCCCCTTGAAGACGGTGAACTTCTACTCGCCGCCCGCCTATACCGCCGACGGTGAAGCGCGCGCGGCTGGAAAACCCTGAAACGACAGAACGAGGTGACGATGATGGACAGCCTGATGCGCAGCCTGTTCGACCTGGGCATGCCGTGGTGGGAGTTCGTCCTGCGGGCCACGGCGGTCTACGTGGCGGTGCTGGTGATGGTGCGGTTGAGCGGCAAGCGCACGGTAGGTCAGTTCACGCCGTTCGACCTGCTGGTCGTGGTGCTGCTCGGCACCGCGGTGCAGAACTCGTTGATCGGCGAAGACACTTCACTGCTTGGCGGACTGATCCTGGCCGCGACGTTGCTGGGATTGAACGGGGTTATCGGCAAGCTGTCCTCGCGCTCGCGCCGTTTCGATGAGCTGGTCGAGGGCAAGCCGGTGATCCTGGTGCGGCATGGCCATCTGTTCCGCGAAGAGCTGGCGCGGCAATCGTTGAGCGAGCATGACTTCGCCATCGCGCGGCGTTCGGCGGGCTATGCCACGCTGTCGGAGATCGCGCTGGCAGTGCTGGAATCCTCCGGCGAGATCACCTTCATCCGTCGCCGCGACACGGGCGACGCCGACGCTCAGTGAACCAGGCGCGCGGCGACGCTTTCCAGGTCGTAGGCGAACCCGCCATCGGCGCGCTGCACGATGTCGGCCGCAGCCGCCGCCTGCAGGAACGCCGTGGTGATCTGATAGCCGCCCGCCGAAGCCGGCGCGATATGGCCGGCGATGCGCGTGTCGTGCTCGGCCTGTCCCAGCAGCTCGCCGAACGCAACCACACGCAATACCAGCGATGCCTCTTCCTGCGGCGTCAACCCGTGCCCACCCACCTGCTGGCTGATCGCATTCATGCCGATGCAGGGCAGATCGTCACCGTCGTAGTCGGTGACGGGCATGGCACCGGTCATCACGGCCTGGAACATGTCGATCCCGAAGGTCAGCAGGGCGGGATCGACGGGCACCAGGTCGGTGGCGCGCAGCGGGGCAGTGGAATAGGAAAGCGCCATGCAAACGCGCCGTCAGTGCTTGCGGCCGAGCATCTGCTCGCGAGCCTGCTCGGCACGCGATGCGCCGATGGCGGTCTCGACCTGTTTGACCTCTTCCGGCGGCGGCAGCACGGCCGGCATGCCGAGCGACTGGATCCACAATTCCCGGCACCAGCCCATCGTGTGGTAGAGGTGATGGTCTTCGTCGCTCTCCACGGCCTTGTAGGCGGGCTCCAGCACCTTGGCCAGCTCACCGCCCTGTTCGACGACCTTGCCGATCAGCTCCCAGTTCTGGTGATCCTTGGTCTCGGCCAGCACCACGCACTCGGCGGCGACCCGTTCCGCGGCTTCAGGCGTGTCGGTCTTCATCGCCATCTCGATGGCCTTGACCAGCGACGCGCCCTGATGCGCGACGACCGCGCGACCGGGCGAAGCCTCTTCGGTATCCATGCCGAGCTGTTCGAACACGCGCGTCAGCACCTGCTCGTGCGTGCGCGTTTCCTCGAGGTACTCACCCCACTCCTTTTTAAGATCCTTGTTGACCGCCGCCTTGATGGCCGCCGCGTAGATCTGGATGCCGCCGCGCTCGGTCTCCAGCGCCTGCAGCAACAGTTCATGGACCTGTCCGGTGTTGACGTTGCGGGAACGTGCCATGGCTAGACTCCACGGTAGGAAGGAGTGTGTCTTGTAGGCCAGAACGCGCAAACATCAGGTGACGGTGACGCATGCAATACGTTCACATCATGAAACGACGGACGGTCTTGAGTCGTGAACGGGGCGGCGCTGATCGTGCTGGACATGATCAACCTGTTCGACTTCGATGGCGGGTCGCGTCTTGGCGCGGCTGCGGTACGCATCACACCGAGGATCCTTGCGTTGCGCGAACGTTTCGACGCTGCCACTGCGCCGACGATCTACGTGAACGACAACTTCGCGCACTGGCAGGGCCATCTCGGCGATCTTGTGACGGCGTGCCGCGAGGCGGGCGGCGCATCGGCCGCCGTCGTGCAGCAGTTGGTGCCACGTCCCCACGACTACCACGTGCTGAAGCCCAAGCATTCGGGCTTCCTGGCCACACCCTTGCCGCTCCTGCTCGCGAAGCTGGGTGTGCGTCGGCTCGTGCTGACGGGAATCGCCGCCGATGCCTGCGTATTGGCGACGGCGCAGGACGCCAACATGCGCGAGTTCGCGTTGTGGGTGCCCAGGGATGCGGTGGCGGCGATCAGTCCGGCGCGGCTGCGTACCGCAGTCGATCTGATGTCGCGCACATTGGGCGCCAGCGTGCTGACGACGCAGGCGGTGGCGAAGGTGTTTCCAGGATGAGACGGGCGCGACGCGCATTCACGACGGGGGGTCTCTCCCGCATTACCATGCCGCCATGACCCCATCGCCCGCCCCGATCCGCTTCAACGCCACGCTGCGGCGCCCCGCCGAACCGGAAGGCGCGGCGTGGATGTTCCTGGTATTGCCGAAGGCGGCCAGTGCCAAGCTGCCCGCGCGCAGCATGACGACGGTGGAAGGCACGTTCGCAGGTCAGGCGTTCCAGGCCACGCTGGCGCCCGACGGTGAGGGCAGCCACTGGCTGAAGGTGGAGAAGGCGCTGCGCGAGGCGGCGGGCGTCGACGCCGGCGACGAAGTCGCTCTCGTGATCGCGCCGGTGAAGGAAGAACCCGAGCCGCCCGTGCCGCCCGATATCCGCAAGGCGCTCACCGCCGCGCCGGAAGCGAAAGCGGTGTGGAGCAGCCTGACTGCAGTCGCGCGGCGCGACTGGATCCACTGGATGACATCGGGCAAGAAGGCCGAGACACGGGTGAAGCGCATCGCGTCGGCCTGCGACATGCTCGCGTCCGGCAAGCGGCGTGCCTGCTGCTTCGACCGGTCGGGCATGTACAGCAAGGGCAACATGGGCGCGCCGGTCGCGGCGGAGTGACAGGGCGCGGACCAGCGGCGCTGTTCCCGGGAAAAAGAAGGCCCGCTTGCGCGGGCCTTCTGGTTCGACGTACACGCGGTGCGTGCTTACTTCAGCCCGCGATGCTCCAGCAGCGGTTCGACGCTGGGATCCTTGCCGCGGAATGCGCGGTAGGCCTCGGCCAGATCGCGCGAGTGGCCGATCGACAGCACCTTGTCGCGGAAGATCTGTCCGTTCTCGCGGGTCAGGCCGCCGTTCTCGCGGAACCACTGGAAGGCGTCGTGGTCCAGCACCTCCGCGCCGAAGTAGGCGTAGTAGCCGGCCGCGTAGCCGCCGCCCCAGATGTGGCTGAAGTAGCTGGTGCGGTAGCGCGGCGGCACGGCCGCCAGGTCGACCTTGTACCTGGCCAGCGCCTGCTTTTCGAACGCATCCACGTCCTGCTGGCCGCCACCCGCAGGCAGCGTGTGCCACGCGAGGTCGAGCAGCGCCGCCGACAGGTACTCGGTGGTGGCATAG
>CAMPIO010000064.1 GCA_946886405.1 uncultured Pseudoxanthomonas sp.
CGCCATCGCCGCTCCACTGAAGGCCGAGGAAGGCGACTACAGTTTCTGGCAGACCCTGGTGAACCTGGTCTCGCCCCCCAAGGCCGACAACAAGGTCACCGCCGCCCAGCGCACCGGCAACTATCCGTTGCTGTCCAATCCCACCGGCTTCAACGACGGCTTCCAGCCTGGCCGCTACGACGCCTGGCAGACCATCCAGCTGGCGCCATCCACCGGCGCGGTCTGTGGTGACGGTTCGCCCTTCAAGTTCTTCGTCAACCGCGTGGCCGATACGCGCAACACGATCATCTACATGGAAGGCGGCGGCGCCTGCTGGGATTACGCCAGTTGCAGCGGGCAGAGCGGCATCCGCGGCGCGCGCAATCCCAATGGCATTCCCGACGACTACATGGGCCTGCTGAACCCGGGCGCCAGCCTGGTCAGTCCGTTCGTCACCCGCGTCAGTCCCTTCGATGGGGTCAAGACGCAGGGCTGGAACATGGTCTATGTGCCCTACTGCACCGGCGATATCTACAGCGGCGACCGCGTTGCCGTGTACAACGATCCGAGCGGGCAGAACGCGCCGCTGGTCTGGCATCACAACGGCGCACGCAACACGCGCGCCGTGGTCAGCTGGCTGAAGGACAACCTGCCGCGGCCCACGCAGATGCTGTCCACCGGCTGCAGTGCAGGCGGTGCAGGCAGCCTGACCAGTTATCACCCGCTGCGCCGCGACCTGGCGCCCACGCGCAGCTTCCTCATCGACGACTCCGGCCCGATCTTCCCCACGCCGAAGAACGGCAATCCGGTGGACTACCCCTCGCAACCGCTGATGGCGCTGATCCGCAGCGCATGGGGCCTGGACCAACCCAACGGCCCACTGCCCTACCTCGCCAGCGGCCTGCCGCAGTTCGACCTCAACGAACTCGGCAGCCTGTATCCCGCGCTGTCCAGCAAGTACGCGAACGACCGCCTCGGCCATACGCACTTCTGGAAAGACCTCAACTATTCCTCGTACTCCTACGAGCGCTTCTATCCCGACATCGCCAATGCACCGGACCAGACCACGAAGGAAGCCCGCATCCATGCGCGCTGGAACACCGATACCGCACGCCTGCGCGACCGGTTGAACGGCTTGAACAATGTCGGCGGTTACTTCCCGCAGTACCGCGCGCTCAACGAGAGCCACTGCACCACCATCGTCGACTTCAAGAACGCCGACGTGCAGGCGCAGAACCTGGAACTGAAGCACTTCATCGACAGCGTGCTCGACGGCCAGGGCAAGGTGCTCGATGCCAGCGAGCAGGACGACAAGGCCGACAAGGCCAAACCGTTCAACCTGCTGTACTGGCTGGTCGACCAGCTGATGGGCTGATGTCGACGTCCGGGACCGTCGTGCTTCGACGGTCCCGGCGCACACGGGATCCTGCATGAAGAAACTGCTGACGCTGATGGTTCCGCTTCTGGTCGCCGCCGCCACCGTGCTCTGGTGGAAACACGATGCGTCCGATGCGGCGCCAACGACCGCACCCGACTCGGCGGGTCCAACCGACGCACCGCCGTCGGCGCTGACCTCCCTGCAAGCCACGCCCCAAGCACAGGCGCACCGCGACCGCCAGCGCTTCGAAGCCGACGCGAAAGACTTCTTCGCACGCGCTCCGTCCCTGCGCGCGGTGGAGCGCAGCGAACGCGCCGATGCGCTGACGCGACAGATCGACCGCTACGAAGCAGACGGCGGCCTGTCGGCGGGCGAAGCCGTGCTGTTGCGTACCGCACTGATCAAGGCAACGGTGGACGACCCGGCGCAGCAGGCGGCCGAAGTCGCCGTCATCGCCGACCGCTATCGCGCCCACGCCGACCAGCGCATGGCCGCCTTCGCCGCACAGCAGGCCAACGATCCCCGTTTCCAGTCGTACAAGGCACGCGAAGCGCAGGTCGTGGCCGAGGTGATGGCAGCCACCACGATTCCCGACGGCCTCACGCGCGACCAGTACCTGCGGCAGCGGCTGCAGGAAGAGCGCGAGCGCGCGTATGCGCCGTAGCGAAGCTCTCCTGTAGGAGCGACGTAAGTCGCGACCGCACGTCCTCCGTCGCGACATGCCTGCGGCTCGCTCAAAGCAACGTCCCCGCACTGATATCGCGCGATCAGGGGGCAATCGGCTAGTTCGTCCGTGCGGTCGCGACTTACGTCGCTCCTACAGAAGGCGGAGTGTGCCTTACCGCACCTGCCACGGCCGCTCGCGGATGCGGTACAGCACCAGGTAGACACCCGAGACCCAGGCGACGCCGGCAGCCCAGCCACCGAGGATGTCGGACGGGTAATGCACGCCCAGGTAGATGCGCGAGGCACCGACAGTCAGCGCGAACAAGCCGGCAAGCGCGGCGACCGGCCAACGGAAGCGGGTATGCCAGCACAGCAGCAGGACCACCATCGCCAGCGTGGCCGATCCCATCGCGTGGCCGCTGGGGAAGCTGAAGGTGTGCTCCGGCGCGATGGACTCCCACAGGCTGGGACGGTCGCGCTGGAAGAACTGCTTCGTGGCGAGATTCAGCAGGGCCGAGCCGGCGAACGACACGCCCGTGAAGGTGGCCTCGCGCCAGCGCCTTGCGATCAGCAGGGCCATGGTCAGCGCGATATCGACGGGCACAACGCCCCATTGGTAACCGATCGCCGACATCAGGACGAAGAACCGGTCCAGCGCAGGGCCGGCCAGCGCATGCGCGCGCCACAGCAACGGATCGTCGAAGTAGAAGGCTTCGAGTTCATGGACTTCGTCGGCCAGTTCGACGAACAGCCACAACGGCGCCAGCAGGCAGAGGAACAGCAGGACCAGGCGCCCGCCGTGTTCGCGGAACAGGCCGGCGATGAAGCGGCGGCCGTTCGCGAGGGTGTCAGCCGGCAGCACGCGCGTACTTGGCCTCGACGTAATCGTCGATCAGCGCGACGAACTCCTGCGCGATGTTCTCGCCGCGCAGCGTGATCTTTTTCTCGCCATCGACGAACACCGGCGCCGCAGGTGCTTCACCGGTGCCGGGCAACGAGATGCCGATGTTGGCGTGGCGGGATTCGCCAGGCCCGTTGACCACGCAGCCCATCACGGCCAGCGTCATGTTCTCCGCGCCCGGATGCGTGACCTTCCATTCCGGCATCTTGCCGCGCACATGTTCCTGCACCACTTTCGCCAACTCCTGGAAGAACTCGGACGTGGTGCGTCCACAGCCCGGGCAGGCAGTGACCATCGGCGTGAACGCGCGCAGGCCGGTGGTCTGCAGCAGTTCCTGCGCGACGATGACTTCCTGCGTGCGCGACTGACCCGGTTCCGGCGTCAGCGAGATGCGGATGGTATCGCCGATGCCTTCCTGCAGCAGCACCGACAACGCGGCAGCCGACGCGACGATGCCCTTGCTGCCGATACCGGCTTCGGTCAGGCCCAGGTGCAGGGCGAAATCGGTGCGGCTGGCCATGTCGCGATAGACCGCGATCAGTTCCTGCACGCCGCTGACCTTGGCCGACAGCACGATACGGTCGCGCGGCAGCCCGATCTCCACCGCGCGTTCGGCGGAATCCACCGCCGAGCGGATCAACGCCTCGCGCAGTACGCGGCCCGCATCCCACGGCGTCTCGCGCGTGTGGTTTTCGTCCATCAGCTGTGCGGCCAGCGCCTGGTCGAGCGAGCCCCAGTTGGCGCCGATGCGCACCGGTTTGCCGTAGCGGATCGCGAACTCGATCAGCTGCGCGAACTGGGTGTCGCGCTTCTTGCCGAAGCCGACGTTGCCCGGATTGATGCGGTACTTGGCCAGCGCCTCGGCGCAGGCCGGTTCGCCTGCCAGCAGCTGGTGGCCGTTGTAATGGAAGTCGCCGATCAGCGGCACCGAGATGCCCATCATCTCCAGCTTCTCGCGGATGCGCGGGATGGCGGCGGCGGACTCGGGATTGTTGACGGTCAGCCGGACCATCTCCGAGCCGGCGCGCCAGAGTTCGGCGACCTGCTTCACGCTGCCGGCGATGTCGGCCGTGTCGGTGTTGGTCATCGACTGCACCACCACCGGGCGGCCACCGCCGACGGTGGCGTTGCCGATCTGGACGGCCTGGGTGATGCGGCGCGGCCAGGGCGCGGCGTCGGTGGGGGGCGTAGGGCGGGTGACGGCGTCGTGCATGCCGGCATTGTAGCGTGGGCGCCCCGTGGCCCTGCGACGCCACGCCGCAGGCGCCCGACCATGGGCTTGCACTAGCATGTCAGCATGCCGAATACCCTGCTGACCCTGTCGCCGTCGTTCCTGCGCACGCTGTGCAATCTGCGCTGGGTGGCGATCGTGGGCCAGGCGGTGACCGTACTGGTGGCGTTGGGCCTGCTCGGCATCGACCTGCCGCGCTGGCCGCTGTGGGGCGGCATCGGCGCGCTGGCGCTGTTCAACGTCTACGCCACCTGGCGCAGCCGCCGGCCCGGCGAGGAAACCCCGGCCGAAGCCTTCGCCCACATGCTGGTGGACGTGGCGGTGCTGTCGTGGCTGGTGGCATGGAGCGGCGGCATCGGCAACCCGTTCAGCTCGATGTTCCTGCTGCTGATCGCGGTCTCGGCGCTGGCGCTGCCGTTGCGCTGGGTGCTGGCGACCGGCGTGGCCTGCCTGCTGGGCTACGTCCTGACCGCGGTGTTCGGCCGCCCGCTGCCGCACCTGCATGGCGACAACTTCAACGTGCACCTGTGGGGCATGGCGGTGAACTTCGTGCTGTCGGCCGGCGTGGTGCTGTACTTCTCCACGCGCCTGGTCGCTGCCCTGCGCCTGCGCGAACAGGAACTCGCACGGCTGCGCGAGCGCTTCGCGCGCAACGAAGGCATCGTCGCCCTCGCCACGCACGCCGCCGCCGTGGCGCACGAACTGAATACCCCGTTGGCGACCATGACGCTGCTGACCGAGGACATCCGCGAACACGCGTCCGAACCCGACATCCGCGAGGACGCCGGCACCATGCGCCAGCTGATCGACGTGTGCCGCGACCGCGTGCGCGCGCTCGCTGCCTCCGCCGACCTGGGCGTGCACCAGCGCGTGAACCTGGATGACGTGGTGCAGCGCTGGCGGCTGATCCGCCCGACGGTGGAACTGCAGCGCACCGGCGCGCTGCCGCCGTGGCTGGCAACGGATGCGTCGACCGGCCACCTGCTGCAAGCCCTTCTGAACAACGCCGCCGACGCCAGCCGCCAGGCCGGTTCGCAGCGCGTGGACCTGGACCTGCGCTGCGAAGGCGAGGAACTGGTCGGCACCGTGCGCGACTACGGCAACGGCTTCCACGAAGCGTTGCCGTTCCAGTCCGAACAGCTCTTCCGCACCAGCAAGCCCGAGGGCATGGGCGTGGGCCTGGCCCTGTCGCACGCCACCATCGAACGACTGGGTGGACGCATGACCATGCGCGCGGTGCCGCCGAAAGGCGTGCAGGTGCAGTTCCGCCTGCCGGTGGCGGGCAACGACGAAACTCCCTGATGCGAGGCATACGATGAAAGGCCTGCTGGTCGACGACGACGAACTCTACGCACGCACCCTGCAGCGCAGTCTGGCGCGCAAGGGCATCGAGACCGAGATCGCACTGGATGCCGCCAGCGCGCTGGCGAGGGCGCGCGAGTACCAGCCCGACTTCGCGCTGGTCGACCTGAAGCTGGGCGCCGACTCCGGCCTGACCCTGATCGAGCCGTTGCGCGCGCTGCGCGCCGACATGCAGATCCTGCTGGTGACGGGTTACGCGAGCGTGGCCACCGCAGTCGAATCGATCAAGCGTGGCGCCGACGACTACCTGCCGAAACCGGCAACGGTGCCGACCATCCTGCGTGCGCTGGGACTGGAAGCACCTGCGGTCGCAGAGGACACCAGCGCCACCGATGACACCATGACGCCGTTGAGCCGGCTGGAGTGGGAACACATCCAGCAGGCGCTGGCCGAAACCGAAGGCAACATCTCGGCCGCCGCGCGCCTGCTCGGCATGCACCGGCGCTCACTGCAGCGCAAGCTGGCGAAGCGCCCCGGCCCCGAACGGCGCTGGATCGACGAATAGCCTTCAGCGGGATGGATCGCGGTCCGGATCCATCGCCATCCCGGCCCCCATGCCGAGACCTGCGCCAGCGCTCATGCCACCTGCACCACCACCACCGCGCGCGCCGTCGCCACGGCCTTCGCCCTTGCCGCCTTCGCCCTTCCCTTTCGCCGCGACCGGTCGTGCCGGGCCTTGGCGGGGAATGTCGAGTCCGGCCGGGATCGGTTCCAGATCCAGCACGCTGCGGATGAAGTCGCGCAGGGACACCACCAGCGCATGCGTGTGGATGGGACGCCCCGCTGCCAGATCGGTGGCGGCCTGCGCCGCCAGCCGCACCTGATCGTCGGTACCCAACAGGATGATGTCCGACAGCGCGGCTTCGACCGCATCGCGGATACGCCGCGCGCGGTCGCTGCCGTCATCGCCGGCATCGAGGCCGCCCTCGCGCGCCCGCTGGCGCAGCTCGCGCAGATGGGTGGGATCGACATCGAGGTCGCCGGTGAACGAGCCGCCCAGCGTCTTGTAGGCGGCGATCAGCGTGCGCAGGCGCTCGTTGATCTGGCGATTCTCGCGCGCCCGCCGTTCCTGCACCGTCTGCATCACCACCAGGCGGATGCCGACGCCGATCAGCGTGATCAGCGCCAGCCCGCCCAGCGTGGTCAGCAGGCCCTGCCATGAACTGAAATCGAGACCGCGCATGGCAGGAGTCCTCCGGATGTCCGGTCGCTACCTTACCGAAATCCCTGTCATGGCAACGCACAGGTTCAGAAGGCCTTGCGCAGCACGACCTCCCAACTGCGCGGATCGCCCAGATAGGCCATCGTGCTGCCCAGCGCGTAGACCACGTGCGTTCGGTCGCCGAGGTTGCGTCCGCGCAGGCTCAGCGACGCGGTCTCGTTCCACTTGAAGCCGACATGCGCCCCCCATGTGGTGTAGCCGGCGGTGGACAGCGTATTGGCGGCGTTGGCGTAACGCGAGGAGACACCGCGCACGTCCACGCCAGCGGACCAGCGTGGCGTGAAGGTGTAGTCCAGCCACAGGTTGCCGACGCGCGACGGCGTGTTGGTCGGCCGGTTGCCGGCGCGCGATACGGATACGCCACCGACGTTCTCGTAGAAATCGTCGAGCGTGGCGTCGACCCAGGCCAGGTTGCCTTCCATGCTCAACGCCTCGACGGGACGCCACCCGAAGGTCGTTTCCACGCCGCGCGACGACTGCTGGCCCACCGGCAAGGTCTGCCCCGGATTGGCGGGATCGGTGATGGCGAGGTTGCGGCGCACGATGCGGTACGCCGCCAGCGTGGCGAAACTGCGCGCATCGCGCGACTGGAACTTCGCGCCGATCTCGCCCTGGCCGCCGGTGGTCAGGTCGAAGTCGCGGAGCGTCGCGAAGTTCGCGGTGCTGAGGATGCCGGCGGGTGGATCGGCCGCCGTGCTGTACTGCGCGTAGACACTTGCCTGCGGGGTGATGGCCCAGTTCAACGCCACGCGTCCCGTCGTGGGTGAGTAATCGCGCTTGAAGCGTGCGGGTTGGGTGGCACTCACCGCGCGATGGTTGACCACGTCCAGCACGATGCGGTCATGGCGCAGCCCGGTCAGCAGCGAGAGCGTCGGCGTCAGTTCGGTCAGGTTTTCCAGATAGACCGCCTGCGTGTGCAGCCGGTTCGTGCGGTCGCGCGTGTAGACGATCTCGGTGCCTGGCACGTCGAGGAAGCGGCCGGGTGTCACGGCGTCGAGCGGTACGGTGTCCACCGTGGCCGACAGCGACAACGGGAAGCGTGTCTGCCGGTTGTAGCTGATGTCCAGCCCGGTCGCCCATTGCGTCGGCAGCCCGAACAACTCGCCGTCGTGGCTCCATTCCAGCCGGTTGCCGTAGACCTTCTGGTCGTGCCGCTGCAGCAGCGTGCCGGAGCGGACGACGTCATCGTTGCTGGCCGTCAGGCGGTAGCTTTCGACGTTGCGGTAGTCGCGCAGCGCGTCGTAGTGGTAGACCGTGTTGCGCACGGTATCGCGTTCACCCGGCGTCCACTCGAGCAGCGACCGTGCCCAGCGCACGTCCTGCCCGTAGTAACCGTCGGCCACGTTGTAGTTGCGGCCCACGGTATCCGGCAGCACCGACAGACGTCCGCTCGCCGGCTGGCGCACCGGCGTTCCCCAGTAGGGGCGATGACTGTCTTCCTGCTGGCTTTCGATGGCCAGCGTGTGGCGCAGCGTCGGCGCCAGTTGCACCAGCCACGACGCCGCCAGCGTGGACGCCTCGCGCTGCTGCCCGTCTACCCAGGTCTCTGCGTCGCGCGTGCTCGCATCCACGCGCAATGCCTGCCGCGCGTCATCGGCCCCCATGCGCAGGTTGGCGCCCATCGCCAACGTGCCATCGCGGAACGAGCCCCAGGACGCTTGCACGGCCGCTTCATCACGATCCAGCCGCGCCAGGCGGGTGACGTAGTTGATCGTGCCGCCGACCGCACCCGCGCCATACAGGAAGCTCGACGGACCGCCGATGGCTTCCACCCGCTCGTACTGCCATGCATCCACCGGTCGCGCGGCGATGCTGGCGTACTGCACGTCGATGCCATTGAACAATTGGGTGATCTGGCTGCCGGAGAAGCCGCGGTAGGTCACTGCGTTGCCATTGCCGGGCGGCGACGCGACGGTCAGGCCGGGAATGCCGGCCAGCGCTTCCTGCGTGGTGCGCACGCCGCGTGCGTCGAGTGCATCTCGGTCGATCACGGTGACCGAGGCCGGCGTCTCCATGACGCTCAACGACAAGCGCGTACCGGTGCCGGCAGCCTGTTCGAGGTCGGCGTGGTGGCCTGTGACTTCGACGGCGTCGAGCTGGATGGCGCGTGAGCCATCAGGCAACGCGACAGGTTCGGCGGCAAGCACAACAAGAGGAAAAGACAAGGCCGCGGCAACGGCCACGGACAGGCGCGACGCACGCGGCGTCGCCCGGGAAATCACGGACATTGAAACTCCAAAGCACAAGGACGCGGCGCGCGGGCCGCACGGTCAATCAGGGGGCTTGTGGTTCAGAGCAGAACGGGCGGTCCTTGTCCGCCGAGGCCACGCAGTCGCAGGCGTCTGGCGCGGGGAAACAGGACGGTACGAGCGACGATGCTTGCGGGGAGTCGCGGGAACAGCAGCGCGACGCAGAGCAGCAGCAATGGCAGCACAGCGGCCAGCACGCAGTAAGCGCAGTCGGTCCCCATCGGCATGCCTGACGGCGATGGCGACTTTTCCACCGGCGACTCGACACGGGTATCGACCCACGTAATGCCGTCGGTGGTGCACAACTCGGTCCAGCCCGCCATCACCTGGGTGCCGGCACTGGCCGTCCAGCGCGTGACCGACGGCGCCAATACCATCAGCAAGGCCGCCAGCAGGGCCAGTTGCAACATCGGGCGGAGGAAGGCGGACGAGCGGATCACCGTGCGATTCTATGCGGGACGGGCCGTCGACGTCAGATGCGACGAAGTGTCGCACCTTGGCGCATCAGGGGAATGCGACGCGCGCACCTTGCAGCCGTGGCGCATCGCCGTCCACATCGGTCCACGCCAGCCACGCGGCGTCGCCATGCCATTGCAGCCGCGGAATCCCGCTCGCCCGCCCGCGTGTCGACAACGTCGCGACCTCGATGCGCTGGGCAGAAGCCCAAGCGTCGTCATAGCGGCCGAGCATCAGCGTCTGCCGCTCGTCCGGTGTCTGTTCCAGCCAGCTCACCAGCAGATGGCCGTCACCACGCGCGAGACCCAGGCGACCCAGTACCTGCGTGCCTTTTGCCAGCGTCACCGGCGCACCGAACGTGTCGCCCGCATCCCCGGAACGCGCGGCACGCAGCTCCGGCATGCCGCCGGCTTCCGTGTACCAGACCACCCAGACCGTGCGGCCCTCGGCGACCACTACCGGTCCGTTGACCGGGCATCCGGCAATCTGCCAACCATCCGCATGCACGTCGCGCGGTGGCGTCCAACGTTCGCCATCGAAGCGCACCAGGCGCGTATCGCGGACCTCGCCTTCACCGCGCCCGCGATAGACGACCACGACGCCGCGATCCGTGACGGCGGAAGAAGTGGTGCAGCAATCGCACGTGGACATGTCCAATGGCCACTCGCCTTGTTGCGCCGCCTGCGCGTCGTACGTCGCAGCGCGCAGCATCATCGCCGCGCCACCGGCATGGTCGTGCCCGCCATCGTCATGACCCGCGTGCCCGGAGGCCGCCTTCTGACGGCTGTCCAGCCAGGCGATCCCGAGTCGGTCACGCGTCTGTGGCCAGAACGTCACGAAACCGTGGTCCCCCGGCGTACCGGCGGGATGCACCAGCTGTGGCGCGCTCCATGTCGCACCGTCATCATCGGAACGAACGAGGTCGATGCCGTAATCCATGCGCGACGGCCCGGTGCTGCGCAACCAGTGCGCCCACAACGAACCGTCGGGCAAAGCGTAGACGTGCGGCGTGTCGGCCCAGTTGACGAACCATGTCGTGCCCTCCGCGATCGTGCGTGGTCCGTCCCAGTCTTTCGCCCGGGGCGACAGGCGGCTGAAGCGCAGGCGGTGACCGTCTTCGCCCAACGGCTCCACCCAGCTCAGCAGCAGGGAACCCTCGGGTGTCGTGACCAGGTCGGGCTGCGCCGCACCGGTAGGCGATGGCAAGGCCACGGCTTCAACCACCGGCAGGGACGTGACGGCGGAAGAGGCGGGGGGCTCCGCGGGTGTACAGGCCGCCAGCGCAACGGTCAGGAGCAGCACGGGTCTGGACCAGCGGGACAAGGGCATGCGGACGCTTCCGGCCATCGGGACCCCGGCATTCCATCACGGAATGCGGCAACCGGCGTGCGACCGCATGTCGCAGGTGTTCGCATCCCTGTCCGCCCCACCGTTTATCCTTGCCGCATGACCGACACCGCCCGCGACATCCTCACGCCCACCCAGCTCAACACGCTCGCGCGCGACCTGCTCGAAGGCGCGTTCCCGCTGGTGTGGGTGGAAGGCGAGCTGGGGAACGTCACGCGGCCGGCATCGGGACATCTGTACTTCACCCTCAAGGACGCACGCGCGCAGGTGCGTTGCGCCATGTTCAAGCCGAAGAGCCAGTGGCTGAAGTTCGCGCCGCGCGAGGGCCTGCGCGTGCTGGCGAGAGGCCGGCTGACGCTGTACGAAGCGCGCGGCGACTACCAGTTGGTGATCGACAGTCTGGAGGAAGCCGGTGAAGGCGCACTGCGGCGCGCGTTCGAGGAGCTGAAGGCACGGCTCACCGCCGAGGGTCTGTTCGACGACGCCCGCAAGCGTGCCCTGCCCGCCCACGTGCATCGCCTCGCCGTGCTGACCTCGCCCACCGGCGCGGCGGTGCGCGATGTGCTCAGCGTGCTGCAACGCCGCTTTCCGCTGCTGGAGGTCGACGTGCTGCCCGTGCAGGTACAGGGCGAGACGGCGGCTGCGCAGATCGTCGACATGCTGCAGCGCGCGGTGCGCAGTGGCCGGTACGACGTGCTGTTGCTCGCGCGCGGCGGCGGCTCGCTGGAGGATCTCTGGGCGTTCAACGACGAACGCCTGGCGCGCGCCATCGCGGCCTCGCCCGTGCCCGTGGTGTCCGCCATCGGTCACGAGACCGACTTCACCCTCGCGGATTTCGCCGCCGACCTGCGTGCGCCGACACCCTCCGTCGCGGCCGAACTGATGGTGCCGGACCGACGTGATCTGCTGTCGCGCGTGCAGGGGTTGCAACGCCGTCTCGCCACCACGCAGGCGCATCGCCTGCGCAACGCCATGCAGCGTGCCGACCGCGCCGCCCTGCGCCTGAACGCGCTGCGTCCGCAAGCGCGGCTGGAGATGCTCCGACGCCGTCAGGAGGACGCTGCCCGCCGCCTGCATGCGATATGGCGCGACCGGCATGCGCGCCGCGTCGCCGCGCTCCGCCATGCCGACGCCGTTCTGCGCGCACATGCACCGCACCGTCGTCTCGAGCAACTGCGCGCCCGCCTGCTCGCCCTCGCTCCCCGTCCACAGGCCGCCGTCGTGCGCACGCTGCAGCGGGATACCCTGCGCCTGCGTGCACTCGCCCGCTCCCTGGAAGCCATCAGCCCCTTGGCCACCGTCGCCCGCGGCTACGCACTTGTGACGAAGGAGGACGGCACGCTGGTGCGCTCGGTGGCGCAGGTGCATTCGGGCGACCGGCTCGAAGCGCAGGTCGGCGATGGCCGATTGAAGCTGCGCGCGGAATAGCGCAGCCACCCGCTACCTGTTCGTCACCTGCACACCCCTTCCCTTCATCATGCAGCCAGCAGGTCGCGCCGCCACACCAGGAGCCCCACCATGATCACCCGCGAACAACTGGTCGAGATGTTCGACAACATGGCCAAGGAGACCGCGTGGGATCTCGGCAAGCCGCTGGTGTGGGGCTACTTCTTCACCCATCGCGCGCGGCCCGCGCTGGAGGCGGTGGTGCCGCTGCTGCAGGAGCAGGGTTACCGCGTGATCGCGCTGTACCTGGAAGACAAGGACAGCCGCAAGGACCCGGACCTGTGGTGGCTGCATGTCGAGAAGACCGAAGTCCATACCCCCGATAGCCTTCATGAGCGCAACCAGAGCCTGTACCGCTTCGCCGACGAGCACGGCCTGGACGCCTACGACGGCATGGACGTGGGCGCCATCGACTGAGGCCGTGCGGCGGCCCACCGCGACCGTGATCGCCCGGCACCACCGCTGCCAACCCCGTTTCCCGACCCCGGGCGTTCGACTCCCTGTCCCACTCACGGAGTCACGCCATGTCGCATCGTCTGACCATCACCCTGCTGGCCGCCGCCCTGTTGGCCGCGTGCCAGTCCAGTCCCACCGCACAGCAGTCGCACGAAGCGGAAGCGGCCGAGGCCGCGGCTGACGCCTACCTCGCCGACCAGGCCACGGACGCTGCACGAAGCGAACAAGCAACACTGGACAGCGTCGTCGTCACCGGCAACCGTCTGCGCCGTGAGCAGGCCAAGGCCGCCATGGCTGTCGGCCATGCCTATGCGCCTGCATCACCGCCTCCGCCGCCGGCTCCCGCGATGATGAGGGAGTACCGCGCCGCTCCCATGGTCATCGCGCCGCCATCCACGCCGGCCAACACCGAGAAGTACGCCGAGCGCGACGACAATCCGGTGCGGCGTACGCGCGATGAGCCGGTCTCCACGTTCTCGGTGGACGTGGACACGGGCAGCTACAGCAACGTGCGCCGCATGCTGCGCGATGGCCAGCGCCCGCCCGCCGACGCGGTGCGCGCAGAGGAGTTCATCAACTACTTCCGCTACGGCCATGCCGCGCCGACCGACCGCAGCCGTCCTTTCAACGTGACCACCGAACTCGCGCCCGCCCCCTGGAACGCCAAGCGCCAGTTGCTGATGGTCGGCATCAAGGGCTACGACGTTCCGAAGGCGACGTTGCCGCCGGCCAACCTGGTGTTCCTGCTCGACACCTCCGGTTCGATGGAGTCGCCGGACAAACTGCCGTTGCTGAAAAAGTCGTTCGCCCAACTGGTGTCGCAACTGCGCAGGCAGGACCGCGTCAGCATCGTGGTGTATGCCGGTTCCGCTGGCCTGGTGCTGCCGCCGACGCCTGGTGATCGCCACGACGAGATCCTCGCCGCGCTGGACCACCTGCAGGCGGGGGGCAGCACCAACGGCGGCGACGGCATCCGCCTGGCCTACGCGATGGCGAAGCAGGCCTTCGTCAGGGACGGCGTGAACCGCGTGATCCTGGCCACCGACGGCGACTTCAATGTCGGCACTGTCAGCCAGGATGCACTGGAAACGATGGTCGCCGACCAGCGTGCATCGGGCATTGCGCTGACGACGCTGGGTTTCGGCACCGGCAACTACAACGATGCGCTGGCGGAGAAGCTGGCCGATGTCGGCGACGGCAACCATGCCTACATCGACACGTTGCAGGAAGGCCGCAAGGTGCTGGTGGACGAGATGCAGTCCACCCTGCTGACCATCGCCCGCGACGTGAAGATCCAGGTGGAGTTCAATCCCGCCGTCGTGTCCGAGTACCGGTTGATCGGCTACGAAAACCGTGTACTGGCGAACGAAGACTTCGCCAACGACAAGGTCGACGCCGGCGACATCGGCGCGGGCCACGAAGTCACCGCGCTGTACGAGATCACCCCGGTAGGCAACGGCGCCGAGCGTCTGCCCGCACTGCGTTATGGCGGCAAGCAGGTGGACGGCGGCGCTTCCTCCACCGAGGTCGCGCATGTGCGCCTGCGCTACAAGCTGCCAGGCCAGGACAGCAGTCGTCTGATCGAGACGCCGATCGCACGCAGTTCGCTGACCCCGCAGCCGAGCGATGCGTTCCGTTTTGCCGGTGCGGTGGCGGCCTACGCCGACCTGCTGCGTGGCGGCCAGCGGATCGATGGCTGGAACTGGGGCGACGTCGCACGTACGGCGCGTGCCGCGAAGGGCCAGGATCCATATGGCCTGAAGGCGGAGTTCGTCGGCATGATCGATCAGGCGCACCGCCTCGTCGGGGTGAAGACGGACGCGCCCGCGATTGCCGTGGATTGAGTCGAGTCAGGCGGGGCCGGATGATCGGCCCCGCCTGAATGACGGCGAGGAGCAGGGACTTCTGGCTCAACTGGCGTGCAGTCGGCGCGACTGGGGGAGACTGCCGCGTCCGGGCAGTTGCGACCCCACGACGATCAGTCTCTAGATATCCGCCAGTTGACTTGTCGAGCGAGACGTTGGCTCACGCGACGTCGGCCGCCACGCTTTCCATCTGCGCGGCAGGTCTTCCCAGCAGGTAACCCTGCCCCAGGTGACAGCCCAGTTCGATCAGCGACTGGCGCTGCTCTTCGGTTTCCACGCCTTCGGCGATGGTTTCGATGCCCAGCGTACCGGCCAGCGCGAGGATGGCACGCACCAGCGCCAGGCTTTCCGGCCGCGCCTCGCTCCCCAACCCGGACACGAAACTGCGGTCGATCTTCAGCACCGAGATCGGGAACCGGTGCAGGTACGACAGCGCGGAGAAGCCGGTGCCGAAGTCGTCCAACTGCGCCAGGATGCCGTGTTGGCGCAGGGTACGCAGGATGCGCAGCGTGCGGGGTGCGTCGTCGAGCAGCGCGACTTCGGTGATCTCCAGCCGCAGGCGCGACGGATCGGCACCCTGCGCTTCGAACATGGCCAACAGGCGGTCGCCGAAATCCGGCGACCGGAAATGCCGGGGCGACACGTTGACGGAAATGTAGCCGTCGACGCCGCGCGCGATCTGTCGCACCACTTGTTCGTACAGCAGCCAATCGACCTGTTCGATCAGCCCGCTGTCCTCGCCCACACCGATGAACTCCGCCGGCAGCAGCAGGCCGCGCCGTTCGTGCTGCCAGCGCAGCAACGCTTCATGACCGATCACGCGACCATCGTCCATGCGACGGATCGGCTGGTAGAAGGGCAGGAAATCGCGGTGGTTGATCGCGCGGCGCAGGTCGGCTTCCAGATCCAGGCTCTGCATCGCGGCTTCGCGCATCGCCTCGTCGAATGTGGCGCAGCGGTCGCGCCCCTGCTCTTTCGCGCGATACATCGCGGCATCCGCGTCGCGCAGCAGTTCTTCGCCATTGCGATAGCGCGGGTGCCACACCGCGATACCCAGGCTGGCGGACGGGAACAACTCGCGCCCCGCCACCCACATCGGCAATCCCAGTACCGCCAGCAGGCGTTGCGCAAAATCGCGGACGTTCTCCACGCCCTCGGCGTACTCCACCAGCAACGCGAATTCGTCGCCGCCCAGCCGCGACACCATGTCCTCCTCGCGTACGCTCATGGTGATGCGGCGCGCAACTTCCACCAGCAGTTCGTCGCCGGCGGCATGGCCCATGCTGTCGTTGACCAGCTTGAAGCGATCCAGGTCGAGGAACAGCACGGCGAACGCCTGGCCATCGCCGTGGCGCGCACGCTCGATGGCGGCGGCAAGCCGGTCCAGCAGCTGCGGGCGATTGGGCAATCCGGTCAGCGCGTCGTGCGTCGCCTGGTGGGTGAGCTGCTGCTCGATGCGGAGCCGCTCACCGATCTGCGCGCGCAGCTGGTGGTTGGCTTCATTGAGCTCACGCGTGCGCTCGTCGACACGGCGCTCCAGTTCGGCATGTGCGCTGCGCAACCGCTCCTGCGTGCGCTGGCGATCCAGTCCGTTGCCGATGTGGTGGGCCACGAAGGTCAACAGATTCTGGTCGTGCAAGGTGAACTTCGCTTCCTCGGAGTAGCTCTGCACCACGACCGTACCCACGACATCCTCGCCTCGGAAGAGCGGCACGCCCAGCCAGCTGTAGGCGGGCGGACCGTGTTGCTGCAGCTTGCCCGCCTCCGCCAGATCGCCGATCACCTCGCGGTCGGCCAGCAGCGGCCTACCCGTGGCGATGACATATTCGGTCAGGCCATTGGTCATCCGCCGCGCCTTCCGCATCGGGTCGCGTTCATCGATGGAATACGGAAAGGCGAGCTGCCCGCCATCGTCCGACACCAGGGCGATGTAGAAATTGCGTGCGTCGATCAGCTCGTCGACCACCACGTGCACGTCGGCGTAGAAGCGCTCCAGGCTTTCGGACGTGATCGCCAGCTCGGTGATGCGGAACAGTGCGCGCTGCAGTTTTTCGGCACGCTTGCGCTCCATGATCTCAGCCTGCAGCTCGCGATTGGCGCGCTGCAGTTCGTGCGTGCGGACGGCCACCCGGTGCTCCAGCTCGACGTGCGCGTGCTTGCGATCGAGGGCGGTGAGGATGTGCTGCGCCACGTAGCCCAGCAGCGCACGATCCTCGTCGGCGTAGCTGGCCGGCGTGTCGTAGCTCTGCACCACGATGGCGCCGCAGACGCGGTCGTCCCGCCGCATCGGCACGCCGAGCCAGTCCAGGCTGTCCGGTCCATGCGAGGGGTCGCGCACCACGCCCAGCTTCTGCCGGATCACCGCCGACGGACCGCGCAACGGCTGCCCATGGCGCAACAGCGCGAAGGTCATGCTGTTCGCCATCTCCTCTTCACCGAACTCGCGCTCGGGTTCGGCGATGTAGGGATCGCGCTGGTCGGCGAAATAGAGGAAGCGCACGGTACGGCGCTGGTCGTCGTACAGGACGATGTAGCAGTTCTCCGCATACATCAACGAGTTCACCACCGCATGGATGCGCCGGAGCATCTCCGGCATCTCCAGGTCGGCGCCCGCCAGGTCGGCGATCTCGTAAAGCGCCTGCTGCAGGCGCTTCGACTTCTCCAGAGAGACCACGCGCGCCTGCGCACGCAGGGCGTCCAGCGAGGTGACCAGCAGCGTGCGGGCCAACAGGATCCAGGAGGCCTCTTCAGCGGCCGCCAGCGGCTGCGGCAAGGCCAGCGCCAGGGCCACGCGGGCGTTCCCGTCGGCGTTGTCCCAGGCATGGACACGCAGGTCGGACGCGTCGCTCTCGACCGCGGCTTCAACCAGCGCGTGTTCCGCCCGCCGCTTCAGCGAAGCGGAGGCGCCGGGCGTCGCGCCACTGCCATTGCCCAGTGCCCAGTCGCGCCAGCAGACGGCCAGCTCGGCGCCCGCAGGCAGCAGCCCACGCAGGATCAGCGCAATGCGGTCCGCCGGCGAGGCGTCCGCGCTGGCCGTGTTGTCGGCGCTGATCGATGGCGTAAGCATGCCCTGGTCCCGAACGAGTCGGTGCGTGGAATCTGGAAATCCCCGGTGTCGAGCATACCGCCTGCCCCCCCCTGAACGGAAACGCCTGCCGCAACCCCGCGAGCAGCCATGGGCCGTTCGCTTCCGGTGTGCCCTCCGCCACTGCCCCTGCCGCCAAAGCCCTCAACGCTCCGGCTCCGTGCGGGAGCGAATGGATGAATGCGGCGAACGACGTGCGTGGCACCAGCTTCACGGGCGCACGTGGACCGCTTACGCTGGCGGCAGTGAACGACCTCGCAGAACCCGCCGACGAGACCCTGATGCTGGCCTACGCCGGAGGCGATGCATCGGCGTTCGAGCAGCTTTACGCACGCCACCGTGGTCCGCTCTACCGGTTCCTGCTGCGGCACCTGCGCGACGCCGCGCTGGCCGATGAGTTCTTCCAGGACACCTGGCAGCGTGTGATCAGCGCGCGCGAAGGATGGAAACCGGAAGCGGCGTTCGGGACCTGGCTGTACCGGATCGCGCACAATCGGCTGAACGACCATTGGCGCGCGGCCAGGCATCGGCCCGCCGCGCCCCACGATGCGGAAGAACGCACCGCACGTGTGCCCGACCCCGATACGCCGGAGCGCCAGTTGTCCGAGTTCGAGCAACGGCGGCGATTGCAATTGGCCATGGATGAATTGCCGCCGGAGCAGCGCGAGGTGCTGTTGCTGCGGCTGGAGCAGGAACTGACCCTGGAGGAGATCGGCGAGATCACCGGCGTGGGCCGGGAAACCGTGAAATCGCGCCTGCGGTATGCGATGGACCGGCTGCGCACGAGGTTGAACGAATGAGCATGTCCCACGAGCCCCTGACCCCCGAAGAACGCGCCCTCGCGCAATCGCTGTCCCGTCTTGGACCGCATGACGGCCCGTCGGCCGGCCTGGACGCGCGCATCCTGGGTGCTGCACGCGCGGCGGTGCAGGCAACGCCGGTACCGGGTGGCCAGGTGCCACCGGCGCGCCGTCGCTGGCCGTTGGGCATGGG
>CAMPIO010000065.1 GCA_946886405.1 uncultured Pseudoxanthomonas sp.
ATAACCGCTGAAAGCATCTAAGCGGGAAGCGCGCCTCAAGATGAGATCTCCCGGGGCACAAGCCCCCTAAAGGAACCATCAAGACTAGGTGGTTGATAGGTCAGGTGTGTAAGTGGGGCAACCCATTGAGCTAACTGATACTAATGATCCGTGTGGCTTGACCATATAACCTCAAGTGGCCTTGGACTCGACGATATCGTCAGAGAAAATCCAATGCCCGCTACGTCACAAGACCCTATGAGAGATTGGCGCCTTAATCCGTTATCTGGATGGCGACGCTCCAACCCTCTCCCTGGTGAAATTAGCGCTGTGGTCCCACCCGTTCCCATCCCGAACACGGAAGTGAAACGCAGCCGCGCCGATGGTAGTGTGGCTTAAGCCATGCAAGAGTAGGTCATCGCCAGGGGCTTTACCCCAAACCCCCAGCCCACAAGGCTGGGGGTTTTTTATTGCGCGGCTTTCGCCAACAATCGGACGTCATATGACGAAAGAGGTGGACGCATGACGTTGTGTCGAGTGGCGTTAGCCAGTGCACTGGCAATGATGTGTGTCGATGGTGCGGCGGCAAAAGATACATCTCCGGAGCCACGTCGCGTGCACGAGGACGCAATCGTGCTGGATACGCATCTGGATACGCCGGCGAATTTCCGTCGTCCAGGCTGGAGCATCGCCGACAACCACCAGCGCGAAGGGGACCTCTCGCAAGTGGACCTTCCGCGCATGAAGGCCGGCGGGCTGGATGGCGGATTCTGGGTCATCTACACCGCACAGGGCGCGCGCGATGTCGCCGGCAAGCGTGCGGCGCGTGACCATGGACTGGATCGGCTGGTGAGCATCCGCGAGATGCTCGCAGTGCAGGCAGGCGAGATGGAGCTCGCGCTTACCGCAGAAGATGCGGAGCGGATCGCGGCAGCCGGGAAGCGCGTGTCCTTCATCAGCATGGAGAACGCGGCGCCTCTGGCCAGCGATCCCAGCCTGCTCACGGCGTATCACCGACTGGGCTTGCGGATGCTGGGCATCACGCACGTGCGCAACAACGATTTCGGTGATTCGTCGACAGATCCCGCAGGGCCGGAATGGAAGGGACTCAGTCCGGCGGGCCGTGCGCTGGTGGAAGAAGCCAATCGCCTTGGCATCGTTCTGGATGCTTCACATGCCAGCGATGCGGTGTTCGATCAACTTCTCGCCCTGTCGCGCGCGCCGGTCGTGCTCTCGCACACGAGTGCGGATGCGCTGTACGACCATCCGCGGAACATCGACGATGCGCGGCTCCGCCAGCTTGCAGCGAAAGGCGGCGTCATCCATGTCAACGCGTTCGGTGGCTATCTGATCAGCATTCCGAAGATTCCCGAACGCGAGGCCGCCATGGAAGTGTTTGGCGAGAAATATGGCCCCGAGAGTCGGCTAGCCGTGGATCGAGTCCCAGCCTATCTGGTCGAGCGGCGCGCGATTGAAGAGCGCTACCCGGTCAAGCGCGCCACGTTCGACGATTACATGGCGCATCTGCTTCACATCCTGAAGGTGGCGGGTGTAGACCATGTCGGTATCGGTGCCGATTGGGATGGCGGTGGTGGCGTGGCGGGTATGGAGGATGTCAGCGCATTGCCACGGATTACCGAAGCCCTGCTGGCAGCCGGTTACACCGAGCAGGATGTCCGCAAGATATGGAGCGGCAACCTGCTGCGGGTGATCAGGGAAGCGCAAGCGATCGCATCAGCGACGCACTGACAACATTCTCATTTGTCGAAGCGCGGTGTTGGCGCTGCATTTTGATGTATGTCTCGCCGGGAAGCATGCTCATGGAAGAATCGATCACGGCCCGGCGATTCACCGCCACGCTGCCCCTCGACATCCCCAAGCATTGGCTGCCGGGCGACGAGGGGGTGTCCTCGTTGCTCAACGCGTACACCATTCTGGTGCCGGCCAATGAGGCGTTCTATATCCGGACGCTCAACGCCTGTTTGCCACGGATGCGGGACGGCGCCCTTCGTGCGCGTTGCCAGGCCTTCATCCGGCAGGAAGCGCAGCATGGTGTGGCGCACAAGCGCTACTGGGACAATCTGGATGCGCAAGGTTACGCATACCGTGGTTTAGAGCGTGCTGTGGACCGGGGCATCTTCCGTGTCATGGACCGTATCGCGCCGTTGTGGCTGCGCGTGTCGCTGGTGAGCTGCGTGGAGCATATCAATGCCTATCTTGGTTACGAGTTCCTGAGTCAGTCGATCCTCGCCGATGCCGACCCGCGCGTGCGCGATTTGATGGAATGGCACTTTGCCGAAGAGATCGAGCATCGAGCGGTTGCGTTCGATCTGCTGCAGGCCGTGTCGCCGCACTATCCGGTGCGGGTGCTGGGTGCGGTGATGACCACCACGCTCTTCTATCTGCTGTTGACCGTCCTCGCCGCGTCGTTGCTCGCGCAGGACCGTCGGCTGTGGCGAATGGCGACCTGGGGGCAGTTGGTGCACCACCTGGGCGCCGGACATGGAATGGCACGCAGGACGTTCCGGCACCTGCGTGACTATCTGCGTCACGGCTTCCATCCTTCCCGCTTGCCGGGGGCCGATGCGCTGGCGGCCGCCGTATTGGCGCGGTTGGCTGCGGCGGATCCACCGGCGGTAGTCGCGGCGACACCGCGAAACTGAACGACTGCCCGCTGCCCTCGCCTACAGCGGCAGGGAATGCACTGGCGGCTCGGATGTTTTCGTCACAAGTGGTTGATCGGAAAGGGGTGTTCTCGGCGGGTAGCGGCAACGTCGGCCGTTGCATGGTTGGAACAATACGGAACTTCCGGCACGGTTAGCAGTCGAACCCCCCGACTGCTAACATCCCTGCCCATGAGCCAGATGACCCCCACTACCGCCTTGGTCTCCAACAATCTGCCGATTCCCAGCGCCCTGGGTTCGCTTGATGCCTACATCAGCGCCGTGCACCAGATTCCGGTGCTGACGGTCGAGGATGAGCGTGCGCTCGCCAATCGCTACCGCGAAGACGAAGACCTCGATGCCGCGCGCGAACTGGTGCATTCGCACCTGCGTTTCGTCGTGCACGTCGCCCGCGGCTACAACGGCTACGGCCTGCCGCTAGGCGACCTGATCCAGGAAGGCAACATCGGCCTGATGAAGGCGGTGAAGCGCTTCGATCCCGACATGGGCGTACGCCTGGTGAGTTTTGCCGTGCACTGGATCCGTGCGGAGATGCACGAGTTCATCCTGAAGAACTGGCGCATCGTGAAGGTCGCCACGACCAAGGCGCAGCGCAAGCTGTTCTTCAACCTGCGCAAGTCCAAGACGCGCTTGGGCTGGATGAATGCCGAAGAGGTCAGCGCCATCGCCAAGGACCTCAACGTGTCCGAGCGCGAGGTGATGGAAATGGAATCGCGTCTGTCGGGCCGCGACATCGGGTTCGATGCGCCGTCGGACGAAGACGAGGATCACGCACCGCCGTCGCCTGCCAGCTACCTCGTGGCGCGTGACGAGGATCCCTCGCAGGCGTACGAGCGCACCGATAGCGAAGACAACCAGATGGAGCTGTTGCGCGAAGGGCTGGCGAACCTTGATGGCCGCTCGCGGGACATCATCAAGCGTCGCTGGCTCGATGGCGAAAGCAAGGTCACGCTGCAGGAGCTGGCCGACGAGTACGGCATCTCTGCCGAGCGCGTCCGGCAGGTCGAGGCCAATGCCCTGAAGAAGATGAAGGCGCTGTTCGCTGCGTGATCCGATCGCGTTGTGAGTCGATATCGAAGAGGCCCCATTGGGGCCTCTTCTCGTTTGTGGCGTTCAGATCGACGGATGTGGTCCACTACGCCGCGACCCGCCACGGGCGGCATGACAACCAGAAGGAGCAGGGCATGGGGTGGGGCAACAAACGGCACTGGGCATTGGCACTGGCATTGATGTGCGGCACGTGGGTGGGTGCGGGCATCGCGCCGGCCATGGCCGCAGGAAGCGACAACACCAAGTCGCAGGGCGAAGAACGCGGCGTGCGTTTCAGCATCGATCGCGAGGAATACGACGCCCAGGCGCGTGCCGCGATGCAGGTCGATCCCATGGTATCAGCCCATCTGGGCGCGATCCGCAAGGTGACCCTGGACGATGCCGCGAGCATGGATGAGCCCGGCCCCGACGTGCTCGTGTTCGATGTCGAAGGCAGCCGCGGCAAGGGCCGCGTTACTGCGCGCTTCATCACCGTCAGCGCTACCCAGGAAGCGCTGGGCCCGGGCGTGCTGGTCATGGCCGACGGCACGGAGCATGCGATCGAAGGTGATGCCGAGGCGTTGGCATCGGAAGACGACGGTCACGCACACGACCATCATGACCACGACGAAGACGTCGAAGCAGGTGCCGGTCTCTTCATCCGGCAGGCGCAGGACGCAGCACAGCGCTATCCGCTGATCCGCCAGCACATCGGCCAGATCACGTCGTTCGAGATCGACAGCGAGGCGTCGGGCGCAGCGCCCGGCATGAATACCTTCGTGTTCGACCTCGCCGGCGACAAAGGCCGTGGACGGTTGGAAGCCGACTTCATTACCGTCAGTGCCGACACCGAACGCCTCGGCAAGGGAGTACTGACCCTGGCCCGTGGCCGCCGGTTGGCCTTCGAGGGCGAACCGCGGGGCGAGGACGAGCCGGCGGACGGCGACGGTCCCGATGATCAGTTCGGCGACATGCAGGACAATATTTTCACCCGTCAGGCGCGGGTGGCCGTGCAGCGCTACCCGCTGGTGCAACAGCACATCGGCACGCTGAAGACGTTCGAGTTCGACCTTGCGGGAACGGGCGAAGCGGAAGGCGCCAACGCGTTCGTATTCGACCTTGTGGGCGACAAGGGACGTGGACGCATCCTGGCCGAGTTCATCACCGTCGACGCCGACACGGAACGTCTGGGCGAGGGCGTGCTCACGATGGCCGACGGTCGCACGTTCGCGTTCGAAGGCGAGCCGCCGATGGAGGGTGAACGTACCCTGCCGCGCATCGACACCGATCGCGGCGAGGCCCCCGACACATTCGCGCGACAGGACGGCCTCTTCGTGCTGCAGGCCAATGCGGCGATGCAGGCCCACCCGGTCGTGCAGCGCTACATCGGCGACCTCCGCGAGGCGGCGTTCGATCGCGATGCGTCCTGGGCAGCGGAGGGTGAGCGTTACATTTTCGATCTGAAAGGCAGCAAGGGCCAAGGGCGACTGGAAGCCGAGTTCATCACCGTGGATGCCGACAGTGAACGCATTGGCGATGGGGAGCTGGTCATGGCTGACGGCAAGCGTCACTCGCTGAGCGGGAAGTGATCCTGACAAGATCCGGATAGCGCCGCCATCGAGGCGGCACGAACATGGCATCCCGTCTCCTTGAGCGTGATGCCATGTCGTTCGTGATCCGCGGGCTGTCGCCCGAGCCGTTCCGTCCTTTGTTCGCTCTCGCCGATGCCGCGCTGGCGGCAAACGGCATCCACCGTGTCGTCGCCGATGCCGATCATGGATTCCCCTGTCGCGTGACGCTGCAGGATGCGAAGCGGGGCGAGACGCTGCTGCTGCTCTCCCATCTGCATCACGACGTCGCGGGGCCCTACCGCGCCAGCGGGCCGATCTTCGTCAGCGAGGCAGCGCTCCGCGTTCCTTCCGTGGCATTCCAAGACGCATTGCCGCCCTCATTCCCGCGTCGCCTGCTGTCGCTGCGCGCCTACGATGCCGAAGGCGTGATGCGGGACGCCGACGTGGTGGAGGGCGTCGATGCGCTACCCCATCTTCAGCGCCTGCTCGCGATGCCTCGTGTCGCCTACCTGCACGTCCACAACGCCCGCCGCGGTTGTTATGCCTGCCGCGTCGAGCCCGCTTGATCCTCGTCCTTGCCCAGGATGATCCGCGCACCGCGCTGGTAGCTCCAGTACGCCCAGCACCAGTTCAACAGCACGACCAGGCGGTTGCGGAAGCCGATCAGGAAGAACACGTGCGCGGTCAGCCAGAACCACCACGCCAGCAGGCCGGAGAACTTCAGCCGGCCGAAATCCACCACGGCGGCCATCCGCCCGATGGTCGCGAGATTGCCATAGTCCTGGTAACGGAAGATGCCTGGCGATGTGCTGCCCGACAGACGCGCGCGCAGCACCTGTGCCACGTGTCGGCCCATCTGCTTGGCGGCCGGCGCCACGCCGGGAACGGGCTTCCCGTCCGTGGTCACTGCGGCGAGATCACCCGCCACGAAGATATCTGGGTGCGCCGGCACGCTGAGATCGGGCAGCACCGACACGCGGCCGGCGCGATCCAGCGGTGCGCCCAACGAGCGGGCCAACGGCGACGCCGCCACGCCGGCCGCCCACACGACGGTCTTCGCCGGCACGAACGTGTCTCCAAGCTGGTATCCGTCCGCAGTGATGTCGCTGACAGGGGTGCCGGTGATGACCTCCACGCCCAGCTTCTGCAGCTGCCGGCGCGCTTTTTCCGACAGCGCTTCGGGGAATGAAGCCAGCACGCGTGGTCCGGCTTCCACGAGCCGTACGCGCGCCTGCGACGGATCGATGCGGCGGAATTCGTCCTTCAGCGTATGCCGCGCGATCTCCGCCAGCGTGCCCGCCAGCTCGACACCGGTCGGTCCTCCGCCGACGATGGCGAAGCTGAGCCACGCGGCGCGCGTCGCCGGATCGGTCTCGGCTTCGGCGCGTTCGAAGGCGAGCAACAGGTGGCGGCGCAGTTGCAGCGCATCATCGAGCGTCTTCAGGCCCGGCGCGTGCTGCGCCCATTCGTCATGGCCGAAGTAGGCATGCGTCGCGCCGGTCGCCAGCAGCAGGGTATCGAACGCGATCGTCGTGCCGTCGGCGAGCACGACCTGCTTGTCGTTCGGCGCGATCGAGGCGACCTCGGCAAGACGCACTTCCACGTTGCCCTGCTTGCGCAGGATATGGCGCAACGGCGCGGCGATATCGGGCGCCGACAAGCCGGCGGTCGCCACCTGGTACAGCAGCGGCTGGAACAGGTGATGGTTGTGCCGGTCGATCAGGGTGATGCGCAACGGCGCGGAAGCCAGCGCGCGCGTGGCCCAGAGGCCGGCGAAGCCACCGCCGACGATGACGAAATGGTGTGCTGCCTGCATGCCGTCTCCCGCAGCCACGAAGTGCGTGGCGGATTGCGACGGATTGTCTCACGCGTCCCGTCGCCGTCGCTCAGTCCGGGTCGCGATCGATCAGCGATGTCTCGCGCGTGTCGGGCATCCACAGGTAGACCAGCAGCGAACAGGCGATACACGCGGTGACGTACCAGTAGAAGCCGGTTTCCATGCCGATCTTCTTGAACCACAGCGCGACGTACTCGGCCGTGCCGCCGAACAGCGCCACCGTCAATGCGTACGGCAGGCCAACGCCGAGGGCACGGATCTGGACCGGGAACATCTCTGCTTTCACCACCGCGTTGATCGCGGTGTAGCCGCTGAGGATCACCAGCGCCGTCATGATCAGCCAGAAGGCGTGCAGGGCGTTTTCCACGTTCTGCAACTGGCTGAGGATCGGTACGGTGAGCAGGGTGCCGAGCACGCCGAAGGCGATCAGCACGCGACGCCTGCCGACCTTGTCGGACAGCGCGCCGACCACGGGTTGCAGCAGCATGTAGAGGAACAGCGTCGATGCATTGATCAGGCTCGCGGTCTCGCTGGCCATGCCGGCACTGTTGACGAGGAATTTGTGCACGTAGGTCGTGTAGGTATAGAACGCCAGCGTGCCGCCCATCGTCAGGCCGACCACGGCGAGCACGGCGCGCGGATGCTGCATCAATGCACGCAGCGTGCCCTGTGCTTCCTGCTTGCCGGGTGTGTCCTTGGTCCCGCGGCGGGAGAACGACTCGGTTTCCACCATGTTCCGGCGCAGCCACAGCGCGACCAGCGCCGCGACCGCGCCGATAGCGAACGGAATGCGCCAGCCCCAGTCGCGCAACTGTTCGTCGGTCAGGAACACGCGCTGCAGCGCGATCAGCACGGCCAGGGCGATCAGGTGGCCCATCACCAGCGTCACGTACTGGAAGCTCGACCAGAAGCCGCGATGTTCGCGCGTGGCCATCTCGCTGAGATAGGTCGCCGACGTCCCGTACTCGCCGCCCACCGACAGGCCCTGCAGCAGCCGCGCCAGTACCAGCAGGACCGGGGCGGCGACACCGATGGTCGCGTAGCCCGGCGTGCAGGCAATGATCAGCGAGCCGCCGCACATCATCACCACCGACAGCATCAGCGCGCGTTTGCGGCCGTGGCGGTCCGCATAGCGGCCCAGCAGCCAGCCACCGAGCGGGCGCATCAGGAAGCCCACCGCGAAAATGGCTGCCGTCTTCAATAACTGGCTGGTGCGGTCCCCGCCCGGAAAGAACACCTCGGCGAAGTACAGCGAGAACGCGGCGTACACATACCAGTCGTACCATTCCACCAGGTTGCCGACCGAACCACTGAAGATGCTGCGCAAGCGCTGGGCGGGCGTCAGTCCGGCACGGGAGGTGGGCGTCATCAGTACAGGTCCATGGGATCGACATCCAGCGACCAGCGCGTGCGGCGCGCCTCCGGCAGGGCGTGGATCTGCGGCAGGGCGAGGTCGAGCACGCGGTGCAACGCGCGTCGCTCAGGCGACGAGAGCAGCAGCTGCACGCGATACAGACCGGCGCGGCGCGGCATCGGTGCGGGCAACGGCCCGTGCATTTCCAGCGTGGCATCGTGCGCCCGCAACGCGTGCTTCGCCGCCTGCAGGAAGTGCTGTGCGGCGTCGGCGTGCTGCGCCTCGGCACGCAGCAGCGCGAGGTGCGCGAACGGGGGGAAACCGGCCATCTGGCGCTGTTCCAGTTCGGCCTCGGCGAAAGCGTGGTAGCCGCCGTTGATCAGCGTGTTCAACAGCGGATGGTCCGGGTGGTGCGTCTGCAGCCACACGTCGCCGCGCTTGCCCGCGCGTCCTGCGCGTCCGGCCACCTGGATCAGCTGCTGTGCCAGCTTCTCGCCAGCGCGGAAATCGGTGGAGAACAGGCCTTCGTCCACGCCGACCACCGTGACGCGCGTGAGGTGCGGCAGATCGTGGCCCTTGGCCAGGATCTGCGTGCCGACCAGGATGCCGGGTATATCGCCCAGCTTCGCCAGTTGCTGCGCCAGGCCGTCGCGCTTCTGCGTGGTGCCGCGATCCACCCGCAGCACCGGCACGTCGGTGAACTGTTCGGCCAGCAGTTCTTCCAGCCGCTCGGTGCCGATGCCCTGCGGTTGCAGCGCCAGTCCGCCGCAGTCCGGGCAGGCCGGCGGCGATGCCTGGCGTGCGCCGCAATGGTGGCACTGCAGGCGCTTGCCGCCAGCATGCACGGTCATCGGGCTGTCGCAGCGCTTGCAGTGCGCGCTCCAGCCGCAGTCATGGCATAGCAGCACCGGCGCGTAGCCCCGGCGGTTCTTGAACACCAGCACCTGGCCGTCGGCGTCCAGCGCCTGGCGGATCGCCTGCAGCGTGTCCGTCAGCAGGCCGGCCTGCTGCGCGCGCTTGCGCATGTCCAGCACGCGCACGGCGGGCGGCTGCGCGTCGCCGGCGCGCTGCGACAGGCGCAGGTGTCCGTAGCGGCCGGTGCGTGCGTTATGCAGCGTCTCCAGCGAGGGCGTGGCGCTGCCAAGGACCACGGGTACGTCCAGCGCCTTGCCACGTACCAGCGCGAAGTCGCGCGCGTGGTAGCGGATGCCGTCCTGCTGCTTGTAGCTGCCGTCGTGTTCTTCGTCGATCACGATCAAGCCGGCGTCCGGCAACGGCGTGAACACCGCCGAGCGCGTGCCCACGATCACCCGTGCCTCGCCGCGCAGGCAGGCCGCCCAGGTGCGTGCGCGTTCGCCGTCGTTGAGGCCGGAGTGCAGGGCGTGCACCGGCACGCCCAGCCGTTCACGGAAGCGCGCCAGCGTCTGCGGGGTCAGGCCGATCTCGGGCACCAGCACCAGTGCCTGCCGGCCACGCCGCAGACAGTCGGCGATGGCGTGCAGGTACACCTCGGTCTTGCCGCTGCCGGTCACGCCATCGAGCAGGAGCGCGCCGAAGCCTGTCTTGACGGTGATCGCGTCGGCGGCCGCCTGTTGTTCGTCATTGAGTGCCGGTCCGGGGCGCGGCGAGGGCACGGGAGGTGCGGGTGCCGCAGCGAAGCGCTCTGCCAGCCCGCGCTTGCCCAGATCGCGCGCGGTGGCGCGGCCGGCTTCCAGGTGCAGATCCAGCGCGTCCTCATCGAGCGAACCGTGGTCGGCCAGCAGCTCCGCCAGGCGGCGCGGCCGGCTGCCGGCGCGCAGGCGGTCGCGCTGGAGCTGGCCCGCCTCGGTCAGTCGCCAGTGCCAGGCATGCGTGTCGGGCAGCGGTTCGCCCTGCCGCAGCAGGGTCGGCAGCGCCGTGGCGACGACCTCCCCCAGCGGCGCGTGGGTATAGCGCGCCAGCCACTGCAACGACTCCAGCAGCTCGCCCTGCAGCAGCGGATCCGGGTCCAGCAGGGCCTCCGCGTGGCGCAACTCCATGCCAGGGTCCGTCGCAGGGGCGACGCCGGCCACGAAGCCGGTCAGCGTCCGGTTGCCGAATACCACGCTCACCCGCTTTCCCACGTCCCCGGATGCGGCGTCACGGCCTGGGGGCGGCAGGTAGTCGAACAACCGTGGCAGCGGCACGGGCAGGGCGACTTGCAGGACGGAAACGGGTGGCATTCCGTGCAGTGTATCGGCCTGTCCGGGTGCAGGTCAGATCTCACACAGTTGCGGTGATGTCCTGCCAAAATCTTGACGAAAATCACGCAAGTACTGATCCCGGAAGGAGATTCCGATTTATCCACACGCGCTGTGGATAAATCTGTGCATGGCGGGAATGCTTCACGGCGCGATGACGCTGCTACAAGCGTCCGGGCCGGGTTGGTCAAAAAAGTGCCAGAGACGCTTTGTTCAACAAAATCATGAGGTTAGCCGTGAAACCGGACTGACATATTGATGCCCCGGTGCGGCAGGCGAACCTCCATGACGGATTGGTGACCGCTGTGCACAACGTTTTTCCCGGAAACCCTTGTGGCGCCGGGGAGAGCAGATTCCGTCGGGCTGTCAAGCGTCCGTACGGCCGCCACGGGTGACTATGATCACCAGGCACGCAACCGGTTCCATGATGACCTCTTCCCCTCCCGCTTCGCCTTCTGCCCCTGCCGCGCTGGCCGCCTTCCTGCGGGGATGCGAGCGCCGGGGTGCCGTGTTCGCCGAACTCCAGTGTGGTGACCCCGATCGCGGCGATGTCGCTCTCGCGGCCGCTCTGCGTGCCTTCCGGGGGAAGGCCGCCGTCCTTCCCATGGCCGACTGGCCGGCACGTTTCTGGGCGTTGCTGGCAGCGACTCCCCAGTTGCGCGTCGATAGCCCGTCCGCGCGCTGGCCGGGCGGTTTCGCTGCCCTTGCCCGTCCTGCGGCCGCTGATCGGGGGGCACTGTTGCTGCGCCTTGTCGGCGGCTTGCAGGAAGCCGAAGCGGCGGCCGTCCTCGGCCTCGACGACGCGGCCTACCGCGATGCTCTGGCACGCGCCTGCCCGCGCGACGCGCTGGGCCACCCGGATGCCGGCGCCTGGCGCGCGCTGGCCGAGGCCATCCAGCAGCATCTGCGCGAACTGCCGGACGACCGTCTGGCCAAGCTCGCCCGCCTGCGCGAGGACGCCCTGGCGGGAAACCGCGTCGCGTCGATAGCGACGAAGGCACCTCCGGCAACTGCGCCCCCGGCACCACGCCGGTGGCCATGGTTTGTGCTGATCGTGGTGCTGCTGTTGGCGGCCGCTGGTGCCGGGGTGTTCTGGTGGCGAGGGTCGGCGCTGATGCCGTCGCGCTCGACGCCGACCGCGCCGGCCGCAACCGATGAAGGCGTCTTGGCGCTGCCCCCCGATCCGGTCATTACGTCGGCACCACTACCTGCCGCCGATGCGCCCGCCGTGCGCGCGGACGAGGTGACCGCCGCCGCCCACGCCGACTTCGTGCTCCTGGTCGATGCCGAAGACGAAGCGCGCGCCCGCGAGGCGGATTTCCTGGCCTGGTACGTCGCCGGGGCCGGTGCGACACCGGCGGCAAGCGCGTCCTCGGCCGATGACGGAGCGACCACCAATGCCGCGCGGTAAGGGCAGGCGGCGGGCGGCCACGTGCGCGATCGCCGCCCTCGTGTCGATCGCGGGCGTCGCCGCGTCGTCCGCACAGGATGCAGCGAATGCAGCCCGATGGGCCGCGATGTCGCCGATGGCACAGGCCGAGTGGCAACAGCGTCGCGAAGCGTGGGACGCCCTGCCCGTGCGCGAACGCGAGGACCGGCGCGCGCGCTATGCCGCGTGGCGTGCCTTGGACGAACTGCAGCGAGCGCGGCTGCGCGCGGCGGCCACCGAGATCGCGGCGTTGCCGCCGGAACACCAGGCCGCGCTGCGCACGCAGTTCAGCGTGCTGGACGGCATGCAGCGACAGGGCTGGCGGCTGGGGCCGGAACTCGGCGCCGACTGGCCACGATTGCAGCCGTTGTTCGCGTACGTGCCGCCCGCCGAACGCGATGGCCTGCTGTCACTGCTGAGACGGCTGGATGCGGAACAGCGTGATGACCTCGCCGCCTTGGCGCAGCGCTTGCCGCCACAGGACCGCGATGCGTTCCGGCGCGAACTGCTTGCGGTGCCCGCTGCCCAGCAGCGCGCGTGGTTGCGACAGCGGCGGGACCGGTAGCGGGCTGCCGGGGCATGCCCTTCGCGATCGCCTGACGGAGCCCACCGTAGCGTGCGCCATGCGCACGACCACGCAACGTAATTCGTGCGCACAGCGCACGCTACCGGCATTCAGGCGCGTGCGCCTTCGTGACGGCATCCCTTATGCATTCACCCACGTACTCAGCACCAGGTACATGACGCCCATCACCAGCATGATGAAGTACACGGTGCCCAGCACCGAGAACTTCACCACCGTCACCAGCCAATGCTGGCGGTACACACGCTGCTGCATCCACAACAGGTAGAGCGGCATCCAGCAGAAGACCAGCATCTGCACCATCCGTACCAGCCATGACGCGCCCTCGGGCAGCAGGCGGCCGATGCCGGCACACACGAAGATCGCCAGCAGGCACAGGCACAGGTAGGCATGGCTGTAGAGCGCCACCACCAGATGCTCCAGATAGCCCCGCCGCGTCTCGATGTAGAAAAGCTTGAGCAGCACCGCGAACAACGGCACCAGCACGAACAGCGCGGAGGGCACCGAGCCGATCAGCAGGTTGAAGAAGTGCGCCGGATCCTGCTGGATGCGCGGGATGTTCTGCTCGGCGCGCGCGAGCTTCCGGCTCAGCCAGCGGTTGGCGAAGTCGGGCAGCCCGGTGAGCCGTACCGGGTTGGTCTCCGCATCGAACGGCTTGTCGCCGACGCTGATCAGCGGCGTCACGGGCACCTCGGGCAGCGGTTGACCCTCGGGGAAACGGTCCGGCTGTGCGAGTGACGGGTGGTTGGGCTGCAGTTCGGCGATGCGCTCGCGGGCGCGTCGCTGCGTGGCGAAGATATTGTCTTCCATCGGCTTGCGGACGAAGCCCAGCCCGGCCGGCACGTTGGCGCGTGCTGACACCAGGCCGTCGAGCGTTTCATCGCGAAGCTTCAGCACCGCATCGACCGTGGCGGCCTTGCTGAAGTCCGCACCGCCCTTGTCGGGGTCTGCCATCAGGTTGGTGGGCGTGCCGTCGGCAGCCGCGGGTACGGCGGGCGGCGCGATCTGCACGCGGGCCATGTCTTCGGCGTGCAGGGTGAGTTTGGCCACGAAGAACGTCAGTACGGCCAGGATCACGAACAGCCGCAGCGGCGCCACGTACGGCGCGCGGTGGCCGGCGAGGTAGGCGTTGGCCAGTTTGCCGGGCGACCACAGGGTGTGCAGGGTGCGGAAGATGCGCCCGTCCAGGTGCCAGAACGACTCGAACACCTCTTCCACCGCATGCCCGAAGCTTTTCAGCGGGTTATGCGCGTTCTGCCCGCACACATGGCAGAACCCGCCCTGCAGCGGGGTCTTGCAGTTGTCGCACGCGGCGGCGTGCACGGCGTCGGCATCGTGCGATGGGGTCATGGGGCGTTCGGGTGGCGCGGCGGGCGAGCGGGTAAGATACCGGCCTCCCGTGACCCGGTGCCAGCGCGAAACCGCGCGACCGTAGTCCGGCGGTTGATTCCATGTCCCTCTCCTCCTCCCCGACTCCGCGCTTCGGCCAGGAAGTGCGTGCGACGGCGACGCTCGCCCTGCCGCTGGTGCTGGGCCATGTCTCCACCGGACTGATCGGCTTCGTCGACAACGTCATTGCAGGCCATCACGCCACCGCCACGCTGGCGGCGGTCACGGTGGGTACCGCGCTGCTGTGGCTGCCGATGATGGTGCCGATCGGCACGCTGATCTCGCTGACCGCCTCGGTGTCGCAGCTCGATGGCGCCAACCGGCGCAGCGAGATCGCGCCGCTGTTCCGCCAGGCGCTGTGGCTGTCGCTGGGGCTGGGCGTGCTGATGTTCGCCTTCCTCAGTGCCGCGCCCTACGCGCTGGCGGCGTTCGGCATCGCGCCCGACATCATTCCCGGTGCCACCGCCTTCCTGCACGGCATCCGCTGGGGCGTGCCGGCGCTGACGTTCTATTTCTGCATGCGCTACCTCAGCGAAGGCACGCACTGGACGCTGCCGACGATGATCCTGGGCTTCGGTGGCCTGCTGGTGCTGGCGCCGGTGGGGTACGTGCTGGCGTTCGGCAAGTTCGGGTTCGCCGAAATGGGCGCGGGCGGTCTGGGCATCGCCTCGGCGTTGACCATGTGGCTGCAGGCGATCGCGTTCGCGATCTATCTCTCGCGGTCGAAGCGCTTTGCCGACCTGCACCTGTTCGCGCACTTCGATCCGCCGCGCCCCGCGCCGATCATGCAACTGCTGCGCACCGGCCTGCCGATCGGCATCACGGTGTTGATGGAAGGCAGCCTCTTCATCGTCACCGCGCTGCTGATCGCACGCCTCGGCGCCACGCCGGCGGCCGCGCACCAGATCGCCATCAACGTGTCGGCGCTGTGCTTCATGATTCCCATGGGCGTGGCCGAGGCCACCACCGTGCGCGTGGGCCATGCGGTGGGCGCAGGCAACACGCTCGGCATCCGCCGCGCCGCGCATGCCGGCTACGTGATCGTGCTCGCTACCCAGGCGATCTCGGCGCTGTTCCTGCTGCTGGGCCACGACCTGGTGGTGTCGCTGTACACCGACGACCTGACGGTGGCCGCGATGGCGGGCACGCTGCTGCTGTTCGCCGCCGCCTTCCAGTTTCCGGACGGCATCCAGGTGCTCTCGGCCGGTGCGCTGCGCGGACTCAAGGACACCCGCGTGCCGATGTGGCTGGCCGTGGCCGCCTACTGGGGCCTGGGCATGCCGCTGGGTGCCGGGCTGGGCCTCGGGCTCGGCTGGGGCCCGCAGGGCATGTGGCTGGGTCTGATCGTGGGCCTGACCGCCGCTGCCGTGCTGCTGGGCTGGCGTTTCGAGCGCAGCAGCCGGCGCCATGCGGCGCTGCCGGTCGCCCCAACGGTGACCAACGGGGCATGAAAGCCCCGCGTCCGCACGCTACAGTGGTCCCAGTTTCCCGGAGCTTTCCATGAGCCAAGTCGCACCCGCACCCGCACCCCGTCGCAGCCCGATCGTCGCGTTCTTCGTCGGCCTGTGGGACGTGATGAACTTCACCCGCAAGCTGGTCCTCAACCTGATCTTCTTCGGGTTGCTGTTCCTGATCTTCATTGTGTTCGTCATCGCCGCCGGCAGTGGCGGGGTGAAGCCGCTCGCCGAGCGCACCACCTTCGTGCTGGCGCCGGAAGGCCGGCTGGTCGAGCAGTTCACCGCTGACCCGGCCACGCGCGCGCTGGCCAAGGCGCTGGGCGACAAGGCCGCCGACGAAGTGCAGCTGCGCGACCTGCTGCGCGCCATCGAGGCGGCGCAGAAGGACGAGAAGATCGAACGCATGCTGCTGCGCGTGGACCAGTTGCAGCCGACCGGCTACGCCTCGCTGCGTGAAGTCGCCGCCGCGCTGGCGAAGTTCCGCGCCTCCGGCAAGCAGATCGTCGCGTTCGGCGAAAACGTCAGCCAGACGCAGTATCTGCTGGCCGCGCAGGCGGACGAGGTCTACCTCGACCCGATGGGCAGCCTGATGCTCGAGGGCCTGGGCCGTTACCGGCAGTACTACCGCGAAGGCCTGCAGGACAAGCTGGGCGTGGACGTGCACCTGTTCAAGGTGGGCGAATACAAGTCCGCCGCCGAGCCCTACGTGCTGGATGCCGCATCGAAGGAAGCCAAGGAAGCCGACCTGTTCTGGATGAACGATGTGTGGCAGCGCCTGCTGGCCGACATCGCCAAGGTCCGCAAGACCACGCCGGAAGCGTTGGCCGCGGGCATCGACACGCTGCCCGAAGGCATCGCCGCCGCCGGGGGCGATCTGGCCAAGTACGCCCTGCAGCAGAAGCTGGTCGATGGCCTGAAGACGCAGGAAGAAGTCGAGAACCTGCTGATCGAGCGCGGCGTGGCCGACGAGGATTCGGACACCGGCTTCCGCGCCATCGGCCTGACCGGCTACCTGACCCAGCTCGACGCCAAGAAGAATCCGCTCGACAAGCGTCCGCAGGTGGCCGTGGTCGTCGCCGAAGGCGAGATCACCGACGGCGACCAGCCGGCCGGCCGTGTCGGTGGCCTGTCCACCTCGGCGCTGCTCCGCGAGGCACGCGACGACGAGGACGTGAAGGCCGTGGTGCTGCGCGTGGATTCGCCGGGCGGCGGCGTGTACGCCTCCGAGCAGATCCGTCGTGAAGTGGCCGCGCTGAAGAAGGCCGGCAAGCCGGTGGTCGTCTCGATGGGCGACCTGGCCGCCTCCGGCGGCTACTGGATCAGCATGAATGCCGATCGCATCTATGCCGACCCGTCCACCATCACGGGTTCGATCGGCATCTTCGGTCTGATCCCCACCGTGCCGCGCACGCTGGAGAAGATCGGCGTGCGCACCGACGGCGTGGGCACCACCCGCTTCGCCGGCGCCTTCGACATCACGCGTCCGCTGGATCCGGCCGTGGGCCAGGTGATCCAGTCGGTCATCGACAAGGGCTATGCGGACTTCACCGGCAAGGTGGCCGAGGCGCGCAAGAAGCCGGTCGAAGAGGTCGATGCCGTCGCCCGTGGCCGCGTGTGGAGCGGCGCGCAGGCGAAGGAGCGTGGCCTGGTCGACGAACTCGCGGGCTTCGATGCCGCGGTGGCCGATGCCGCCAAGCGCGCGAAGCTGGGCGAACCCGACAAGTACCGCGTGCGCTACATCGAGAAGATGTCCTCGCCGTTCTCGCAGTTCATGACCGGGTTCGCCGGCAGTCGCATCGGTGCCGCGTGGCTGAAGGATTCCGACTTCGCCCGCGCGCTGCTGGCGCGCAGCCTGCCGGAAATGGAAGCGCAGCTGCGCTTCGTCGACGAGGCCGTCGCCGACCGCAACGGCGCGCCGGTGAAGAGTCTGGCGTACTGCTTCTGCGGGTTCTGAGCCCTCTCACCATCCCTTGATCGACGGGCCGCGCGGGCAACCGCGCGGCCCGTTGCGTTTGGGGGATTGCAGGACCGCGCGATGCCGCGTGACTCAGGACGCGGCGGTGTCGCTCTTCGCCTGCGGTTCCGGCGGTTCGTCGGTCGGTGGCGGCTCGGGGGCGCGGCAGGCGGCAAAGGCCAGCAAGGCGGCGGCGAGCAGGGTGAGGCGGATCCGGGTCATGGCGACGGTCCTCCTGTGACGTGGCGCTATGCTACGCCCATCGACGAAGGAGGCGCATGTGGCGGCGAACCGGTGGCGGCTGGACGGACAACGGGCGCTGGTGACCGGCGCCAGTGCGGGGATCGGGCTGGCGATCGCGCGCGAGCTGCTGGGTTTCGGCGCGGACCTGCTGATGGTCGCGCGCGATATCGACGCGCTGCAGGAGGCGCGCGCCGACCTGGCGGACGAGTTCCCGGAACGCGAGATCGGCACGCTGGCCGCCGACGTGGCTGACGACGAGGACCGTCGCGCCATCCTCGACTGGGTGGAAGACCACGGCGATGGCCTCAACATCCTGGTCAACAACGCCGGCGGCAACGTCACCCGCGCCGCGGTGGATTACACCGAAGACGAATGGCGGGGCATCTTCGAGACCAACGTGTTCTCCGCGTTCGAACTCTCGCGTTACGCGCATCCGCTGCTCACGCAGCATGCGACGTCGAGCATCGTC
>CAMPIO010000066.1 GCA_946886405.1 uncultured Pseudoxanthomonas sp.
GGCCGGGCCCGCCCCGCCCCGCCCCCCCCCCTGGGGCGGGGCCACGCCCCGCTTGGCTCGGCCTGGGGCCCCCTAACCAGCCGACGCGGGGGCGGGCCCCGCTCCTACAAAGGATCGCCTGCGTGCCGGTTCTGGCGAGGGAGGTCCAGGCGGGCGCGCACGTCGGCGGCGATGCGGGTGGTCTCGCGCAGGGGCTCGCCATCGAACGGCATCGTTCCATCGGTGAGGTCGCGGATGCGCCCGCGCGCGACCAGCGCATCGAGGAAGCGACGGGGGCGGCCGGTGACGCGATCCGGCTCGAATACCTGCACCGGCACGCGCGTGCCGCAGGCTTCCGACACCATGTTGACCGACTCCGGCGTGCAGACGATGCGGTCGGCCCACGCGAGCAGGCCGGCGTAGGGGTTCGGACCATCCGTAGTGTCGCACCAGAGCATCGTGTCTCTGCGTGCGGACCATCGCCGGCGCGCGGCGTCGATCAGGTCAGGTGGCGTGCGTCGCGACGCCGTGACCAGCAGGCTTGCTGCGGCCGGCATCGCATCGAGATGCGCCGCGAGTCGCTCGAACGCGGCGGCATCGAAACGGTAGTGCGCGCTGTCGCCGCCCAGCAGTACCGTCGTGCGCGGCGAGGGCAGGGCAGCGAACGAGGGAAACGCAGCGCGCGCGTCGGCCAGCCATGCGTCGTCGACCGGATTGAGGCTGCCGAGCAGCGTCAGCACGTTCGCGCCGGTGAGGTCATCGTGTTCCGGCGCGATGACCAGATCCCAGTGCGACGGATCGATGCGCGGGTCGAGGATCTGGATGGCCCGGCTGCCGCGTGCGCGCAGCAGGCGTGTCGCCAACGCCGCCTGGCGACCGCAGCCGACCGCGAGCGCAGGAGGCTGTCGTCGCAGGTCATCGAACGCCGGACCGAACGCCAACGCCGCACCCGGCAACCGGCGTGGCGCCACCCAGCGCCAGGGTGCGCGCGGGTCGAGCACCACGTCCCGCGCCTCGATCCCGAGTGCACGCGCCAGCGACTGCGCCTGACGCAGGTTGCCGGCGTGACCATCGGTCAGCGTGCAGAGGCCGTGGGAATCGGTCTGGAAGGGGCTTGTTTGTTCCACTGATTAAAACAATCCGTTCCGGGTCGATTGGATGTTGCCATAGTCAGGACACTCTACACTGCCGCTTCGCGCCGCCGGCCCCGCCGCTGCGGCTGTTTCCCACCTCGCGATAGGTACCCCATGTCCCACGCCCTCGATGCCGCCTCGCTCGACCAGTTGTTCCGCACCGCCCGCACCTACAACGCCTTCAGCGGCGAGGTCAGTGACGACACGCTGCGCCAGCTGTACGACCTGCTGAAGTTCGGTCCCACCCAGGCCAACACCACGCCGGCGCGCTTCGTGTTCGTGAAGTCGGCCGAGGCCAAGGCCAAGCTGGGTCCGGCGCTGGACGAGGGCAACTACGCCAAGACGATGGCAGCGCCGGTCACCGTCATCATCGGCCGCGACGAGGACTTCCACGAAAAGCTGCCGTTCCTGTTCCCGCATACCGATGCGAAGCCCTGGTTCGACGGCCCGCGCGAGAACCGGTTCAAGCCCGCGCTGCGCAATGCCAGCCTGCAGGCGGCCTACCTGATCCTCGCCGCGCGCGCATTGGGACTGGATGCCGGCCCGATGACCGGCTTCAACGCCGAAAAGGTCGACGAAGCGTTCTTTGCTGGCACCGCCATCAAGTCCGACATCCTGGTCAACCTGGGTCATGGCGATCCGTCCAGCATTTTCCCCCGTTCCCCGCGCCTGGGCTTCGACGAAGCCGCGCGCATCCTCTGACACACCCCTCACCCGGAGATTTTCCCATGCGCAAGACCCTGCTCGTTGCCGCCCTGTTCGCCTTCGCCGGTTCCGCGTTCGCCGCGCCGGTGACCTACAAGCTCGATCCCACCCACACCAACGTCCTCGCCAGCTGGGACCACTTCGGTTTCTCGAACCCGAGCGTCAACTTCGGCCAGGCCGACGGCACGCTGGTGTATGACGCCGACAAGGTGTCCGCGTCCAGCGTGCAGGTCACCCTGCCGCTGACCGGCCTGAGCGCGCTGGCCGACCAGTTCTACGATCACCTGACCAGCGACAAGTGGTTCGACGCCGCCAAGTACCCGACCGCCACCTTCAAGAGCACCCAGGTCGAAGCGGCGGGCGAAGGCAAGCTGAAGGTCACCGGCGACCTGACCATCAAGGGCATCACCAAGCCGGTCGTGCTGGACGTGACCCTCAACAAGGCCGGCGAGCACCCGATGAAGAAGGTGCCGGCGATCGGTTTCGATGCCACCGCCACCGTGAAGCGCAGCGACTTCGGTGTCGGCGCGTACGCGCCGATGGTCAGCGATGAGGTGTCCCTGCGCATCACCACCGAAGCGACGGCCGACGCCAAGAAGTAAGCGTGGCACGATCCGGCCGCGCCCCTGCGGCCGGACATCGCCTGACCGCATACGCCGCCCCGCTCATGTCGGGCGGCGTTTTTTTGTGGCGTGCACTTGCTTGGGCGCCCGTGGTGCCGGCTGGTAGACTGGCCGCCTCGTTCCACGACCGCCTGCATCGCCATGAGCCAGACCGCCACCGCGCCCGCCAATGCCGAGAAGCGCTACACCGTCACGCGCGCCGACCTGCCGCTGAGCTGCCCGCTGCCGTCGATGGCGCTGTGGAATTCCCACCCGCGCGTGTACCTGCCCATCGAGGATGCGCCGGGTGGCGACGTGCAGTGCCCGTACTGCGGGTCGCACTTCGTCCTGGCCGACTGACCGGCCGATGCGGGCGAAGCGCGCGGCCCATCGTCCATGCGCCGCCTGACCGTCGTCCAGTTGCTGCCGGCGCTGGAGTCCGGCGGTGTGGAACGTTCCACTCTGGAGATCGCCGATGCCCTGGTGCGTGCCGGCCATCGTGCCGTGATCGTCTCGGCGGGCGGCCGCCTTGAACCTGCGTTGCGCAGCAGCGGCGCCGAACACGTCATCCTCGATATCGGCCGCAAGTCGCTGCTGACGCTGCGCCACGTCGTCGCACTGCGACGGCTGTTCGCCGAAATCGGTGCCGACATCGTGCACGCGCGCTCACGCCTGCCCGCGTGGCTCGGCCTGTGGGCGCTGCGCGGCATGCCGGCGGCATCGCGGCCACGCTTCGTCACCACCATGCATGGGCTCAATTCCCCCGGTCGCTACAGCGCCGTGATGACCTACGGCGAACGTGTGATCTGCGTGTCCGACACCGTGCGCCGTTACCTGCTGCACCACTACCCGCGTACCGATCCCGCCAGGCTGAGGGTGATTCCGCGCGGCATCGATCCGGCGCAGTTTCCGCATGCCGCCCATCCTGATCGCGATGCGCGTGCGTGGGCGGCGGCACAGCATCCTGCACTGGCGGGTGAGGGTCCGCTGTTGCTGTTGCCGGGTCGTGGCACCCGGTTGAAGGGCCATCGCGACGCCATCGCGCTGCTGGGTCGCCTGCGTGCCGCCGGCAGCGATGTGCGCCTGTGGATGCCCGGCGCGCGCGAGGCCGGTCGCGAGCAGTACGTGGTGGACCTGGAAGAGGACGCCGCACGCACGGGCTGTGCGGAGGCCCTCGCGATCACGCCACCGACGACCGGGATCGCGCGCGCGTACGCCGCCAGCGACGTGGTACTGCAGCTGTCGCGCAAGCCCGAGGCGTTTGGTCGCACCGTCATCGAAAGCCTGTCGGTGGGGCGCCCCGTCGTGGGCTGGGGGCATGGCGGTGTCGGTGAACTGCTTGCAGAACTGCAGCCTGACGGTGCGGTGCCCGCGTTCGACGAACACCGCTTGCTCGACACCGTGAAGGCAGCGCTCGCGCATCCGCCGCCGCCATTGGCTACGATGGATGCCTACACCCTGCGCACGATGCAGGACGCCACGCTCGCCCTCTACCACGATCTCGCCGATGACCGCCGACTCGCCATCGCTCCCTGACACGCCTGCGCCCCGCGCCCCGCACGGCTGGCGCTGGGCGCCCGCCTGGGTGCTGACGTTCGTCGCGCTGTGGCCCGCGCCCGGCTATGCCGAGGGCGTGATGGTGCTGGGTGCGCTGGCGGCGATCATCCGCCTGTTGCTCGGCCGCTTCCGTGGCAGCGCGCGCTTGCTGAGTGGCGCGGCGTGGGCGCTGACCAGCGCCTTGTTCGCCGCGTACTGGTTGCCGCAAGCGATCTCCGCGGTGGATGCGGTCGACGCACCACGCGCGTTGCGCGAGGCCGCCGTCGACCTGCGTTACCTGCCGTTCCTCTGGCTGGTCGCGGCATCAGTGGCCAACACGCGCGCGCGCCGCACGACGTTCACCGGCCTGGCGGTCATCGTGGCGATCTGGACGCTGGATGCCCTGGCGCAGGCCGCATTCGGCACCAGCCCGTTGTTCTGGGGCCTGGACCAGCTGAAGCAGCTGATCAGCGGACGCCCGATGTGCACGGCGGAGCAGACGGCGGGCATCGACCGGCTCAGTGGCTTCCTCGGTCCCTGCAACCGGAAGCTTGGCGTGGTGATGGCCAGCCTGTCCCCGTTCCTGCTGTTCGCTGCGGCACGACGCCTGCAGGTGGCGGGCTGGTTGCTGGCTTCTGCTGCGGTGGGCGTCGTCGTCCTGCTGGCAGGCGCACGCGCCGCCTGGATCACCTATGCCCTGGTACTGGTGTTCTCGGGCTGGAAACTGCTGGGATGGAAGCGACTGCTGGCGGTGTTCGCCTTTGGCGCGGCGCTGCTGGCGGTGTTGACCGTCGCATCGCCGCAGGTGCGCGAGCGCATCCTGCTCACCACCCATGCCCTGACCGCCAGCGAGGCGGGCGTCGACACGGCGCTGTCGGGGCGTGGCCAGATCTGGTCGGCGGCGGGCTGCATGATCGCGCGCCATCCGGTGAATGGCGTCGGTGCGCGCGGCTTCCGCGAAGCCTTCGCCGCCTGCGATGCGGATGCCGATGGACGACCCGCCTGGGGGCAGGGCCCGGCGTATCACGCCCACCAGATCGTGCTCGAAGTACTCAGCGAAACGGGCATCATCGGACTGCTGCTATGGCTGGCGGGTGCAGCGCTGGCGTGGCGTGCGTGGCGCTACGCCACGCCGGAGGCAAAGGACCGTGCGCGGCCGGCGATGCTGGCGCTGGCGGTCACCGTGTTTCCGTTGAACACGCATCTCGCGTTCTATTCCACGTTCTGGGGCGGGCTGACCCTGATGCTGGCGGCGCTGTACGCGGGCAGCCTGCTGGCGCGCGATGACGAGTGAGCGTGCGCACGGCGAGCGCTGCTGGTTCATAGCGCCCGCCAACCTGCTGGCAGCCGGTATCGCGCGCTTGCCGCAAGCCGGGTTGCTGGCGTTGGGGCGCGTCACCACCCTCGTGCTCTGGCCGCTGCTGGCGAAGCGCCGTCGCCACGCGGCGACCAACATCGCGCTGTGTTTTCCCGAACGCGATGCACGGGCGCAGGCGCGCCTGCTGCGCGACACCGTACGTGCGACGGTGACCGGCGTGTTCGAACTTGTCCGTGGCTGGTATGCCCCTGCCAGTGCATTGCGCGAGCTTGCGAACGTGCAGGGCCTGGAACACGTCCGCGCCGCGCAGGCCGAGGGACGTGGCATCCTGCTGTTCGGGGGGCATATCCCGCATTCGGAACTGTGCGCACGGCTGCTCGGCGACGCCTTGGGCGAACGCGTGACCATCGTCGCGCGCCGCAACAACGATCCCTGCATCGAGCGTCTGCTCGACGGCGCGCGGCGTCGCGTGTTCGCCGATGTCATCGGCAAGAAGGATGTGCGCGGACTGCTGCGTGCCCTGTCGCGCGGAGGCATCGTGGCGTACTCGGCCGACCAGGACTTCAACTACCAGAACGCCTTCGTGCCGTTCTTCGGCGTGGCGGCCGCCACGCTGACCGCCACGCCCGATCTCGCGCGCCGCGGCAACGCCGTGGTGCTGCCGTTCTGGTTCCATCGCGACGACGACGGTCGCTACCAGCTGCGCGTGGAGCCGACCTGGAGCGGATGGCCGAGCGGCGATCCGGTGCAGGATGCGGCGCGCTACATGGCCGAACTCGAAGCGGTCGTCCGCCGGCATCCCGAGCAGTACCTGTGGGTGCACCGGCGATTCAAGACACGGCCACCCGGCGAGCCGGACCTCTATCGGTAGAGTTCGCCGCGCCCGTCGGGCTGGCGCTTGAAGCGGCGGTGGATCCACAGGTATTGCGTCGGTGCCTGCCGCACCATGGTCTCGATCGCGGCGATCACGCGCGCGGTGTCGACGGTGGCGTCCCGCGACGGGAAATCCTCTAAGGCAGGCGACAGTGTCAGCGTGTAGCCGCCGTCTTCACGGCGCACGTGCGAGAACGCCATCACCGCTGCGCCGGAGAGACGGGCCAGCTGGTGTGTCGACGTCAGGCTGTAGGCGGGATGGCCGAAGAACGGTACGAACACGCTCTCGCCGCGGCGTGTGTCCTGGTCGGGCGCGAACCACAGCAGCCCACCTTGCTTGAGGTGCTTCAGTGCGGGACGAAGCTCGTCGCGCGTGAACATCGCCGTGGCGTAACGCAGCCGCCCACGCTTGACTGCCCACTCCATCGCACCCTGGTCGTGCGGGCGGTACATGCCGGCCAGCGGCGCGTAGTCGCACATCAGGCGTGCCGAGATCTCCAGCGTGGTGAAGTGTCCGGACACCACGATCACGCCGCGGCCCCCGGCGCGCGCGGCGGCGAGATGTTCCAGGCCTTCCACCTGCAGGCCTTTCCGCATCGGGTCGACGCTGCCCCACCAGGCGCGTGCGAATTCGAACAGGCCGATGCCCAGCTCGCCGAAACCGGCACGCGCCAGCGCCTCCTGGCGTTGCGCATCGAGTTCCGGAAAGCACAGGGCGATGTTGCGCCTGGCCACATGCCGGCGCTCGCGCAGCAGGCGGTACAGCAGGGCGCCCATGGCGCGACCGAGGGGACGCTGCAGCGCCCAGGGCACCCGGGCGGCCAGCCATGCCAACCCGACGCCCAGCCACGATGGCCATTGCCGGGGGCCCAGAGGCGGACGTTCGCCGGGGTCGGAGGATCGCTTCTCGGAGTCGGCCATGACGCATTGTAGCGGCGGCCACGGGTATCCTTGTCGCCCATGTCGAACCGTACCGCCGAACGCCTGTTGCGTGCCCTCTACTCGGTGGTGCTGTATATCCTGACGCCCGTCACCGTCTACCACCTGATCTGGCGCGGCTTCCGCTATCCGGAGTATTTCCAGCGCTGGAATGAACGCTACGGCAGCTACGACGTGCGCGAGGGCGTCGTCGATGTCTGGCTGCACGCGGTATCCGTCGGTGAAGTGAATGCCGCAGCACCGGTCGTCGATGCGTTGCTGAAACGGCATCGCGGCCTGCGCCTGCTCATCACCACCATTACGCCGACCGGATCGCAGCGTGTCCAGGCGCTGTGGGGCGAGCGCGTGCTGCACGTCTATTCGCCCTACGATCTGCCTGACGCGGTGGCGCGCTTCCTGGGCCACTTCCGTCCCCGCCTCGCCCTCATCATGGAAACCGAACTGTGGCCCAGCCTGCTGTTCGGCTGCCACGACCGCCGCGTACCGGTCTATATCCTCAACGCCCGCCTGTCGGCGCGCTCGTTGCGTGGCTACAGCGTGCTTCGGCCGCTGATCGCGCGCACCCTGCGCACGGTACGCAAGGTCGCCGCGCAATCCGGCGACGACGCAGGACGCTTCGTGCAACTGGGCGCGCTGCCGGAGCAGGTGCGCGATGTGGGCAACCTCAAGTTCGATATTCCGGTCCCGGACAACGTGCGCGAGGTGGTGGCCGATTTCCGGCAGCACCTGGCCGGGGGACGGCGGGTGTGGATCGCCGCCAGCACGCATGAAGACGAGGAGGCGCCTGTCCTCGCGATCCATGCACGCCTTCGCCAGCGCTGGCCTGACCTGCTGCTGCTGTGGGCACCGCGGCATCCGGAACGCTTCCCGCGCGTGGCGGACGCGGCGCGCGAGGCAGGCTGGCATGTCGGCACGCGTCGTGTCGATCGCTGGCCCTCCACGGAAAACGATGTCTTCGTGCTCGACACGCTCGGCGAGCTGATGGCGTTCTACGCCTGTGCGGACGTGGCCTTCGTCGGCGGTAGCCTGCAGGCCATCGGGGGGCACAACCTGCTGGAGCCGGCGGCCGTCGGCACGCCCGCGGTGACGGGGCCGCACCTGCACAATTTCAGCGAGATCTCCCGCCGCCTCGAGGAGGCCGATGCGCTGGTGATCGCGGGGGATGCCGCCGGTGTGGGCGCCGCGGTCGAGGCACTGCTCGCCGATGAAGGCCGGCGTCGCGAGGTCGCGGACCGAGGTCGCGCGCTGGTCGAACACGGTCGCGGCGCACTCGCGCGCACGCTGGCCATGATCGCGCCGCACCTGCCGGCCCCGATGGCATGAGCGCCCGTACGCCGCAGGCGCTGGCCGGCGTGCGCGTGCTGGACCTGACGCGCGTCCTCGCCGGGCCTTGGTGCACGCAGGTGCTCGCGGACCTGGGCGCCGATGTCATCAAGGTGGAGCGCCCGGGCAACGGTGACGACACGCGCGGTTGGGGGCCGCCGTTCCTGCGTGATGCCGATGGCGACGACACGATGGAGTCCGCGTACTACCTGTGCGCGAACCGCAACAAGCGATCGCTGACGGTCGACATCGCCACCGAAGAAGGGCAGGCCGTCATTCGCCGCCTGGCGATGGAGAGCGACGTGCTGGTGGAAAACTTCAAGGTTGGCGACATGGCGCGTTATGGCCTGGATGCTGCGACGTTGCGTGCCACCAACCCGCGACTGGTCTACTGCTCGATCACCGGCTTCGGTCAGGACGGGCCGTACGCGCAACGCGCCGGCTACGACTTCGCCGTGCAGGGACTCGGTGGTCTGATGAGCGTCACCGGCGCTGCCGATGGCGAGCCGCAGAAAGTGGGCGTGGCCGTCGCCGACCTGTTCACCGGCATGTACGCCACCGTCGCCATCCTCGCGGCGCTGCGTCATCGCGATGCCACGGGCGAAGGACAGGTGATCGACATGGCCCTGCTGGATGCACAGGTCGCGTTGCTCGCCAACCTGGGTAGCCACTACCTGGTCGGTGGCGAAGTGCCGCCGCGGCAGGGCAACGCGCATGCCAACATCGTGCCGTACCAGGTCTTCGCCGTGGCCGACGGGCACATCATCGTCGCGGTGGGCAACGACACCCAATTCGCGCGGTTGTGCGACCTACTGGATGAGCCTGCACTCGCCGATGACGCGCGATTCACGACGAATGCGCAACGCGTTCGGCATCGTCACATGCTCGTGCCGATGCTGCAGGCGTGCTTTCTGCAGCGCGACCGGCATGCATGGCTGTCGTTGCTTCAAGCCACCGGCATTCCGTGTGGCCCGGTCAATGACCTTGCCGATGTGTTCGCCGATCCGCAGGTGCAGGCGCGTGGCATGGTTGTCGAAGCCGCGCATCCGTTGGCCGGCGCGGTGCCGCTGGTGGGCAGTCCGATCAAGTTGTCGGTGACACCGGTGCAACCGCCGCGCGCGCCGCCGATGCTGGGCGAGCACACCGACGACGTGTTGCACGAGGCGGGTTACGGCGGCGATGAGATCGCGGCGCTGCGGTCTCGCGGCGCAATCTGAGTTCCGATTGTAGGAGCGACGTAAGTCGCGACCGCACGCCCGAACGACATCGGAATCTGCATGGAGACGGATGATTCCCGGTCGCGACTTACGTCGCTCCTACAGGAAATCTGAGGCCAGAAACGACAACGGCGGGCCGAAGCCCGCCGTTGTCGTTGCGCCAGGGGCGCTGGGAACTACTGCGAAACAGGCTGCGACGAGAGGCGCGCTTCGGCGTCGGCGGTCAGCAGGCGGTTGACGTCCTGCACATCGGCGCCATCCAGCGTGCCGGCGGCCTGCTCCAGCAGCAGGCGGTTCTGCAGGAAGTTGTAGCGGGCCTGCGCATATTCGACCTGTGCCTGGAACAGCGTGCGCTGGTTCTGCAGCACGTCCAGCACGGTGCGGGTACCGACTTCCAGGCCGACCTGCGACGCGTCCAGCGCGCTCTGCGCGGAGACGACCGCCAGGCGGCGCGCCTCCACTTCGGTCACGCCCGCCACCAGCGCCTGATAGGCGTTGCTGGTGTTGCGGACGAGCGCACGACGGGTCTGCTCCAGGCCATCGGAGGCGCGGTCACGCTGGGCCAGCGCCTGGCGCACGCCGGACTGGGTGGCGCCGCCGGCGAAGATCGGCACGGTCAGCGTCACGCCCCAGTTGTAGCCCTCGCCATCCTGGGACAACGTGCCGGGAATGCTGTCCCAGTTGGTGCCGTTCGAATAGCCGCCGTTGAAGTTGAGGCGCGGGTAGTGGCCGGCGCGTGCGCTGGACACGCCATGCTGCGCGGATTCCAGCACGTACTCGGCCGACTTCAGGTCCGGGTTCTGGTCGAGCGCACGATCCACCCACGCCTGCGCGTTCTGCTCCGGCGGCAACTCCGGACGGAAGTCGTCCGGCAGGCCCTTGAGGCCGCTGATCGGCTGGCCGGTGATCTCGGCCAGCGCACGATAGCTGTCGTCCAGCGCGTTACGCGCCAGGATGGTGTTGGCACGCGCACTGTCGTACTGCGCACGGGCTTCATGCACGTCGGTGATCGGCGCCAGGCCCACGTCGAGGCGCTTCTGGGCGTAGTCGAACTGCTTCTTCGACGCGGCTTCGTTGGTCTCGGCGGCCGCCAGCGATTCGATGCCGATCAGCACATTGAAGTAGGCGGCAGAGGTACGCGTGATCAGCAGGTTGTTCGCGGACGCCAGGTCGAAGTCCGCGGCCTGGCTGATGGCGCGCTGGCCGCGCAGGTTGGCGATGCGGCTCCAGTCGAAGATCGTCTGGCTGACCGAGGCACCGTAGCTGCGGCTCTTGCCGTCGCCGGTCGGATCGCCCGGCCGGCTGTTGTGGGTCAGGTCATACCCCACGCTGCCGTTGATCTGCGGCAGCAGGGCGGCGCGCGCCTGCACCGCGCCTTCCCTGTCGATCAGACGGGTGGACTCCGCGATGGACAGCTGCGGGTCGCCGGTGCGCGCCAGCTCATAGGTCTGCATCAGGTCGGTGGCGTTGGCCGCGGACGGCAAGGCCAGTGCGAGCGCGAGTACGAGGGGGCGACGGCTCATGCGGGTTCCTTTTGTATTTCTTCAGAAGACGAACTGGGGCGCCGGTGCGGCGCCGACCAGATAGGGGAGGTCGGTTTCGAACAACGATTCGATGCGGGCGCCGTTGACATCGGCGACGTGCAGCACGGCTTCCATCGCAGGCGACACGCCTTGCACGACGAACAGGCGTCCACCCGGGCGCAGCCACTGCAGGAAACGCGAGGGAAGGGGGGCGACGGCGCCGGTCACGCAGATGACGTCGAAGCGGCGGTCGGTGTCCCAGGCCAGCGCGTCGACGGCTTCGATGCGCACGTTGCTGCCCAGTCCCGCAGCGTCGAGACGCGCGCGTGCCGCGTCGGCGAGGTCGGGGTGGATCTCGAGGCTGACGACTTCGCGTGCCAGGTGCGCCAGGCAGGCGGTCAGGTAGCCGCTGCCGGTGCCGATTTCCAGCACGTCTTCATCGGCCTGCGGCTTGAGCGCCTGCAGGGTGCGGCCCTCGATGACGGGCTTGGCCATCACCTGGTCATGGCCCAGCGGCAGCTCCAGGTCCGCATAGGCCAGCGCGCGGTGCGCGTCGGCCACGAAGGCTTCGCGCGGCAGCGTGGCCAGCGTTTCCAGCACGCGCGCATCCAGCACGTCCCAGGGACGTACCTGCTGCTCGACCATGTTTTCGCGGGCCTGGGTGTAATCGATCGTCATGGGGGTGGTCATCCGACGCGGAGGGCTGGGCCGGGCATTTTACCGGGCTGGCCCCGTCCGCGCTGGGCAAGGATCGCGGCAGGTTCGGCCGTGGGCGCAGTGCCGGAAGTCACCGCAACCTCCGTCGCCCGGGGGCGCGCTTCAGTTTCAGCGGCGGCCATACGCCCTCAGGAACATGTCCACGGTGGCGTCGATGTGGCGGCGGGTATCGAGCGGACCGGGCTGGCTGCAGAGGCCGCAGGTCATCCGCGCATGCACCTCACCCTTGATCAGGGTGAAGAACTGGACCGAGGCCGTGGCGACGTCGGGAACGTCCAGCTGACCCTTCGCCACCAGTGCCTGCAGCAGTGCTGCGAACGCGTCGTGCGTGCGCTGCGGCCCGGCTTCCCAGAACGTCTTCTTGAGTTTGTCGTCGATGTTGCCCGGGACCATCATCATGCGGTGCGTGCTGATGGCCTCCTCGCTGGTGATCAGCGCGAAGAATGCCTGCGCGATCGCCTTCAGCTGGTCGCGCACGCTGCCGGTCAGTTCGATCTCGAACAGGGCATCCGGGAGCATCTCCTCGCACTTCGCCTGCACGGCGGCGGCGAACAGCGCCTCCTTGTCGCCGAAGTGGCTGTAGACGGTGAGCTTGGAGACGCCAGCCTCGGCAGCGATCTGGTCCATGCTCACGCCATTGAATCCCTCGCGCGCGAACAGCTGCTTGGCGGCCTCGAGGATGGCGGCGCGCTTGCCGAGGTCCTTGGGGCGGCCGGGTCCGCTCGCGACGGGCTTGGCAGGGGGCTTGGTGCGGCTGGAAGAGGGGCGTGGACTGGCCATGTCGTAATACTAGACTACCCGGTTCGATATTTATACTATACCGCCAAGTCCACTAATTAAAATCGCAACGGAGCGGTCATGCGCCAGACGCGCTGGAACGGAGTGTTCGGAATCCTTCTGCTGGGCTTGGCCGCCTGCAGTGCGGAACAGCCTGCGGAAACGCCGCGGCCCGCGCTGGTGGTGCAGCCGGGCGGCGGCGCCGACGCCGCGCTGTCGGCCTATGCCGGCGAGGTGCGTGCCCGCGAGGAAAGTCCGCTGTCGTTCCGCGTCGGCGGCAACCTGGTCCGTCGCAACGTGGATGCCGGTGCGCGCGTGCAGAAAGGAGAGGTGCTGGCGGTACTGGATGCGGGCGATTTCGCCCTGCAGGCGCAGGCCGCGCAGGCGCAATTGGCGGCTGCCGACGCCGACCTGGTCCGCGCGCGCGGCGATCGCGACCGCTACGCGAAACTGGTCGGTGACAAGCTGATCAGCCAGTCCGCCTATGACGCCCAGGTCGCGGCCTACAAGGCGGCCGAGGGCCAGGCGCGTGCCGCACGCGCGCAGATGGACGTGATGCGCAACCAGGAAGGCTATTCGCAGTTGCGTGCACCGCGAGACGGCGTCATCGCCAGCCGTCAGGCGGAAGCGGGGCAAGTCGTGGCCGCAGGGCAGACCGTGTTCACCCTGGCGGCCGACGGGGGCCGCGAGGTGGCCATCGGACTGCCGGAAAACCGCATCCGTGCCTTCAGCGTCGGCCAGCCGGTGATGATCGAGCTGTGGAATGCCCCCGGCCAGCGCCTGCCCGGCACCATCCGCGAGATCGCACCGGCGGCGGACGCGCAGACGCGGACCTATGCCGCGCGCGTCAGCCTGGTAGGCGATGCGCAACAGCAGGTGGAACTGGGCCAGAGTGCCCGCGTCTACGTGCAGGAGAGCGGCACGAAGGCCGCATTGAAGTTGCCGCTGTCGGCCATCCAGCGCGGCGACGATGGCAAGACCACGGTGTGGGTCGTCGATCCCGCCAGCGGCAAGGTGCGTGCGCAGGCCGTGCAGCTGGGTCCCTATGGCGATGCGTCGGTGCCTGTCCTGGGTGGCGTGAACGCGAGCGACTGGGTCGTCGGCGCAGGCGGCCACCTGTTGCGCGAAGGACAGGTCGTCACGCCGGTGGACCGCAGCAACCGCCCGCTGAAGCCTGCGGCGGGCGGCGGGGCTGCTCCCGTCGCCACGCGCTCGGAGTAACGGCATGCGCCGCTTCAACCTTTCCGAGTGGGCGCTGACCAACCGCAGCCTGGTGCTGTTCACCATGATCCTGCTGGGCATCATCGGTGCGTGGTCGTACAAGCACCTGGGGCAGTCCGAGGATCCGCCGTTCACCTTCAAGGCGATGGTCGTGCGCACGGTGTGGCCGGGCGCGACCGCCGAAGAGGTCTCGCAGCAGGTCACTGAGCGCATCGAAAAGGCGCTGATGACCACCGGCAACTACGAATACATCCGTTCGTATTCGCGGCCGGGCGAATCGCAGGTGATCTTCGCCGCGCGCGACAGCTTGAAGTCGCGCGACATGCCACAGCTGTGGTACCAGGTGCGCAAGAAGGTCGGCGACATCCGCGCCACGCTGCCCAGCGGCGTCGTCGGTCCGTTCTTCAACGACGAATTCGGTGACACGTTCGGCAACATCTATGCGCTGACCGGCGAAGGCTTCGACTACGCGGTGATGAAGGACTACGCCGACCGCATCCAGCTGGAACTGCAGCGGGTGGACGACGTCGGCAAGGTCGAACTGGTCGGCCTGCAGGACGAGAAGATCTGGATCGAGCTGTCCAACACCAAGCTGGCCACGCTGGGCATACCGCTGAACGCGGTGCAGCAGGCGCTGGAAGAGCAGAACGCCGTGACACCTGCGGGGTTCTTCGAGACGCCGACTGATCGGGTGCAACTGCGCATCAGCGGCGAGTTCACGTCGGTGGACGAGCTCCGCGAATTCCCGATCCGCGCGGGCGGCCGTACCGTAAAGCTGGGCGACATCGCCGAGATCAAGCGCGGCTTCGCCGACCCTGCCGCGCCGCGCATGCGCTTCATGGGTCAGCCGGGCATCGGCATCGCGGTGGCGATGAAGGACGGCGGCGACATCCTCACGCTGGGCGAGACGCTGGAAACCGAGTTCCAGCGCCTGCAGAAGACGCTGCCACTGGGCATGGAACTGCGAAAGGTGTCGGACCAGCCGGCGGCGGTCGAGGATTCGGTAGGCGAATTCGTGCGCGTGCTCGCCGAGGCCGTGATCATCGTGCTGCTGGTGAGCTTCTTCTCGCTCGGCATGCGCACCGGCCTGGTGGTGGCGGTGTCGATCCCGCTGGTGCTGGCGATGACGTTCGCGGTGATGCACTACTTCGGCATCGGCCTGCACAAGATCTCGCTGGGCGCGCTGGTGCTGGCGCTGGGCCTGCTGGTCGACGACGCGATCATCGCGGTGGAGATGATGGCCATCAAGATGGAGCAGGGCTTCGACCGGTTGAAGGCAGCCAGCTTCGCCTATGAATCGACTGCATTCCCGATGCTCACCGGCACGCTGGTAACGGCGGCGGGTTTCCTGCCGATCGCGACGGCCGCCTCGAGCACCGGCGAGTACACGCGCTCACTGTTCCAGGTGGTGACGATCGCGCTGGTGGTGTCGTGGGTCGCGGCGGTGCTGTTCATTCCGTACCTGGGCGACAAGATGCTGCCCGACCTCGGTAACCCGCAGCCGCCGAAGCCGGGATCGCTGGCCGCGCGCTGGCATGCTTTCCGCGCAGGGCTGGCCGATCGCTGGCCGCGGTACGCCGGCGTGCTCGCGCCGACGGCGCACGACGCGCACGACCACAACCCGTACCACACGCCGTTCTACGGACGCTTCCGCCGCTGGCTGGCCTTCTGCCTGCGCCACCGCTGGCTGGTGATCGGCGTGACCGTTGCGGCGTTCGTCGCATCGATCGCCTTGTTCCGCTTCGTGCCGCAGCAGTTCTTCCCGGACTCCGTGCGACCGGAACTGATGGTGGACCTGGAGCTGGCGGAAGGCAGTTCGCTGAAGTCCACCGACGCGCAGGCACGCAAGCTGGAGAAGCTGCTGGCCACGCGCGAGGGCATCCTCAACTACGTGGCGTACATCGGCACCGGCTCACCACGCTTCTATCTGCCGCTCGACCAGCAGCTGCCGCAGGCGAACTTCTCCCAGTTCGTGGTGCTGACCGAGGACACTGCTTCGCGTGAAGAGACGCGACGCTGGCTGATCGACGAGGTCGCGCCGCAATTCCCCGAACTGCAGTTCCGCGTGACGCGCCTGGAGAACGGGCCACCGGTCGGCTATCCGATCCAGTTCCGCGTGTCCGGCGAGCACGTCGACCGCGTGCAGGCGATCGCGCGGCAGATGGCGGAGAAGGTGCGCGCCAATCCGCATGTCACCAACGTCAACCTGGACTGGAGCGAGCCGAGCAAGATCGTGCGGCTGCAGATCGACCAGGACCGCGCGCGCGCGCTGGGCGTCAGCACGGCGCAGGTCTCGCATTTCCTGTCCGGTTCGCTGTCGGGCCTGAGCGTCAGCACGTACCGCGAAGGCAATGAGCTGGTCGAGATCCTGCTGCGTGGTCCCGAGGAAGAGCGCACAAGGCTCGACCTGCTGGGTAGTCTGGCGGTGCCGACCAGCAGCGGCGGCAGCGTACCGCTGTCGCAGATCGCCAATCTCGAATATGCGTTCGAGGACGGCATCATCTGGCATCGCGACCGCCTGCCCACCGTCACCGTACGCGCGGACCTCAACAGCGACGCCGTGACTGCGCCGACCGTCGTGGCGCAGATTTCGCCCACGCTGGACGGGATCCGCTCCACGCTGCCGCAGGGTTACCTGCTGGAGACCGGCGGCACGGTCGAAGACTCGGGGCGTGGGCAGAAGTCGATCGCCGCCGGCATGCCGCTGTTCCTGCTGGCCGTCACCACGCTGCTGATGCTGCAGCTGCGCAGCTTCTCGCGGATGGCGCTGGTGCTGCTGACGGCGCCGCTGGGGCTGATCGGCGTGACGCTGGCGCTGCTGGTGTTCCGGGTGCCGTTCGGCTTCGTCGCCATGCTCGGCACCATCGCGCTGGCGGGCATGATCATGCGCAACTCGGTGATCCTGGTGGACCAGATCGACCAGGACATCCAGGCAGGGCATGACCGCTGGCACGCGATCATCGACGCCACCGTGCGCCGGTTCAGGCCGATCGTGCTGACCGCGCTGGCGGCAGTGCTGGCGATGATCCCGCTGTCGCGCAGCGCCTTTTTCGGGCCGATGGCGGTGGCCATCATGGGGGGGCTGACCGTGGCGACGGTGTTGACCCTGTTCTTCCTCCCGGCACTGTACGCCGCCTGGTTCAAGGTGAGGCCGGAAGAAGGCGCCGCCCCCTGAGCTGTCCGGCGCGGCGGGGGTTCAAGAACCCCCCCGCCGCAGCCGATACTGTGGAGGTCGAAGCCCCTCCGGACCCTGTGCCCGCCGTGCGCCGCCTGCTGATCCATGGCCTGTGTCTGCTGGTCCTGCTCGTCGGTGCCCCCGCCTGGGCACTCGACCCTGCGCGCAGCGTCGACGAATACACGATCGCGCGCTGGACGATGGAAGACGGCCTGCCGCACAACCTGGTGCACACCATCAGCCAGGATGCCGACGGCTACCTGTGGGGCGGGACATGGGAAGGCGCTGCACGCTTCGATGGCCGCCGCTTCACGCTCTACGACGCGGGCACGGTGCCCGGCATGGAAATCGAGGGCGTGCGCGCCATCACGCCGCATCCGCGCGGGGGCATGGTACTGAGCCTGGGTCGTGTCGGGCCGGGTGTGCTGCGCTTCCACCAGGGTCGCTGGCAACGGCTTCCGGGCCAGGCGGGCATGCTGCCGGATGTGTCGGTGCTGCGATTCGGACCCGACGGTGTGCTGTGGATCGGCACCGATCATTCGCTGTTCCGGATGGAGGCCTCGGGCCGCCTCCAGGACATCGGCAGCACCCATCCGCGTCTGGCGAACGAACGCGTGCAGGCGATCCTGCCCCTGCCGGATGGAAAGGCGCTGGTCGGCAACCGCCATGGGCTGTTCCGCATCGACAACGGTCGCGCCACCGACTGGGGCCGCGACATGGGATTGCCGGACACATCGGTGCTCGCCATCCAGCCCTCGCGCTGGGGCGGGATCCTGGTGGGCGGCGGCGGGGGAGTGTGGCGGCTGGAACACGC
>CAMPIO010000067.1 GCA_946886405.1 uncultured Pseudoxanthomonas sp.
CCGGCCGATCTTCGCCGCCGTGCTGTCGATCGTGATCTTCGCCGCCGGCCTGATCTCGATTCCGCTGCTGCCGATCGGCGAGTACCCCGAAGTGGTGCCGCCGTCGGTCGTCGTGCGCACCGTGTATCCGGGCGCCAACCCCAAGGTCATCGCCGAAACCGTCGCCACTCCGCTGGAAGAAGCCATCAACGGCGTCGAGGACATGATGTACGTCAAGTCCGTCGCCGGCTCCGATGGCGTGCTGTCGCTGACGGTGACCTTCAAGCCGGGCACCGATCCCGACGAAGCCGCCGTGCGCGTGCAGAACCGCGTGGCCCAGGCGCAGGCGCGCCTGCCCGAGGACGTGCGCCGGCAGGGCGTCACCACCCAGAAGCAGTCGCCCGTGTTCCTGATGGTCGTGCACCTGACCTCGAAGGACGGCAAGTACGATTCGCTGTACCTGCGCAACTACATGCGCCTGCACGTCAAGGATGAGCTGGCGCGCATCCAGGGCGTCGGCGATGCGCAGCAGTTCGGTGGCGGCGACTACGCGATGCGCCTGTGGCTGGACCCGGACAAGGTGGCCGCGCGCGGCATGACCGCCGGCGACGTGCTGCGTGCCGTGCGCGAACAGAACGTGCAGGTGTCGGCCGGCCAGCTCGGCGCCGAGCCGATGCCGAACGGCAGCGACTTCCTGCTGCCGATCAACGCCAAGGGCCGCCTGGAAACCGTCGAGGAATTCGGCAACATCGTGCTGAAGAGCGGTGCCGACGGCGAGATCGTGCGCCTGGCCGACGTGGCCCGCATCGAACTGGCGGCCGGCGACTACACCTTGCGCGCCCGCTTGGACGGCAAGAATGCCTCGGCGATCGGCATCTTCCAGGCACCCGGCGCCAACGCGCTGGAGATCCGCGACGCGGTGGTCGCCAAGATGGACGAGATCCGCCCGACGCTTCCACCGGGCGTGGAGATCCAGTCGATCTACGACACCACCATCTTCGTCCGCGACTCCATCAAGTCCGTCGTCATGACGCTGCTGGAAGCCACCCTGCTGGTGGTGCTGGTGGTGATCCTGTTCCTGCAGACCTGGCGCGCCTCGATCATCCCGCTGCTGGCAGTGCCGGTCTCGGTGGTCGGTACGTTCGCCGTGCTCTACCTGCTGGGTTACTCGATCAACACCTTGACCCTGTTCGGCCTGGTGCTGGCGATCGGCATCGTGGTCGATGACGCCATCGTGGTGGTGGAGAACGTCGAGCGCCACATCGAACTCGGCGCGACACCGCTGGAAGCGGCGCACCTGGCGATGAAGGAAGTGTCCGGCCCGATCATCGCCATCGCGCTGGTGCTGTGCGCCGTGTTCGTGCCGATGGCGTTCCTGACCGGCGTCACCGGCCAGTTCTACAAGCAGTTCGCCGTCACCATCGCCATCTCCACCGTCATCTCGGCGATCAACTCGCTGACCCTGTCGCCGGCGCTGGCGGCCAAGCTGCTGAAGTCGCATGGCGCGCCGAAGGACGGCCCGTCGCGGTTGATCGACCGCCTGTTCGGCTGGCTGTTCCGTCCGTTCAACCGCTTCTTCAACCGCAGCTCGGAACGCTACGAGGGCGCGGTGTCCCGCAGCCTCGGCCGTCGCGGCGCCGTGTTCCTGGTCTACGCCGTGCTGCTGGTCGGCGCGGGCGTGATGTTCAAGGCGGTGCCGGCGGGCTTCATTCCGGTACAGGACAAGCTGTACGTCATCGCCGGCGTGAAGATGCCGGAAGGCGCCTCGATCGAACGCACCGACACCGTGCTGAAAAAGATGGCGGCGCTCGCCAACGAGGTCGACGGCGTCGCCAGCGAGATTGCATTCCCGGGCCTCAACCCGCTGCAGTTCACCAACACGCCCAACAATGGCGTGATCTTCTTCACCCTCGATCCCTTCAACGAACGCGCGCGCTCGGCCGAGGAAATCACCGCCGAACTCAACCAGAAGTTCTCGACCATCCAGGAAGGCTTCACCTTCGCCTTCATGCCGCCGCCCATCCAGGGCCTGGGCAACGGCTCCGGCTGGTCGCTCTTCATCGAGGACCGTACGCGACTGGGTTACGGCGAGCTGCAGAATGCGGTCCAGGCGTTCCAGGGCGCGGCATCGCAGACGCCCGGCCTGGGCTTCCCGATCAGCAGCTACCAGGCGAACGTGCCGCAGCTGGATGCCGACGTCGATCGCGTGAAGGCCAAGGCGCAGGGCGTGCCGTTGACCGAACTGTTCGACACGCTGCAGACCTACCTGGGTTCGGCCTACGTCAACGACTTCAACATGTTCGGCCGCACCTGGCAGGTGATCGCACAGGCCGATGGTCCGTTCCGCGACAATGTCGAGGACATCGCCAACCTGCGCACGCGCAACGCCAACGGTGAAATGGTGCCGATCGGCAGCATGGTCAGCGTCAAGCAGACCTACGGCCCTGACCCGGTGATCCGCTTCAACGGCTATCCGGCCGCGGACCTGCTGGGCGATGCCGACCCGCGCGTGCTGTCGTCGGGCGAAGCGATGGCCAAGGTCACCGAACTGGCGCAGCAGGTGCTGCCGACCGGCATGGGCATCGGCTGGAGCGATCTGAGCTACCAGCAGATGACCCAGGGTGGCGCGGCGCTGGTGGTGTTCCCACTGGCCGTGCTGCTGGCGTTCCTGGTACTGGCCGCGCTGTACGAAAGCTGGACGCTGCCGCTGGCGGTGATACTGATCGTGCCGATGACGCTGCTGTCCGCCCTGTTCGGCGTGTGGCTGGCCGGTGGCGACAATAACGTGTTCGTGCAGGTGGGCCTGGTGGTGCTGATGGGCCTGGCGTGCAAGAACGCGATCCTGATCGTGGAGTTCGCCCGCGAACTCGAAATGCAGGGGCGCGGCATCGTCGAAGCGGCGCTGGAAGCCAGCCGCCTGCGCCTGCGCCCGATCGTGATGACGTCGGTGGCCTTCATCGCCGGCACCGTCCCGCTGGTATTGTCCAGTGGCGCCGGCGCCGAGGTGCGCTCAATCACGGGCATCACGGTCTTCGCCGGCATGGTCGGCGTCACCCTGTTCGGTCTGTTCCTGACCCCGGTGTTCTACGTGGCCCTGCGCAAGCTCGCCAACCGCCCACTGGTGTCCCACGCCCCCGTCGCCGACACGGCGACGACCCATCACTGATTGAATTCCCCTTCCCAACGAGGTCACCCCATGAACACGTCTTCCAGGATCGCGCTGGTCACCGGCGCCACCCGCGGCATCGGCCGTGAAACCGTCCGTCAGCTGGCCGAAGCCGGCGTGCACACGCTCCTCGCCGGCCGCAACCGCGACAAGGCCGTCGAAGCCGCGCTGGAACTGCAGTCGCAGGGCCTGCCGGTCGAGGCCATCGCGCTCGACGTCACCGACGCGGCCAGCATCGCCGCTGCCGTCAAGGAGATCGAGCAGCGCCACGGCAAGCTCGACATCCTGGTCAACAACGCCGGCATCATGGTCGACGACATGACCAAGGGCGTGTCCGGCCAGTCGCTCGCCACCTGGCGCACCACGTTCGACACCAACGTGTTCGGCCTGATCGAAACCACGCAGGCATTCCTGCCGCTGCTGCGCAAGTCCGACGCCGGCCGCATCGTCAACGTGTCCAGCCTGCTGGGCTCGCTGTCCGAACACCAGAACCCGGAATCCTTCATCTACGGGTTCAAGGGCATCCCGGCGTACAACGTGTCCAAGAGCGCGGTCAACGCGTGGACCATCCACCTGGCGCACGAACTGAAGGACACCGGCATCAAGGTCAACACCATTCACCCGGGTTACGTGCAGACCGACATGAACAAGTCCGGCGACCAGCAGAACGGTGAGCTGTCCGTCCCGGAAGGCGCGCGCACCAGCGTGCAGCTGGCGCTGATCGGCAACGACGGCCCGACCGGCGGCTACTACTACTTCGACCAGGTGCTGCCATGGTGATCCGCGCGCTCGTCATCGGCGTCGCGACCGCGCTGTTGGCAGGCTGCGTGACCGTGGGGCCCGACTACGTGGCGCCGCAGACCGCGCCGACCACGCTGCAGCAGGCAGACGCCGTCGACTATGTGGCCGACCATCCGGTCGCCACGTGGTGGAGCCAGTTCGACGATCCGGTGCTCGACCAGCTGGTGCGCGAATCGTTGCTGGCCAACCTCGACCTGCGCATCGCGGTGTCGCGCGTCAACGAGGCCCGCGCGGTGTTCTCCGAACGCCGCCTGGACCTGGCGCCGCACGTCACGATGGGCGTCGAAGGCACCCGCACCAAACAGCCGGTCGAAGGCCAGGGTCGCGTGGAAACGGACAGTTACTCCGCCGGCTTCGATGCGGCGTGGGAACTGGACCTGTTCGGCCGCGTGCGCCGCAACACCGAAGCCGCGCACGCAGACCTGCAGGCGCAGCGCAACGACTTGCAGGCGATGCAGGTGACGGTGGCGGCGGAAGTCGCGCGCAACTACTTCGAATTGCGCGGCACGCAGCAGCGCCTGGACGTGGCGCGTCGCATCCTGCAGACGCTGGGCGAAACGCAACGCCTGACCGAATCGCGCTTCGACCTCGGCGCCGGCAGCCAGCTGGAAGTGCAGAGCAGCCTGGCCCGCGTGCGTGCGGTCGAAGCCGATGTGCCGCTGCTGGAAGCCGTCGAAGGCCAGTCTCGCCACCGGCTGGCCGTGCTGGTCGGCAAACGTCCCGGCGAGCTGGACACCCTGCTCGCGCCGCGAGAGGCCCCGGCCTTCGCCAAGGCGCTGCCGATCGGCGACACCACCGACCTGCTGCGCCAGCGGCCGGATGTCCGCGCCGCGGAACGCCGCCTGGCAGCCGCGACCGCACGCGTGGGCGTCGCCACGGCGGACCTGTTCCCGCGGGTCAGCCTGCGCGGCTTCATCGGCTTCCTGTCCGGCGGCTGGGGCAACCTGGTCAACGGTGACAACCGCGCCTGGCAGGTCACGCCGTCGATCAGCTGGGCCGCGTTCGACATGGGCAGCGTGCGTGCGCGCCTGCGTGCAAGCGAAGCCCAGGCCGATGGCGTGGCGGCCCAGTACGAGAAAGCCGTACTGGGTGCGCTGGAGGAAACCGAGAACGCCCTGCTCTCCTACGCCAAGCAGCAGGCGCAGCTGAAACTCAGGCTGGAACAATCCGTTGCCGCGCGCCGGGCAGCGGAGCTGGCCGAAGTCCGGTATCGTGCCGGCTCATCGGACTTCCTGACCCTGCTGGATGCGCAGCGCACCCAGCTGGCCGCAGACGATGCGCTTGCGCAGGCGGAAGCCGGCGTCAACGTGGGGGTGGTGGCGATCTACAAGTCGCTGGGAGGCTGGGGCGAACAGGATGTGGCGCCCGCGCTCGCGGCGAGTCCCTGAGCCTGCGTCCTCGTCTTCACGCCTGCTGTCCCATCCTGAAGAATGTCCTCGTACCGCCGCGCCTCCGGGCGCGGCCTGCTTCCCCTGCTCGAGTGCTGTCCGTGCCCACACAGATTCCTGTCGCTGAAGTACACCCTTCCGTTCCCTCCCCCCGCGTGATCTCCGCAGCGCAACGCTGGTCCGTCGCCGGCCTGCTGGCGCTCGCCGCCGTCGCCGCGCATGCGGCGGAGCCGCGCACCGCCTGGTACGTGCAAGGCGGTGTGGCGGAAGATGCGCAGTCCCTGACCGTCGGCGCCAGCCGCGACTGGCGCTGGGAAAAGCAGTATCGCTACGGCCATGTCAGCGGCCAGTGGCAGGGCGAAGTCGGGCGCTGGCACAGCGACAGCGAGAACAGCACGCAGGTCGGCGTGACGCCGGCACTGCGCTGGCGCCCCAACGGCTGGGACGAAAGCTGGTTCGTCGAAGGCGGCATCGGATTGAACGTCATCTTCCCCAAGTACGACACGCGCGTGAAGGAGTTCAGTACCACCTTCAACTTCGGCGACCATATCGCCATCGGCAAGCGCTTCGGAAACGAGCAGCAGCACGAATGGTCGCTGCGCTTCCAGCACTTCTCCAATGGCCGCATCAAGCGACCGAATCCCGGCGAGAACTTCCTGCAGTTCCGCTACACGCATCGCCTCTGACAGCACGGCATGGCCCCTGCAGGAGCGACGTAAGTCGCGACCGCAAGAACGAAACCACCGGCCCCCTTCCGCAGGCCTCCTCCGATGCCAGTATCGACCGTCACGGCGTGCGGTCGCGACTTACGTCGCTCCTACAGGAAAGCAGCGCGGCTACCGCAGCGGCGCCGCCATCACCAGCGGCTCCAGGTCGTAGCCCATCGCTTCGGCCTTCGCCTTCAGTTGCTCGAACTGCGCGCGGTCCATGGTGGGTTCGCGCGAGAGGATCCACAGATATTCCCGGTCCGGCTCGCCGACCATCGCCCACTGGTACTCCGGATCGAGCGCGATCACCCAGTAGTCCGCCCACACCATCGGCAGCCACGACAACCAGTCCGGTGCGAATCGCACTTCCAGCCGCCCCGGATGACCTTCGACCGGACGCGCGACGCCGGCCGACTGGTCCATGCCGCCGTCCTTCGTGCGGCATGCGTTGAGCACTCCGATCTTGCCCGGGCCGTCGAGGCTGTAGCGCGCCGTGATGTCGCCCACGCACTGGCGCTGGAAGAACATGGGCAGATGCGCGATCTCATGCCACTGGCCCGCATAGCGCGACATGTCCAGATGCGGCGCCGAGGTGACCGGTTCGGCCGCATGGGCCGTGAACGCACCCGCGCCGAGGGCGACGGCGAGCAGCGTGCGGATCGCAAGGGATGGACGTGTCATGGGTTCACTCGGTTGAGGTGGCGGCAGGTGGCACGCGTACGTCAATGAAAAAGAAGCGGATGCATCCTGCGCTGGGATGCACCCGCTCCGTGCCACACCTCGGGATGAGGCTTACTTGTTACTTGGCGGCGAGGGTCAAGCCGCTGGCCTCGACGCTCTTCACGCCCTTGATCTGCTTGGCGACCGTGACCGCCTTGTCCTTCTGCGCCTGATTGGCCACCGCGCCCGACAGCGTCACCACGCCGTCGACGGTCTCGACCTTGATGTCCAGGCCGGAGACGTTCTCGGTGGCCAGCAGGTCGGCCTTGACCTTGGTGGTGATCCAAGTGTCGGTCACCGGCTGGTTCGAATCGTTCTGTGCATTCTCTTCCGGCTCGTTCGGCGGATTGGCGGCCATCACGTGCGAGGCGGAGAACAGCAACGCGGTCGACAGGGCGGCGGCCAGCAGCGAGCGGGTACGTACATGGGTCATGATCGTTCTCCTGATGTGGTGTGGGTCGAGTGTCTGCGCCGCTTCGTACAACAGGCGTGAAAACATGCGTGAATGAATCCGCGCCGTTCAGCGCAGCGTCGCGGGGCATTCATGCATGTGCACGGGCAGTCAACGCGGCGCTTCCCTTACCATGGGCGCCTGCCTACGGACATGTCGCGCATGGATAACCCGCTCAAGGTCGCCCTCGTCGGCTACGGTTTCGTCGGCAAGGTGTTCCATGCACCGTTGATCCAGGCTACGCCGGGATTGACGCTGCATACCGTGGTATCGCGCGATGCCGGCAAGGTGCAGGCCGACTGGCCGGACATGCCGGTGGTGGCCGACGCACACGTGGCGTTCGCCGATCCGGCCGTGGATCTGGTCGTCATCGCGTCGCCAAACGACACGCATGCACCGCTGGCAACCGCCGCCCTGGACCAGGGCAAGCATGTGGTGGTGGACAAGCCATTCACGCTGACGCTGAGCGAAGCGCGCGAGGTGGTGGCGACCGCGTCACGGGCCGGACGCGTGGTCAGCGTGTTCCAGAACCGGCGCTGGGATGCCGACTTCCTCACCCTCCGCCGGTTGATCGAAGAAGGCGTGTTGGGGCGCATTGCGGAATTCCACTCGCATTTCGACCGCTTCCGTCCCATCGTGCAGGACCGTTGGCGCGAGCGCGACGAGCCCGGTGGCGGACTGTGGTACGACCTCGGCCCGCACCTGCTGGACCAGGCGCTGCAGCTTTTCGGCACCCCCCTAGCGATCAACGCCGACATCGCGCGACTGCGCGACGGTGCGCGGGCGGCGGATTACTACGACGTGACGCTGCGTTACCCGCACCACCGCGCCGTGCTGCATGCGTCCACGCTGGTCGCGGGTAGCGGCCTGCGCTTTGCCGTGCACGGCACGCGGGGCAGCTATCTCAAGCACGGGCTGGACGTGCAGGAAGACCAGCTGCGCGCCGGCGTCGTGCCCGGTGCGCCGGGCTGGGGCGTGGATACGCGTGCGGGTGAACAGGTGCTTCAGCGCGACGGACACCTGGTCGCCGACGTTGCGCATGCCGAGGTGGGCGACTATCGCCGTTACTACACCGGCATGCGCGATGCGATCCTGCAGGGCACCACGCCCCCGGTGACGACGCGGGAAGCGCTGGACGTGATGCGGCTGATCGAGCTGGGCATGCAGAGCAGCGAAGAGCAGCGCAGTCTTCGCGTCGACTGACCGCCTTTCTGCAGGAGCGACGTGAGTCGCGACCGCACGCCATCCGTCATAGTGATCGATCAAGGGATATGGGCGGGTTGAGCGCACGGAGATGACGCCATGACGCGCCCAGGTCTGCGGTCGCGACTCACGTCGCTCCTACAAAAAAGCGTGGTGCTCAGGCCACCACGTGTCCGCGATACGTCCGATGATGCGCCATCGCCAGCATGGCGTTGTCTTCATGGGTATCGCCGTAGGCATGGATGGCGGCATACGCCTGCGGATCGCACAGCGCGCGCACACGGCGCACCTTCTCTTCACCGACGCATTGCGGGCCGCCGTAGCCGGTGATGCGCCCATCGCGCTCGGCCAGCACCGAACACGCCAGTTCGACGCCCTGCCCCGCGCACCACGGCGCGAGATAGACCTCCAGCCCGCCCGACACCACGACGACGCGATCGCCGCGCTCGCGATGCCACGCCAGGCGCGCCATCGCTTCCGGCCGCAGCACGCCCGGCAGCACGTCGCGTGCGAAGGCCTCGCCCTGCATCCGCAAGCGCACGGCATCCACGCCGCGCAAGCCCATCTGCACGATGCTGGCCCGAGTCGGATTGCCCGCCACCCAGCCGCGCCGGTAACCGAACACGACCGGCGCCAGCAGCACGCCGCCGACCAGCAACCGTGGCCGCGCCACCGCGTAGCGCATGAAATCCGGAAACGTCTCGCGCGTGGTGAGCGTGCCGTCGAAGTCGAAGAGCGCGAGATCCACCGTCACGCCTCCTCCAGCAACCGCGCACCCGGCCCTTCCTCGCCCAGTTCGTCCCACGGATTCCGCAGCGGGCAGACCTTCAACGACAGGCAGCCGCAGCCGATGCAGCGGTCCATCTGGTCGCGCAGACGTGCAAGGCTGGCGATGCGTGCTTCGAGCGACGCGCGCCAGCGCGCGGAGAGCTTCTTCCAGTCGGCGGCGGTGGGCGTGCGGTTCTCGGGCAATGAGGACAACGCGGACTGGATCTCCGCCAGCGGAATGCCGGTGCGCTGCGCCACCTTGATGACAGCCACGCGGCGCAACACTTCGCGCGGATAGCGGCGCTGGTTGCCGGCGTTGCGCCAACTGTGGATCAGTCCCTTGGATTCGTAGAAGTGCAGCGTGGACACCGCGACGCCCGCGCGCGCGGCGACCTGGCCGACCGTGAGCTCTGTTTCGATGGGAGGATGCTGTTTTCCCGGCATGGTGCATTGACCTCAAGATTGGTTGAGGTTCTACCCTGCACGTCCCAGTCCTGGCAAGTCGCGACCTGCATGCACGACCCCCTCCATTTGGCCCTGCTGTACGGCAGCACGCGCGAAGGCCGCTTCTGCGACACCGTCGCCGACTGGCTGCACGCGCACATCGAACAACGGAACGACTACGTGGTGGACACCGTCGATCCCGTGCTGCTCGACCTGCCCCTTCGCCATGGCGGCGCACCCAGCGTAGACCTGGTGAATCTGCAACAACGCATCTGGCGCGCCGATGCCTTCGTGGTAGTGGTGCCGGAGTACAATCACGGCTATCCCGCCGCGTTGAAGTTCGTGATCGATTCGGTCCAGGCCCACTGGCAGGCCAAACCGGTCGCGTTCGTCGCCTACGGGGGACACAGCGGCGGCGTCCGCGCGGCGGAACAGTTGCGTCAGGTGTTCTCCGGCCTGCATGCGGTGCCGGTGCGCGATGGCGTGTATTTCGCACAGGCGTGGGATCGGTTCGATCCCGCCGGCAGACCACGCGACGCCGATGCCAGCGAACGGGCCGCCCGGCGCATGCTGGACCAACTCGCCTGGCATGGGCACGCGCTGCGGCAGGCGCGGGCCGCCTGGCCTTATCCCGCCGGTTGACGCCGGCAGCTCTTCAGCCACGGCGCGACCGCGCCACGATGGACCGACCCGATGTTCCGATTCTTCGAAACCCGCATCAATCCGTATCCCAAGGGCGAACCCACCACCCCGCCCCGCAAGCTGCTGCCGTTCCTGCTGCACTATTCGCGGCCGCTGTTGCCGTGGCTGATCGCGATGTCGGTGCTGACCGGTGTGATCTCCGCGCTGGAGATCACCTTCTTCGACTACATGGGGCAGCTGGTCGACTGGATGGGCAGCACGGGCCGCGACAGCTTCCTGCAGGTGCATGGGCAGACGCTGTTGTGGATGGGCCTGCTGGTGGTGGTGGCCTACCCGCTGCTGGTGCTGGTGCAGTCGCTGATCATCCACCAGACCATCTTCGGCAACTACCCGATGATCGCCCGCTGGCTGTCGCACCGTTACCTGCTGCGGCAGAGCGTGGGCTTCTTCCAGGACGAGTTCGCCGGCCGCATCTCGCAGAAGGTCATGCAGACCGCACTGTCGATCCGCGAGACGGTGATGAAGCTGATGGACGTGTTCGTCTACGTCGTCGTCTACTTCGTCGGCACCGTGGTGCTGGTGGCGCAGGCCGATGTGTGGCTGGTGCTGCCGCTGGTCGTCTGGCTGGTCAGCTACCTGGTGCTGGTGTTCCACTTCGTGCCGCGCCTGCAGAAGGTCTCGATGGCGCAGTCGGACGCACGTGCGCAGATGACCGGCCGCATCGTCGACAGCTACACCAACATCCAGACCATCAAGCTGTTCGCCCACACCATGCGCGAGCAGGACTACGCCCGCGGCGCCATGGACGAGTTCATGGTCACCGTGCACGCGCAGATGCGGCTGGTCACCCAGCTGACCGTGGCCCTGCACACGCTCAACGCCTTCCTGCTGGCCAGCATCGCCGGCGTGGCGATCTGGGCATGGCTGCAGGCCTCGATCTCGATGGGCGCCATCGCGGTGGCCATCGCGCTGGTGATGCGCATCCGCTCGATGTCGGACTGGATCCTGTGGGAAGTCGCCGGCCTGTTCGAGAACATCGGCACCGTCGAGGACGGCATGGGCACGCTGGCGCAGCCGCTGGCCATCGCCGATGCGAAGGACGCGAAGGACCTGGACGTCGCGCATGGCGAGATCCGCTTCGACCACGTGAAGTTCCACTACGGCCGCGAAGCCAAGGTGATCGACGACCTGTCACTGGTCATCAAGCCGGGCGAGAAGGTCGGCATCGTCGGCCGCTCCGGCGCCGGCAAGTCGACGCTGGTGAACCTGCTGCTGCGCTTCTACGACGTGGAGGGCGGACGGATCCTGATCGATGGCCAGGACGTGGCGCACGTCACCCAGGAATCGCTGCGCCGGAACATCGGCATGGTCACCCAGGACACCTCGCTGCTGCACCGCTCGATCCGCGACAACATCCGCTACGGCCGCCCGGACGCGACCGAAGACGAACTGTTGCAGGCCTCGGAGCGCGCGCATGCGGACGAGTTCATCCGCGGGCTCACCGATGCCAAGGGTCGCAGCGGCTACGACACCCAGGTGGGCGAGCGCGGCGTGAAACTGTCCGGCGGCCAGCGCCAGCGCGTGGCCATCGCGCGTGTACTGCTGAAGGACGCACCGATCCTGGTGCTGGACGAAGCGACCTCGGCGCTGGATTCGGAAGTCGAGGCCGCGATCCAGGAGCAGCTCTACGCACTGATGGAAGGCAAGACCGTCATCGCCATCGCCCACCGCCTGTCCACCATCGCCGTGCTCGACCGGCTGATCGTGATGGAGGGCGGGCGCGTGATCGAAAGCGGCAGCCACGAGGAACTGCTGCAACAGGACGGCCTGTATGCCGCGCTGTGGCGCCGCCAGTCGGGTGGTTTCATCGGCGTGGATCTGGAAGAGACCGAAGCCTGACGTTCCCTGCTTCCCGCTGCGCAGAAACGTAGGGGGGGCCTCGGCCCACCGTCGCCATGCCAGATCACGCGCGGCATGGCGCGTTGTTGCGAGGGTGGGCCAGGCCCACCCTACGGGGTCCTGGCGCCGCCAGTCCGACGACTTCATCGGCGTGGATCCGTAGGAGACCGAAACCTGACGTTCCCTTCTCCCCTCACGGCGGGGAGAAGGTGGCCGGAGGCCGGATGAGGGGCGAGCGCGATAGCAGGCCCCTACGCGGTGTGCGTCCCACGTTGGAAGCGGTCCGTCGGCATCGACGCTACAGGCTCCGTCGCCCCTCACCCGCCTTCGGCACCCTCTCCCCGCTACGCAGGGAGAGGGGAGCTATCTCGCCGTGCTTGTGCCTGAAAGAAGACGACGCCCTTTATTCCTTCTCCCCACCGCGTGGGGGAAAAAAAGCGCCGGGTTTCCCCAGCGCTTTCTTGCATCATCGTACGCGAATCACGACAGCCAGCCGCGCCCCTTCGCCTTGCCGCTGTACCACCACAGGAACAGCGCGATCACCACCAGCACCACCGGCATCGCCAGTCCCGCCGCGCCGTAGGCCACCCATGCAGGCGTCACCACGTATGCGCCGATGATCTGCACCATCAATGCGACCAGCGACAGCAGGAACATCGTGCTGGCCCAGCGCTTCTTCATCAGCAGTCCCAGCGCACCCAGCACGCCGCCGAACACGGCCACCGCGAACGCGATGTTGATCCAGCCGGGCGTGCCTTCGTACACCTGCCGCTGCGGCGCGGTCATCAACGCCAGTTGCTCGGCGGACATGGTCACCTGCAGGTACCAAAACGCCACGCCGATCAGGTTCCAGACCAGCGCGAACACCGCGATGATCCAGTAGCCCGTCGAACGTTTCACATCCGTAGTCGTTGTCATCTTCCCTCCCCAGGGTCGGTTGTTGGACCGGGAGGGAGCATAGCGCCGCAGCGCGCGATACGCGCGTTACGGCCGATGGACGATCAAGCCTCGTCCTGTCCCAAGGCGTCCACGTCGACCTCGCCGTCTTCGTCGATGCTCACCCGTACCTCGATCGGTTTGCAGCAGACATGGCAATCCTCGACGTACTGCTGGTCGCCCGCCGAATCGTCCACCACCAGCGTGATGGTTTCACCGCAATACGGGCAGGCGATGTCGAAGGCGGGCAGATGCGGCATCAGGCCGACCCCAATGCCGTCACCGATGCGATCCGGTCCAGCCACAGATAGTGGGTCACGTCCGGACGCTTGTGATCGTCGATGCGCACGACCGCATTGAATCCCTCTCCACCATCGGGCCCTCGGAACAGCTGTACGGCGGGCCGGGTCGTCACCACGCCGGTGATCGAACCGCCATCGACCAGACGCAGTTCCACCACGGCTTCATCGGGCAGTCGGCGGACCAGCGCTTCCATCCGCGCGATGTCGTCCTGCCCTGTGTAGAGATGCTCGGGGGCCTCATTCATGCACTGACTCCTTGGCGACGAGGCACCACGCTATTCCGGTGCTGGTAACGCCGTGTGAACACTCAACGCAACAGCCGCAGGACGTCCTCGGCCGCCGCTTCCGACGAGGCGGGGTTCTGCCCCGTCACCAGCCGGCCATCGGTGACCACGTACGACTGCCACACCGCACCACGCTCATAGCGCGCGCCGTTCTGCTTCAGCACGTCTTCCAGCGAGAATGGCACGACATCGGTCAGGCCGACCGCCGCCTCCTCTTCGTTGGAAAAACCGGTCACGCGCTTGTCCTTCACCAGCGGCTCGCCGAGGGCGCCGCGCGGATGGCGGAACACCGCCGGGCCGTGGCACACCGCTGCCACCGGCTTGCCGGCGGAGAACGTCTGTTCGATCAGGCGGATCGAATCCTGGTCTTCGGCGAGGTCCCACATCGGACCGTGCCCACCCGGGTAGAAGAGCGCATCGAAGTCGCCGTCCACCACATCCTTCAACCGCTGCGTGTTCGCCAGCACCGCCAGCGCATCGGCATCCTCGTTGAAGCGTACGGTCGCAGCCGTCTGCGTATCCGGCGCGTCGCTCTTCGGGTCCAGCGGCGGTTGGCCGCCTTTGGGTGAGGCCACCACGATCTCCGCGCCCGCGTCCTTGAACACGTAGTACGGCGCGGCGAACTCCTCCAGCCAGAAGCCGGTCTTTTGCCCGGTGTCGCCGAGGCGGTCGTGCGAAGTGAGCACCATCAGGATCTTCATCGGCATCGCATCCAATCGGGGCGCACAGGCTAGCGTCGCCCACGATAAGACCGGGTGATCAGTCCGTTTTCTTCACCGCATGCCCACCGAATTCATTGCGCATCGCGGACAGCAGCTTGTCGGCATAGGCATCGTGCTCGCGTGAGCGCAGGCGTTCCAGCAGCGACATCGTGATCACCGGCGCGGACACGTCCAAGTCGATCGCCTCGGCCACCGTCCAGCGGCCCTCGCCGGAGTCGGACACGTACGGCGCGATGCCGGCCATCTGCGGGTTCTTCTTCAGCGCATCGGCGGTCAGGTCGAGCAGCCACGACCGCACCACGCTGCCGTGCCGCCAGATCTCGGCCAGTGCGCCGAGGTCGAAGTCCATTGCCTGCTTCTTCTCCAGGATGGCGAAGCCCTCTGCGTAGGCCTGCATCATTCCGTACTCGATCCCGTTGTGAATCATCTTCGCGAAGTGGCCCGCGCCGCTCGGCCCCACGCGGCCCCAGCCGGTCCGCGGCGTGGGTGCAAGCGTGGCGAAGATGGGGGACACCGCCTCCACCGCATCGGCATCGCCACCAATCATCAGGCTGTAGCCCTCTGCCAGGCCCCACACGCCACCGCTGGTGCCGCAGTCCACGTAGCGGATGCCCGCGCTGCCGAGCTCCGTCGCGCGCCGCTGGCTGTCCTTGTAGTTAGAGTTGCCGCCATCGATGACGATGTCGCCTGCGGCCAGCAGCGGACGCAACTGCGCCAGGGTGTCGTCCACTACCTGCCCGGCCGGCACCATCAGCCACACCACGCGCGGCGATGGCAGCGCGGACACGGCGTTCTGCAGGCTGGCATGCGGGACGATGCCACGCGCTTCGGCCTGCTGGCGCGCCGCGTCGCCCGGATCGTAGCCACGCACGGTGTGGCCGCCGCGCACCAACCGTTCGGCCATGTTGGCGCCCATGCGCCCGAGTCCGATCATCGCCAGTTCCATGTGTACTCCCGTGGGTTCAGTAGAAGAAAAAGTGGGGTCATGCCGTCGTCAGCCAGTCGCGCAGCACGGCGGCGGTGTCCTGCGGCACCTCCATCGGCGGCAGATGCCCGCAGCGGGCGAACACGTGCAGCCGCGCACCCGGAATGCGGGCATGCATCAGCCGGGTTTCTTCCGGCAGCGTCATGCGGTCGTCCTCGCCCACGCCGAGCAGGGTGGGCACGGCGATGGTGGGCAACAGCGGCTCCGAATCCGGCCGATCGAGGATGGCGCGCTGCTGGCGCAGGAAGGCGTCGCGGCCGACGCGCTGCGCCATCGCCATCACCTCCTCGCCCACGACGCTGTCCACGCGGCTCTCGTGCACCAGTTGCGGCAGCAGCTTGCGGGTGACGCCGGCGAAGCGCCCGGCTTCCGCCAGCGCCAACCCGGCCTGCCGCACCAGCCGGCGCTTGGGCGGGTCCAGCCGCGCACTGGTATCCAGCAGCGCCAGCCGCGCTACCCGCTCGGGTGCCTGCCGCAGGATCTCGAACGCGACGTAGCCGCCCATCGACAACGCTGCGAGCGCGAACACCGGAGGCGCCGTCGCCAGCACGCGCGCGGCCATGCCGGCGACGCTGTCGTCGCGGGTCAGGTCGGCGTGGTGCACGGGGGTCACGTCGGCCAGCGCATCGGCCGGGTCGCGCCACAGACGCTCGTCGCAGAGCAGGCCCGGCAGCAGGAGCAAGGGAAGCGGTTGCATGCGCCTAGTGTAGTGATCACGCCGGGAGGCGACCGTCGATCGCCCCCCACGGTCCGTTCCACATCCGCAACACACGCGGCTGCGTATGCTGGTCCGGTACCCCGCGAGACCCCGCATGCATGTCCTGATCACTGGCGGCACCGGCTTCATCGGCCACCCGCTCTGCCGCCAACTGCTGCAGGCCGGCAATATCCTGAGCGTACTCACGCGCGACCCCGTGTGCGCACGCGCGGCGCTGCCAGCCGCGGTGCGCGTGCTGGCTACGCTGGACGAGGCGCGCGACGTGGAAGCGGTCGTCAACCTGGCGGGCGAGCCGCTGATGGCCGGCCGCTGGAACCCGGCGCGCAAGGCCGCCTTCCGCGCCTCCCGCCTCGACACCACGCGCGGCCTGATCGCCTGGATGGCGCGCCAGTCGGTACGGCCGCGCGTGCTGGTGTCCGGTTCGGCCATCGGCTACTACGGCCCGCGCGGCGACGAGGCGCTGGACGAATCCGCCCCGCCGGGCGACGACTTCGCGGCCCAGCTCTGCCGCGACTGGGAAACCGAGGCCATGCAGGCCGAAGGACTGGACGTGCGCACCTGCCGGCTGCGCACCGGCATCGTGCTGGCCGCCGACGGCGGTGCGCTGGCGAAGATGCTGCCGCCCTTCCGGCTGGGCGCCGGTGGACCGATGGGCGACGGCCGGCAGTGGATGAGCTGGATCCACCGCGATGATCTGGTCGGAATGATCCGATGGCTGCTGGAACGCGACCAGGCCGGCGGCGCCTACAACGGCACCGCGCCCACGCCGGTGACCAACCGCGACTTCGCCCGCACGCTGGGCAAGGCGCTGCATCGCCCCGCCGTGCTGCCGACCCCGGCGTTCGTGTTGCGGGCGAGCTTCGGTGAGATGGCGCAGCTTCTGCTGACCGGTCAGCGCGTGCTGCCGGCGCATGCGCTGGCGGAGGGATTCACGTTCCGGTTTCCAACGCTGGACGCGGCACTGGACGACCTGTTGCGCGACCTGGCCCACTGATCGCGGGATGCGCGTGTCTTTTCGGCTGTCGCGACAACACGCCATGTGCGAATAGAGGCAGGCAGAATGTCGGCCAACACGCGCCCTCACTACCCCCTCGCATGCCCACGCTCCGCCCGTATCGACCCGCTGACGCGGCCGCACTGACCGAACTCTACGTTCGCTCCGTACGGCACTACGGACCGCGCGCATACACGTCCGAGCAGGTCGACGCATGGGCGGCCACCGCCGATATCGCGCGCACAGCGGCACGCTGCAGCGACGGACGCGTCGTGGTGGTCGCACAGGACGAGGCAGGCACCGTGCTCGGCTTCGCCGACCTGGAAACCGACGGCCACCTGGACATGCTGTACGTCGCCCCGGACGCCGAGGGGCTGCGCATTGGCACCCTGCTCTACACCGCCATCGAGACACAGGCGCACGATCTCGGCCTGCCCCGCCTGTTCGTCGAAGCCAGCGAACTCGCCCGCCCCCTCTTCGAACGCCACGGATTCACCCTGCTCGCCCGCAATGATCGGGTGCTCGCAGGCGTTGATATCCACAACTACCGGATGGAAAAGCGGTTGTGGCCGTGATGGCATCCCCGCCCTCACCACCCCCGCCGTAGGCTGGGATGAAGCGAAGCGCAATCCCAGCACTCCTGGACGGTGATGCG
>CAMPIO010000068.1 GCA_946886405.1 uncultured Pseudoxanthomonas sp.
CGCGCGCGGCGACATCGTCGAAGATGCGCATGCCGGAGTCCAGCGTTTCAGCAAACCGCTCTTCTTCTGCCTTGAGGGCGCGCTCGACCAGGTCGCGGGCCGCCGGCAGCTCGGGATAGGCATCGCCCATCAAGTCGCAGAGCGTATCGACCATCTTGTGGAAGAAGGACTGGCGCATGCCCAGCATCCAGCCGTGGCGCAGCGCGCGACGGATGATCCGCCGCAGCACGTAACCCCTGCCCTCGTTCGACGGCAGCACGCCATCCACGATCAGGAAGCTGCACGCGCGAATGTGGTCGGCGATGACCCGCAGCGACTTGTTCTCCAGGTCGGCCGTGCCGGTCAGTTCCGCCGCCTTACGGATGAGGCCCTGGAACAGGTCGATCTCATAATTGGTGTGGACGTGCTGCAGCACCGCCGCCAACCGCTCAAGCCCCATGCCCGTGTCGACGCACGGTGCCGGAAGCGGCACCAGCGTGCCGTCGGGCTGGCGATCAAACTGCATGAAGACGTTGTTCCAGATCTCGATGTACCGGTCGCCGTCCTCATCCGGCGAACCGGGAGGACCGCCAGCGATATGTGCGCCGTGATCGTAGAAGATCTCCGTGCAAGGCCCACAGGGGCCGGTGTCGGCCATCTGCCAGAAATTGTCCGATGCGTAGGGCGCGCCCTTGTTGTCGCCGATGCGGACGATGCGCTCGGCGGGCAGGCCGATCATCTTGTTCCAGAGGTCGTAGGACTCATCGTCGGTGTGGTAGATGGTGACCAGCAGCCGTTCCGGCGCCAGCCCCCACACTTCCGTCAGCAATTCCCACGACCAGGCGATGGCTTCCTTCTTGAAATAATCGCCGAAGGACCAGTTGCCCAGCATTTCGAAGAAGGTGTGGTGGCGGGCGGTGTAGCCGACCGAATCCAGGTCGTTGTGCTTGCCGCCCGCGCGAAGGCAACGCTGCACATCGGCCGCGCGTACATAGCTGCGTTTCTCGGCACCCAGGAAAACATCCTTGAACTGCACCATGCCGGAGTTGGTGAACAGCAACGTAGGGTCGTTGCCGGGCACCAGTGAAGCGGACGGCACGATGGTGTGGCCCTTGCCGGCGAAGAAATCGAGGAAATCCTGGCGGATCTGGCGGGTGCTGAGGGTCTTGGGAGTGGTCATCTGGCAGGCATTGGCTGGAAGGCGCCTCATTGCGCCGCACCATCCACTAGATGCGGACGCGGCCGGGGGAAGCAACCCAATGCGCTAGGTTATCAGGCCGCTCAGCCCCAGTCCTCCGGGTCCATCTGAATGGCGGCGCGGACCGCACCAGCGTCGAAGCCGCGCCGGATCAGGAAATCCGCGATCTTGCGGGCCTGCGCCGGCTCGATCCGGCGGACTGGACCGAAACGGCGGCGGACGAGGTCGCACGCCGCTTCGGTCCAGTCGCCATCGAAGGTGGCCATGGCCGCCACGACCGCCTCGCGGTCCAGCCCATGGGTGGACAGCTCGGCCTTGATGCGCAGCGGTCCATAACCACCCGAGACCCGGCTGCGGACCAGGGCTTCGGCAAAGCGCGTGTCGCTCTGCCAGCCTTCATCCGCCAACCGGTCCACGGCCGATCGCACATCGGCCGCATCCACACCCCGGGACGTCAGCTTCCGGGACAGTTCCCTGCGGGAATGCTCGCGCCGGGTCAGCAGACCCAGCGCGCGTTGCAGCGGAGTCTGCTCAACAGGCTTGCGACGGCGTCCCGCCCGTGCCCCCGCCTGCCCGTCCTCGGCCGACATCCCGCCCCGCCCCGGTCTTACTCGCCGTCGTCGTCGGCTTTTTCATCGCGCGACGCTTCTGCCGGCTGGAACTTCTCGCGCAGCTCGGCCTCCAGCTTCGCGGCGATCGCCGGGTTCTCGCGCAGGAAGGTGCGGGAATTGTCCTTGCCCTGGCCGATACGCTCGCTGCCGTAGCTGTACCAGGCACCTGCCTTCTCGACCAGCTTGGCTTCCACGCCCATGTCGATCAGTTCGCCCTCACGACTGATGCCTTCGCCGTACAGGATCTCGGTGACGACCTGCTTGAACGGCGGCGCCAGCTTGTTCTTGACGACCTTGATCTTGGTCTGGTTGCCGATGATCTCGTCGCCCTTCTTGATGGCACCGATGCGACGGATGTCCAGGCGCACCGAGGCATAGAACTTCAGCGCGTTACCGCCGGTAGTCACTTCAGGGCTCTGCCCCGGCATCATCACACCGATCTTCATGCGCAACTGATTGATGAAGATGACGGTGGTGTTGGAACGTTTGATGTTGCCGGTGAGCTTGCGCAGCGCCTGGCTCATCAGTCGCGCCTGCAGGCCCGGCAACTGGTCGCCCATCTCGCCCTCGATTTCCGCCTTCGGCGTCAGCGCCGCCACGGAGTCGATGACCACGATGTCGATGGAGCCCGAACGCACCAGCATGTCGGCGATTTCCAGCGCCTGCTCACCGGTATCCGGCTGGGACAGCAGCAGATCGTCCACGTTGACGCCCAGCTTGGCGGCATAGATCGGGTCGAGCGCATGCTCGGCGTCGATGAAGGCGGCGGTACCGCCCTGCTTCTGGCACTGGGCGATGGCCTGCAGCGTCAGCGTGGTCTTGCCGGAGGACTCGGGACCATAGATTTCCACCACACGACCGCGCGGCAAGCCACCGATGCCCAGAGCGATATCCAGCATCAGCGAGCCGGTGGGGATGATCTCGACGGGCTCGATGACCCGGTCACCCATGCGCATCACCGATCCCTTGCCGAACTGGCGCTCGATCTGGGTCAGTGCGGCGGAAAGGGCGCGCTTCTTGTTCTCATCCATCGTCGTGGTCCTAGTCAATGTGGTCAGGTGCGATCAGTGTGGTGGGCGCCCATCGCACAGGCTGCGACGGAGCGGGCATGAGTGAAATTAATCCGGGGACCTGGTTGCGGGCATCGGGGCATGCCTTGTCCGGGCATCGGGTAATGCCGCTCGACGGCATCGGACGCGCGCGTCACCGGTTGGGCCTCACCAGCCCGCAGTACAGCCCTTCGATGGCGAAGTCCTGGTCGGGCAACACCTCGATGGGGGCATAGTCGGGATTGCGTGGCAGCAGGCGGATGCGGTCCTTGCCGATCTTCAGCAGCTTGACGGTGATGGCGTCGTCGACCCGCGCCACCACGATCTGTCCGGAGTGCGCATCCTGCGTGCGGTGCACGCCGATCAGATCGCCGTCGAAAATGCCCTCGTCGCGCATCGAATCGCCCTTCACCTTCAACAGATAGTCGGGCGCAGGCGCGAAAAAAGCGCGGTCCAGCAGCACATAGTCGTGATGTCCCGCGTCCGCACCGATCGGAGCGCCCGCCGCCACCTGCCCCAGCACGGGAACGCGCAGGCCATCGTCGTTGGCGGCCGGGAACGCCAGGTCGGACTGCGCCGACGCCGGCACTTTCAACAGACGGATGCCCCGTGCCCGGCCGGGGACGCGCTCGATGGCGCCGGCCTGTTCCAGGGCTTCAAGGTGGTACTGCGCGGCACGCACCCCCTTGAAGCCGAAGGCCTTGGCGATTTCGGCCTGGGACGGGGGCATGCCTTCGGCTTCGAGCCGCTCGGCGATCAGGGCAAGGATGGCGTGCTGGGTATCGGTCAGGTCCATGGTTAGTAGTAATACTACTAACCGTCCGGGCTGGCAACTGTTTCATCGGGCGACCTGAGGCCCTGCCTCAAAGGACTAGAGCTGTTCGAGGCCCGTGAGTGCGGTGGCTACCGTCTGCCGGCGCACCGCTTCGCGGTCACCGGCGAACTGGAAGACCTCTGCCCGCGCGTAGCCCCCGCGCCGCTTCCAGCCGATCCACACCGTACCGACCGGCTTGTCCGGACTGCCGCCGCCAGGCCCGGCGATGCCGGTTACCGCCACCGCGACACTGGCGCCGGAGTTGACCAGGGCGCCCGACACCATTTCGATGACTGTCTCCCGGCTGACGGCGCCATGCGTTTCCAGCGTCTGCGGGCGCACGCCCAGCAGCGCCTGCTTGGCTTCGTAGCTGTAGGCGGCCAGACCGCAATCGAACCAGTCCGACGATCCGGCGATGTCCGTCACGCATTTGGCGATCCACCCGCCCGTGCAGCTTTCCGCAGTGACCAGGTGATCGCGGCCCTGCCGCAGGCGTTCGCCGACGTGGTGGGCCAGGACGCGCAGTTGTTCATCGGTGGGCGCTGACATCACGGGTTCCGACAGGGGGCACGCATGTTGTAGCCGATTTGTCGCGCGCTGTCGCCCCGCCGGGACCACAAAGAAAACGGCCCGCCTGAAAGGCGGGCCGCTCGCCACAATGTGCGAAGGGGATCAGTAGCGGACGCGGAAGGTCACGCCATACATGCGGGGTGCGCCGAGGAACGCATTGAAGGTATTGAACGGGTTGTTCGGTGCCGGCGACACGTTCTGCAACGGGCCGTCGAAGCCGACCTGCACATACTCCTCGTCGGTGATGTTGGTGCCCCAGAATTCCAGCATCCAGCGCTGGTCCTGCGCGCCGATGCCGAAGCGCGCGTTGGCGACGGTGTACGCACTCTGCATCTTCTCCGGATCAAGATCCGAGCCGGTGTTGTATTCGGACACGTACTTGGCGCCGATGTTGAAGCGGGCCATCAGGCTGCCCACGTCCCATTCGTACGTCACCGACGCCGAACCGGACCACTTGGGCGCGAAGCTCATCTGCGCACCCGGCAGCTTGTACAGCGCACCGGTCGGGGAAACGAAGTCGCCGCCCGGGATGGTGTCGCCGTACGTGGTATCGGCGTACATCAGGCCGCTCTGCAGCATCAGGCCGCGGATCGACTTGGGCTGCCACATCAGTTCCGCGTCGAGACCCTGCGACGTGACTTCCGGAATCGAGCGCACCACGAAGCTGGTGCCCAGGAAGCTGTTGAGCTGGAAGTCTTCGTACTTCTGGTGGAACAGGGTGGCATTCAGCAGCAGGTTGCCGTCGAGCCAGGTGGTCTTGGCGCCCAGCTCGTAGCTGTCCACGAACTCACCGCCGAACGAGGTATCGAGGACCGGCTGGATGCCGTTCGCACTGCCACTGCTCAGGCCATTGGACGACTGCACGCGGTCGAGGTTGAAGCCACCGCCCTTGTAACCGCGCGCGAACGATCCGTACGTCATCACGTTCTCGTTCCAGCGGTACGCGGCCTTCACCGTGCCGGACCACTCCTTCTCCTCGCGGCTCTGCACCGTGTCACGCGACGGTGCGTTGTGCAGCGGGTTGGCCCACGGCAGGCAGCCGTAACCGACCACCGTCGGCGCGGCAGCGCTGGCCTGTGCCACCGTCAGACCGCGCGCCACCAGAGCGGCGACGACCTGAGCGGGATTGGCCAACATCGAACCGCACCCTGCACCGCCGTTGGGGTTGCTGTAGTTCGAGATCAGCGTCTTCTTCTCACGGGTGTAGCGCAGGCCGAGCGTGAGATCGAGTGCGTCGGTGGCATGCCAGGTGTTGTTGGTGAACAGCGCGGTGCTCTTGGCGCTCTGCTGATAGGTATCCAGCGCACCCAGACCGGCGAACACCGTGCCGAACGGACGGCCACTCGCCTGGGAGAGAAACAGCGGCGCGGTAGGCGACGTGCCCAGCGCGGGATTGATGATCGACAGCAGCGCCACCGACAGATAAGGCTCGTAATGCGGACCGATGCGGTAGGTCTCGGTACGATCGAGATCTTCGTCGGTATAGAACGCGCCGACCATCCAGTCGATGCGCTCGGTCGCGCCCGTCAGGCGGAATTCCTGGCTGAAGGTCTTGAAACCGGTGAACGACTCGTCCTCGTCCGCCACGCGGTACAGGATGTCGGCCGTGCTGAAGTCGTAGTCGAGGCCGTTGATCGCCTCCCACTCGCGCTGGGCGGTGATCGACGTCAGCGTGGCGCCCCCGAACCAGGACGAGTCCCAGTTCACTTCGACCGCAACGCCATTCTCCTTGATGTCCTGCGTGGTCGGACGGTTGCTGTACGCCACGCGATCGAACGGATCATCGCCCGGCGCGGCTACGGCCTGGCCGCCGACCAGCCGGTTGAGGATCGCGGCCGTCGCACCGACGGTGGTCTGCACCGCCGCGCAGCAGTTCTCTTCGCGGCTGGTGAAATCGCCGGACACCATGATCTCCACGTTCTCGGACGGCTCCAGCAGCAGCTTGGCGCGCATCGTGTGGAAATTCTGGTCGTTGTCGTCGGTCTCGCGGCGCGGACCGGCGCCCGTGCGCACGTCCATCCAGCCATCCCGCTTGCGCTTGGCTGCATAGATGTTGAAAGCCGCCATATCGCCCAGCGCGTCGTTGTAGCTGCCGGACACGCCCAGGGAACCATAGTTGCCGGCGCTGATCTCGCCCTCGGCGCTCTGCGTATAGCTCGGGCGACGGGTCACCACGTTGATGACGCCTGCCGAGGTGTTCTTGCCGAACACCGTGCCCTGCGGACCCTTCAGCACTTCGATGCGTTCCAACTGGCCCAGGTCACCGAAGCCGACGCTGTTGCGCGGACGGTAGACGCCGTCGATCACCACGCCCACCGAGGATTCCAGACCGACGTTGTCGCCGACAGTGCCGATGCCGCGGATGCGTGCGGTGGTGATGGCCTCACTCTGCGTGCTGGTCACGGTCAGCCCCGGCACCAGGACCTGCAGGTCCTTGATATCGCGGACGCCCGTGTCCTGCAGCAATTGTTCGGACACCGCGGTGATCGCGATGGGCACGTCCTGCATGGCCTCCTCGCGCTTCTGCGCGGTGACCGTCATGGTCGCCAGTGTGGTGGGTTCTTCCTCGGTCGCCGGTGCGGCGGCCTGCTGCGCATACGCATGCGAGCTGGCGCAGAGCGCAGTGAAGACGGCGAGCGAAAGCGCTTTGTGCCTGGGCGATGCGTTGACCATGTTCTCCCCTCCCAAGGGTCATGTCTGGCGGTTGGTGCTTGTGGTGTATTCCGGTAAGGCGAGCGGCGATGCCGCTGATGACGAACGCAACTCCCCTTGCGTCAACGCGAAATTAACACCGGCTTTACAGCACGGCATTCTGCACTGCGTCGATACGCAGGCCATCACTTTGGCACGGATAAGCCACTGATTTTCCGAACGATCGTGCGGAAGTTCGATTACGCGTGCTCGACCTCTCGGTGCCGGCTCGCGCGCGAGCATGCGCTTGCAACGCCTTCGGCACGCCACGGACGCCGACGCCCAGCCGCTACAATCAACGCCCTTTTGCCTTCCCTTTCCCGCTGGCCACGTGAGCAAAGACAAGTCGGAACACACGCCCCTGATGAAGCAGTTCTTCGCCGCCAAGGCGGAGTACCCGGACCTGCTGGTGTTCTTCCGGATGGGGGACTTCTATGAATTGTTCTACGACGATGCGCGCAAGGCCGCACGACTGCTGGACATCACCCTGACCCAGCGCGGCAGTTCCGGCGGCGCACCGATTCCGATGGCAGGCGTCCCGGTGCATGCTTGCGAGGGCTACCTGGCGCGGTTGGTGGCGCTGGGCGAATCGGTGGCGATCTGCGAACAGATCGGCGACCCCGCACTGGCGAAGGGGCTGGTGGAGCGCAAGGTCGTGCGCGTGGTGACACCCGGCACGGTGACCGACGAAGCCCTGCTCAACGAACGCCGCGACACTCTTTTGATGACCGTCAGCCGCGGACGCTCGGGCTACGGATTGGCGTGGGCCGACCTGGCGGGCGGACGCTTCATGGTCAACGAGGTGGACAGCGACGATGCGCTGGAAGCCGAACTCGCACGGTTGGAGCCCGCCGAGCTGCTCGTGCCCGACGAAGAGGGCATGCCAGCCTTCCTGCAGCAGCGCAGCGGCATCCGCCGACGCGCACCGTGGTTGTTCGATCCCGACAGCGGGCGCCGGCAGTTGCTCAACTTTTTCGGCGTGCATGACCTGACCGGTTTCGGCATCGACGACAAGGCGCTGGCCACGGGGGCCGCCGGCGCGCTGCTCGGCTACGTGGAAGAGACGCAGAAGCAGCGCCTGCCGCATCTGACGGCGATCGCGCTGGAATCGGCGGGCGATGCCATCGCGATGAATGCCGCCACGCGCCGACATCTGGAACTGGATACGCGCGTCGACGGCGACACGAAACACACCCTGCTCGGGGTACTGGACACCACCGTCACGCCGATGGGCGGGCGCCTGCTGCGCCGCTGGCTGCACCGGCCACTGCGCGACCGCACCGTGCTGGGCGAACGCCACCATGCCATCGCGACGCTGATCGGCCACGGCACGGATCGCGATCTGCGCAGCGGCTTCCGCGCACTTGGCGACCTGGAGCGCATCCTCACCCGCGTGGCGCTGCGCTCGGCGCGCCCCCGCGACCTGTCCACGCTGCGCGATGGGCTGGCGCTGCTGCCGGACGTCCGCAGCCACCTGCAACCGCTCGATTCACCGCGCCTGCAGTCGCTCGCTGCGGAACTTGGGGAGCACGACGACACTGCCGCGCTGCTGCTGGCGGCGGTCGCACCGCAGCCTCCGCTCAAACTCACCGATGGTGGCGTGCTGGCCGACGGCTATGACGCCGAACTCGACGAACTGCGCCGGTTGAGCACGAACGCCGACCAGTTCCTGGTCGATCTGGAAACGCGGGAGCGCGCGAGCAGCGGCATCGCCACGCTCAAGGTCGGCTACAACCGCGTGCACGGCTACTACATAGAAATCAGCAAGGGCCAGGCCGAGAAGGCGCCCGTGCATTACACGCGGCGACAGACCCTCACCGGTGCCGAGCGCTACATCACGGAAGAACTCAAACAGTTCGAAGACAAGGTGCTGTCGGCGCGCGAGCGCTCGCTGTCGCGCGAGAAACTGCTGTACGACGCGCTGCTGGACACGCTCAATGCGCGCCTGGAACCGCTGAAGCGCTGCGCGGGCGCGCTCAGCGAACTCGACGTGCTGGCGTCCTTCGCCGAGCGCGCGCAGGAACTGGACTGGGCCCAGCCCGAACTCGGCGATGCGCCCGGCCTGTGCATCGAGCGCGGCCGCCATCCTGTGGTCGAAGCGGTGCGCAAGGAACCTTTCGAGCCCAACGACCTGCGGCTGGACGACGGCCGCCGCATGCTGGTCATCACCGGCCCGAACATGGGCGGCAAGTCGACCTACATGCGGCAGAACGCGCTGATCGTGCTGCTGGCGCACATCGGCAGCTTCGTGCCCGCCTCGCGCGCGGTGATCGGCCCGATCGACCGCATCCTGACCCGCATCGGCGCCGGCGACGACCTCGCCCGCGGGCAGTCCACCTTCATGGTGGAAATGGCCGAGACCAGCTACATCCTGCACCATGCCACCGCGCAGTCGCTGGTGCTGATGGACGAGATCGGTCGCGGCACGTCCACCTACGACGGCCTGGCCCTGGCCGACGCGGTGGCCCGCCACCTCGCCGCCAGCAACCGCTGCTACACGCTGTTCGCCACCCATTACTTCGAACTGACCGCGCTGGCGAACGAACCCGCCAGTGGCATCGCCAACGTGCACCTCGATGCCGTCGAACACGGCGACACCCTGGTTTTCATGCATGCGGTGAAGGACGGCGCGGCCGACCGCAGCTTCGGCCTGCAGGTCGCAGCGCTGGCCGGACTGCCGAAGACAACGCTGCAGCAGGCACGCCGCCGTCTGGCGGAACTGGAACAGCGCGGCCGCGAGACGCACGCCTCGGACATGGCCCCGCAGGCGCTCGACGCCCCGCAGCAGTTCGGCCTGTTCGCCGCCACGCCCTCGGCCGCACAGGAAGCGCTGGCGGCGATCGATCCGGATGACCTGACACCGAAGCAGGCGCTGGAAGCCCTGTACCGGCTCAAGGCGCTTCTCTGACCCCTGCGCAAGATCGCGCGGATCGGAAACCGGGTGACGCTGCGGCACCCTGCTGCGGCCCGTACCTACAACATTCGCGTAACGCGCGCGGAGTATGGTGAACCGCGTCAGCCGAGGGGCGATGTCGCAACGCACCATTGAAAGCTGCTATCGAACCCTTCGCTACAAACGATTTTCATTGATCGTCCGCACTGCCTAGTCTGGTCGCCATCCGCCAACGCCCTCAAGGACGTCAGCCATGCGAGTGCCCCCGATGTCGCTGCGCTCGCACACCCCACCCGCTTTCATTCAGCGCGCGACCCACGTCGCCTCGCGCTACTTCGCCCTGCAACAGATCCGCTCCACGGACATTCCCCGCCATACCCGACGCCCAGAGGAAGGAAACCCATGACTACCGAATCGAAGTGCCCGTTCCACCAGACCGCCGGCGGCGGCACCGGCAACCGCGACTGGTGGCCCAACCAGTTGCGTGTCGACTTGTTGAACCAGCACTCGTCGCGCTCCAACCCGCTGGCGGGCGACTTCGACTACGCCAAGGCCTTCAACAAGCTGGACTATCACGCGCTGAAGAAGGACTTGCGCGATCTGATGACCGACTCGCAGGACTGGTGGCCGGCCGACTTCGGGCACTACGGCGGCCTCTTCATCCGCATGGCGTGGCACAGCGCCGGCACCTACCGCATCCAGGATGGCCGCGGCGGCGGCGGACGCGGACAGCAGCGCTTCGCGCCGCTCAACAGTTGGCCGGACAACGTCAGCCTGGACAAGGCGCGCCGCCTGCTGTGGCCGATCAAACAGAAGTACGGGCAGTCCATTTCCTGGGCCGACCTGATGATCCTCACCGGCAACGTGGCGCTGGAAACGATGGGCTTCCGCACGTTCGGCTTCGGCGGCGGCCGCGAAGATGTGTGGGAGCCCGACCAGGACGTGTACTGGGGCCGCGAAACCACGTGGCTGGGAGGCGATGTGCGTTACGCGCATGGTTCGGAGGGCGTAGAAAAGCCGGGCGACAAGGGCGTGCTGGTGTCCGACGACGATGCCGACAGCGACGTCCATTCGCGCCGTCTGGAGAATCCGCTGGCCGCCGTGCAAATGGGCCTCATCTACGTGAATCCGGAAGGCCCCGACGGCAATCCCGACCCGCTGCTCGCGGCGAAGGACATCCGGGATACGTTCGCACGCATGGCGATGGACGATGAAGAAACCGTCGCCCTCATCGCCGGTGGCCACACCTTCGGCAAGACCCACGGCGCCGGCCCGGCCGACGCCGTCGGCAACGACCCCGAGGCCGCCGCCCTGGAGCAGCAGGGCCTCGGCTGGAAGTCCACCTACGGCAGCGGCCGCGGCGGCGATACCATCACTTCCGGCATCGAGGTGACCTGGACGCAGACGCCGACGTTGTGGAGCAACAAGTTCTTCGAGAACCTGTTCGGGTTCGAGTGGGAACTGGAGAAGTCGCCGGCCGGCGCGCACCAGTGGGTCGCGAAAGATGCGCCCGAGGACGTGCCGCTCGCGCACGACACCACGAAGAAGCAGCGCCCCAAGATGTTGACCACCGATCTTTCGCTGCGCTTCGATCCGATTTACGGCCCCATCTCCAAACGCTTCCTGGAGAACCCGCAGGCCTTCGCCGAAGCTTTCGCGCGCGCCTGGTTCAAGCTGACCCATCGCGACATGGGGCCGCGCGCGCGCTACCTCGGCGCGATGGTGCCGAAGGAAGTGCTGATCTGGCAGGACCCGCTGCCGAAGGCGGACTATGCCGCGATCGATGAGAGCGATGTCGATGCACTGAAGCAGAAGATCGCCGCCTCTGGCCTGTCGGTCGCGGAACTGGTGTCCACCGCATGGGCGTCCGCCTCCACATTCCGCGGCGGCGACAAGCGTGGCGGTGCCAACGGGGCGCGCATCCGCCTTGCGCCGCAGAAGGATTGGGCCGTCAACCAGCCCGAACAGCTGGCGAAGGTGCTGAAGGCGCTGGAGCGTATCCAGATGGAATTCAACCTGGAGGCGTCCGGCGGCAAGAAGGTCTCGCTAGCCGACCTGATCGTGCTAGCCGGCGGCGTGGGCGTGGAACAGGCAGCGAAGGCCGGCGGCCATGCCGTCACCGTGCCATTCCGTGCAGGCCGTACCGATGCGCGTGCCGACCAGACCGATGTCGAATCGTTCGCGGTGCTGGAACCGTTCGCCGATGGTTTCCGCAACTACCTCAAGGGCCGTTCGGCGGTGCCGGCGGAACATCTGCTGGTGGATCGCGCGCAGTTGTTGACGCTTACCGCGCCCGAGATGACCGCACTGGTCGGCGGCCTTCGCGTGTTGGGTGCGAATGCCGATGGTAGCCAGCACGGCGTGTTCACCGGCACGCCCGGTACATTGAGCAACGACTTCTTCGTCCACCTGCTCGACATGGGGACCGAATGGAAAGCGACTGGCGCCAATGGCTACGAGGGCCGTGACCGCAAGACTGGTGCCGTGAAGTGGACCGGCACCCGCGCGGACCTGGTGTTCGGCTCCAACTCGGTGCTGCGCGCGCTGGCCGAGGTCTACGCCAGCAGCGACGGACAGGCGAAGTTCGTAGGCGATTTCGTGGCCGCCTGGACCAAGGTGATGGAGCTGGATCGCTTCGATCTGGCCTAGCGCGAGAGACATAGGAGATGGCCTGCACGCCCGCCGCGTGCAGGCCTGACCTTGCCCGCCGGTCGGGCCGAACTATTGTGAGACGGTGGTCACGGGATTTGGCGCTAGGATGATCGTCGCCACTCAACACTCGTCCAGGAGGACAGCCACACCATGAGCAACCAGTCACTCGCAGAAGAACTCTTCGCCCAGCTGCAGGGCGCACCGTTGCAGCAGGTTTCGCAGCAGCTCGGTGTGGGACAGATGCAGACCTCCGGCGCCGTGGCCGCAGCCCTGCCCTTGTTGCTGGGCGCGCTGGGCAAGAATGCCGCACAGCCGCAGGGCGCCGAAGCGCTGTTGGGCGCCTTGCAGAAAGACCATGCCGGCGGTTTTGATCTGGGCAGCGTGTTGGGTGCGGTGCTGGGGGGTGGCTCGGCGCCCAGCCGCCAGACGGATGGCGCTGCGATCCTCGGGCACATTTTCGGTGGCGCACAGCCCCGCGCCGAAGCCAGCCTGGGTCAGGCGACCGGGCTGGGGGGCGACAAGTCGGCCATGCTGATGAAGATTCTTGCGCCCATCGTGCTGTCCTTTCTTGCGCAGCGTTTCCTGGGCCAGGGCAATGCGAACCCGAATGCGCTGGGCCAAGTCCTCGGCCAGGAGCGGCAGGTCGCGCAGCAGCAGGGTGGATTGGGTGGCGGCCTGCTGGGCGCCGTGCTCGACCAGGACGGCGACGGTCAGCTGGGCCTGGGTGACATTCTCAAGATTGGCGGCGGCATGTTGGGCGGCGGACGCTGATCGCCCTCACGATCCATGGCAGTAACGAAGAAGGGCGCCATCGGCGCCCTTCTTCATAGGGATGACATCAAAGGGCATCGATATCGCCCAGCGCGCGGATCAACCGCCTTGCGCGCTTGTCCGGCCGCGACTGCGGCGCCTGGTAGCCAGCGCGCTCCGCGCGCCGCGCGGCCAGGGCCACCTCACGGCGCTGCCGCGAGGCATCCGACTCGACGTACAGGGTCTGCGCGACCGCAGCCGACCCGCGGCGGTCGCCCGGTGCACGCACCTCGACCTCGAAGACCTCGCCTCCCCGGGTGATGACCAGCACATCTCCCACGCGCACCGCACGCGACGACTTCGCCCGCTGTCCTGCCGCCTCGACCTTGCCGGTCTCGACCGCCTGCTTCGCGAGACTGCGGGTCTTGAAGAAGCGCGCGGCCCAGAGCCACAGGTCCAGGCGCACGGTTGCGAGGGGCGTGTCAGTTTCGGTCATCGGCACAGGAAGACGACAGCGGGACGGAGATCGTAGGGCGCGGCGGTATGGAAACGACGGGCCGGGAACGCAAACGGCCACCCGAAGGTGGCCGTTCGTGCGACGCGCTTGGCCGGAATTACTCGGCGGCAGCGGCGGCCTGGCGGGCCACCTTGGCGGCGGCATTCGCGGCCAGGTCTTCCTTGATGCGCGCAGCCTTGCCCTGCAGATCGCGCAGGTAATACAGCTTGCCGGCGCGGACCTTGCCGCGGCGCTTCACTTCGACCGAGTCGATGGTGGCGCTGTGGGTCTGGAAGACGCGCTCGACGCCGTAGCCGTGCGAAATCTTGCGGACGGTGAAAGCGGAGTTCAGGCCGGCGTTCTTCTTGGCGATGACGACGCCTTCGTACGCCTGCACGCGCTCGCGGTTGCCTTCCTTGACCTTCACGTTGACCACCACGGTGTCACCGGGGCCGAACGCGGGCAGCTCGCGCGTGATCTGGGAGGCTTCGAATTCCTGGAGGAGCTTGCTCATGTTGGCACCAATGCTTGTATGCGTGATTGTGTCTTGCGACAGCGAAACCTGATGCAGTCGCCGGATTGCGCTGCACGATATTGTTATGGGATCCGCGGGCGAGAACCGCCCAAGGGTCGCGCATTCTACCGGATCAGCGGCCGGGCTGGCTACCCTGCCCCATCCTTGGCCGCCAGATCCGCGCGGAACGCGGCCAGCAGGGCCTTGTCGGCCCTGGAGAGGCCAACTTCGTCCAACAGGTCGGGCCGGCGCAACCAGGTCCGACCCAGCGCCTGTTGCCGGCGCCAACGGGCGATCGCGGCATGGTCGCCGGAGCGCAGGACGACCGGCACATCGCCCAGCGGATGGCTGGACGGATGGGTGAAATGCGGGCAATCCAGCAGGCCATCGCCTTCGAAACTGTCCTGGATTGCTGAATCGGCATCGTTCAGCGCGCCGTCCTGCAGCCGACCGACCGCATCGATGACGACAGCCGCCGCCAGCTCGCCGCCGGACAGGACGTAGTCGCCGATGGAAAGCTCCTCGTCCACCTCGGCGTCGAGAAAGCGCTCGTCCACGCCTTCGTAGCGGCCACACAGCAGGATCATGCGCGGCAGCGCGGCCAGTTCGCGCGCCTTCTTCTGTGTCAGCGGCGCGCCCTGCGGGCTCATGTAGATCAACGGTGCCGGCGCGGCATCCGCGGCCCGGACCGCCGAGAGGCAGGCCTGCAGCGGCTCGATCATCATCACCATGCCCGGACCGCCGCCGAACGGGCGGTCGTCCACGCGGCGGTAGCCGCCGCTGGCATAGTCGCGTGGATTCCAGCCGTGCAGCGACAGCAGTCCCCGCTCCTGCGCACGCCCCACCACGCCCACGGCCGCAGCCTGGGCGATGAAATCGGGAAACAGGGTCATGACGTCGATGCGCATGGCGATCGGCTGCAACTCGGTAGGGACGCAGGGTACCCGCGTGTGCGGTCGCCTGCGAGGCGGCTAGAACTCGGGATCCCAGTCCACCGTGACCACGCCAGCCTCGAAATCCACCGAGCGGACGTAGTCGGGTTCGACGAAGGGAATCAGCCGTTCGCGGTCACCGCGCGCCACCAGCACATCGTTCGCACCGGTGGAAAACAGGTGCGAGACCGTGCCGAAATCGGTGCCGTCGGCGTTGATGACGCGAAGGCCTTCAAGGTCGACCCAGTAGAACTCGCCCGCACTCGGCGGCGGCAGCGCGGAGCGCGGCACGAAAATCTCGAGCCCCCGCATCGCTTCCACCTCATCACGGTCTTCAACGCCCGGCAGCGTCGCGACCAGATGTTTGCCCGAGGCCTTGCCGCGAGCGCCCGTGAACTCGCGCTCGGCGCCACTGGCGTCGCGCAGCGTCCACGGCTGGTAGCGGAAGATGGCGTCGCGCGGCTCGGTCCAGGATTCGATCTTGATCTGGCCGCGCACACCAAAAGCGCCCAGAAGCCTCCCCAGCAGAATCATTTTCTGCGGGGTCGGTGGGCGCTCGGTGTTCATGCGTAGGGTAGGCCGCGCGGTCTGCGCGGCCGAAGCCATCAGGCCGCCGGGGCAGCCTTGACTTCCTTGTACAGGTTGCGGACCTTCTCGGTCAGCTGCGCACCGTTGCCGACCCAATGGTCGACACGGGCGATGTTCAGTTCAACGCGCTTCTCGGCGCCGGCGGCGACCGGGTTGTAAAAACCCACGCGCTCGATGTTGCGGCCGTCACGCGCGCTGCGCGAGTCGGTGACGATGATGTGGTAGAAGGGGCGCTTCTTCGCGCCGCCGCGGGTAAGACGGATCTTGACCATGGTGTTTTCCAGTGCTGCCCAGTCGCCAGAATGGCGCGGTAAGCCGGCTATTGTAAGCCATTGAATCGGTCAGGAAAACCCACCCCCGGACAGGTCGCCCGGACGGTCAGGCCAGCGGCTCCCAGGGCACGGCATCCAGCGCCTTCTTCAATACCCCCATGAGGGCGGTATCAAGGCTCCATGCGACGCCATCGACGGCCACCACCGGCTGCAGGCCACTGGCATTGCAGGCGAATCCCGCCCGGTACCGGCCCAGCTCGGCCAGCGGGATAGGCCCGCACCGCTGCGGGACGCCCACCTCTTCCAGCGCCTGTCGCAGCAACCGCTCGGCCGTGCCGCGCAATGCAGGTCCCTCGGGCCAGGTCACTGTTTCTCCGTCCCACAGGCCCAGGTTCCAGATCGACCCCTCGACCACCTGCCCGGCCGGATCGACGAACAGTGCGTCGTCGTATCCGTCCGCCACCGCTTGGCGGCGATAGTGGAACAGCGGGAAGGTGCCCACGTGCTTGTACTGCGGCAAGGGCCGTACGAACGGATAGGACTTCACCCGCAGCGCGGGCTTGTCCGGCGATGACGGCGGCGCCAGCGACACCAGCACGTCGGGGGTGACGATTCGCGCAGGATCGCGGTAGTCGAACCGCGTGGAAAATACGGTGATACGCACCGACGCATCGCGCAGGCCAGCCTGCTCCATCACCTGCGCGGCCTGCTTCAATGCATTGTCGCCGTCCAGCCCGCTGCCGAACAGCGCGAGCGTGGCCTCTTCCAGTCGCCGCACATGCAGCGCACGTCCCTGCACCGCGCCATCGCGCACCTGCATCGAAGTGAAATGGCCATAGTTGGCCAATGCCAATGCGCGCAGGTCGTCGGCGATGGCGGGTTTGCCGTTGAGGAAAGCCGAGGTCATGCGGGCGCCTTCTGATTCCCTAGTTGGAGCGACGTCAGTCGCGACCGCATGCCAACAGATCTCATGGTGCTTTCGTTCTCGCGGTCGCGACTTACGTCGCTCCTACAACAGGCCGAAAGCCTCAGCGGAACGGCATGCCGCCGCGGCCACCCATCATGCCTTTCATGTTGCGCATGAGGCCCTTCATGCCGCCACCGGCCAGCTTGCCCATCATTTTTTCCATCTGCTGATACTGCTTCATCAGCTTGTTGACGTCGGCCGGCGTCAGGCCTGCGCCCTTGGCGATGCGGGAGCGGCGCGAGCCGTTCAGTAGCGCCGGGTTGCGGCGCTCCTTCTTCGTCATCGAATTGATGATGGCGATCATGCGCGGCACTTCCTTGCCCTGCTGCACCTGCTGCTTCACGTGCTCGGGGATCTGGCCCATGCCCGGCAGCTTGTCCATCAGGCCGCCGATGCCGCCCATGTTCTGCATCTGTTCGAGCTGGTCGCGCATGTCGTTGAGGTCGAACTTCTTTCCCTTGATGACCTTGGCCGCCAACTTCTCGGCCTTCTCTCGGTCGACGTTCTGTTCGACCTGCTCGACCAGCGACAGCACGTCGCCCATGTCGAGGATGCGGTTGGCCACGCGTTCCGGGTGGAACACATCCAGGCCGTCCGGCTTCTCGCCGACGCCGATGAACTTGATCGGCTTGCCGGTGATGTAGCGCACCGACAGCGCCGCGCCG
>CAMPIO010000069.1 GCA_946886405.1 uncultured Pseudoxanthomonas sp.
TTCACGCCCATGCGCATGCGCGCCTTGTGCACCGACACGTTGTCGATCATCGAGTCGGGACGCGCGAAGTACACGTACTCGAAGATGCACGGTGCGTGCTCGGTGGTCTCGGCGACGATTTCGCTGAACAGCTCGCCGCGCGCGGTGATGACGATGGCCTCGCCCGGCTGCACGTCACGCATGCGCACGAAACCGAGGATGTCGAGTGCGGCGGATTCGGACGCGATGATGTACTCGGTACCTTCACCGTGTTCGCGCTTGCCCAGCACCAGTGGGCGGATGCCGTGCGGATCGCGGAACGCCACCAGGCCCAGGCCCAACACCACGCTGACGACGGCGTAGCCGCCCTTCACGCGTCGATGCACGCCCGCGACCGCGCGGATCGCGGCTTCCGGGGTCAGCGTGCGCTGCAGGTCCAGTTCGTGCGCGAACACGTTCAACAGCACTTCGCTGTCCGAGTCCGTGTTGATGTTGCGACGGTCCTGCGCGAACACATCCTGGCGCAGCGACTCGGTATTGATGAGGTTGCCGTTGTGTGCCAACGCGATGCCGTACGGCGAGTTGACGTAGAACGGCTGCGCTTCGTCCATGCCTTCCGACCCGGCCGTCGGATAGCGGCAGTGGGCGATGCCCACACGACCTTCCAGCACGCTCATGGCCTTGGGGCTGAAGACATCCCGCACCAGTCCGTTGTCCTTGTGCACGCGCAGCCGCGTGCCATCGGCGGTGGCGATGCCTGCGGCGTCCTGTCCGCGGTGCTGGAGGACGGTCAGCCCGTCATAAAGCTGGCCGGCAACGTTCTGGTTGCCGACGATTCCGACGATGCCGCACATGGTGGATCTACTCCGGTTTCGACGCGGGTGAGGCCGACGAGGGGGCGTGCTCCTGCGGTGCGCCGATGTCTTCCAGCGGCAAGGGCAGCAGGTGGTGCAGGCGCGCATTATCGCCCGCCGGGCGTCCGTTGCCAAAGTCCAGTTCCTGCACAGTCCATTCCGGCAGCCATTGCGACAGCCATTGCGCACCAGGCAGCAACACCGGCACGACGGATGAACGATGCCATTCAGGTTCACTGGGCAAATCGGTGAACGCCGCCAGCAACAGCACGATGGAGGCGACGAAGGCACCACGCGCGAGTCCGAGCGCCAGGCCGAGCACGCGATCCAGGCCCGAGAGACCTGCCGACTTGACCAGATGGCGGATCGCCCATCCCGTCAGTCCGACGAAGATCATCACACCAATGAAGCTGAGCACGTAACCGCCCAGCAATTCGCTCGCCGAGGGTTGGCCGTCACTGGACAACAAATGCGCGGCATCGCCGCCGTAGTGGAACGCCACCCAACCCGCCAGCAACCACGCGACCATCGACGCCAAGGCACTGATGAAGCCACGCATCACGCCGAACAGGGTCGACACGCCGACGATGGCCAGCAGGGTCAGATCGAGCGCGCTCACGCGGCGCGCCCGGTGCGATCAGTCCAGAGTCGACCCATCAAGGATGCGGACGGACCATGCCGTCGACACCGATCTTCGACCCCACCTGTGCCTTCAGGCGGTCCGCGTCGGCGCGGTTGGCCACCGGCCCGACGCGCACGCGACTGAGCGTGCCCTTGTCGGTGCGCACCTGTTCGACGAAGGCGCTGAAACCGGCGCCACGCGCGCGGTCACGCAGGGCGTTGGCGTCGGACGGGTTCGAGAAGGCCCCCAACTGCACGGCAAAACCGGTGCCCGAGGCGGCCGGCTTCGGTGCCTCGGCGGGCTTGGTCGCGGCCGGGGTCGCCGTGGTCGGTACCGGCTTGGTTGCTGCGGGCACTGTCGCAACGGGCTTCGCCCCGGTCGTTGCCGGCTTTGGCGCGGGTTTGACAGGCTCGGGCGGCAGCGCCTGGGTGGTGACGGCTGGCGTCGCAGGTGTGGCGGTAGCGACCGAGGCCGTGGCGGCAGGTGGCGCAGCAGCGGGAGCGGCGTCAGGAACATCCAGCGTCACGACCTGCGCATTGACGTCGCCACGGATCTTGATCGCATCGAGGCGTGCCGCTTCGGCCTGCGGACGGTCGGCGTAGGGCCCCACGCGCACGCGGAAGGCCGGCTTGCCGTTGATGGACGCCGGCTCGACGAAACCCGGCAACGTGGCCTGGCGCACACGGGCCAGGACCGCGTCGGCATCGGCCTGCGTGGCGTAGGCACCGAAGCTAACGGCGAAATTTCCGCCGGCAGTCGCTGCCGGCTGGCGCGTTCCGGCGGCCGGCGCCGGTTCTGCGGCGGGCGCTGCCACCTGACCCTGCAGGCCGACGGCACCGGAGGCAGGCGCATTGCCCGGCGTCACCAGCGGCAGTTCGCGCGTTTCGAATTCGCCATCGGCTGCCGGCGGGACGTCCAGTGGAACATCGGACACACCACTGTCGGGCGCAGGGCCTTTCACCAGCATGGGCAGGAAGATGACGGCCAGCGCCACCAGCACGACCGCGCCGATCAGGCGCTGTTTCAGGGCAGTATCCATCCAGGTCCACGGCAGCTGCGGCGGGAATGCCGCGTCGATTATACGGCGCGCATCGCGGCGCTCCCCGTCATCGACCTGAATGCAGGGCCTGTACCGCGTCGGCGACGGTATGGAAGGAGCCGAACACCAGCACACGATCACCCGATGCCGATGCATCGAGCGCCGCATACAGCGCATCGGCCACGCCTGCGTGCAGCGTCGCCATGTCTCCGATGCCAGTCTGCAGCCGGGCCGCGAGCTGGTCGGCCGTCTGCGAGCGTACCCCTGCCGTCAGTCCCGCCAGGAACCATTGCAGCGGCACGTCGGCGAGCGCACCCGCCACGCCCTGCACGTCCTTGTCGGCGAGTGCGGCGAACACCACGCGGGTGGTGCCGGTGATCGGATGGCCCTGCAGCCAGGCCGCCAGTTCGCGCGCGGCCTGCGGGTTATGGCCGACGTCCAGCACCACCTCCACGCCCTCATGCCGGACCTGCTGCAGTCGGCCCGGCAGCATGGCGTTGGCGACCCCCTGCGAGAACGCCTCATCGGACAAGGCGTCCCCGGGCAAGGCACGCAACGCGGCGATTGCGGTGGCGGCGTTCGCACGCTGCGAAGGGGCGGACAACGCCGGCACGGGCAGTTCCAGTTCGGCGCCCACTTCACGCCAGCGCCAGCGCTGGCTGTCGATGGGTTCGTGGAAGAAATCGCTGCCGAGCCGCAGCGCATTCGCGCCGATGGCGTAGGCATGGCGCAACACGCTGGAAGGCGAATCCACCTCGCCCAGTACCAACGGCTTCCACGCGCGGGCGATGCCCGCCTTCTCGGCGCCGATCGTCTCGCGCTCGTTGCCGAGCAAGTCCGTGTGATCGATGTCGACCGTCGTGATGACGGCGACATCCGGATCGACGATGTTCACCGCGTCCAGGCGCCCGCCCAGTCCGATCTCGAGCACGGCCAGGTCGAGTGCTGCGCGCTGGAACCACCACAGCGCGGCCAGGGTACCGAACTCGAAGTAGGTCAGGGTCGTTTCGCCGCGCGCGGCGTCCACCGCTTCGAACGCGGTGACGAGTGATGCATCGCCGACATCGACACCATCGATGCGCACCCGCTCGTTGTAGCGAAGCAGGTGCGGCGACGTATAGGCCCCGACCTTCCACCCGGCCGCACGCGCGATGGCCTCGATGAAGGCGACGGTCGACCCCTTGCCATTGGTGCCGCCGACAGTGATGACGCGCGCGGCCGGCTTGCCCAGCGTAAGGCGCGCCGCGACATCGCGCACGCGGTCCAGACCCATGTCGATGGACTTCGGATGCTGCTGCTCGATGTAGGCGAGCCAATGCGCCAGACCTGCGCCTGAGGGCGGTTTCATCACGGCCTCTTCAATGGCGGCAACACGGGAAACGGGGGCAGGCGGGGCTGCCGCGCCTGGCTGTCGCGGACCTGCGCAAGTGTCGCCTCGCAGGCGGTCGGCGGGCCCTCGCAAAGCATGCTGCCCACGTACCAGCTCATGGCGTCGTTGCCCACCAACCGGCGACGAACGACCAGTGACGGCATGCCGGGAGCCTGCGCAACATTCCAGTAGCTCAAGCCTTCCTCATCGCGCAGGGTGTATTCCAGGATCAGTTCCGGCAACGCATCGCGCTCACGGAAGCCATGCCGCTGAAGCATCGACCGTGCTTCTTCCACCGAGGCGACGCCCACCGGGCAATCGTCCGCGATGAAGCCCGGCAGCATGCCCTCCGCATCGGCGACGGGCGGAGCCGCCTCGCCACTGCGGCGGCGTGCGAAGCACGTGTCCCGGCGCCTGCCGGTCACGCGATCCAACGCATATTCCGGTGGCATCTTGAAGTCCACCGGCACCCGCGCACGCGAAGCAATCGGTCGATCGTCCTTGCGCGCGGGCACGAACGTCCACGTCGGGGCGATGTCCAGCGCGGCCTGGTCCAGCGCAGGAATGGAGGAAGAACGTTCGACCTGCCGATCGACCACTCTTCCTGCGGCATCGATGGTGAGGATGAGTACCGTCACGCCACCGCGTCCCTGCCACGCCATGTCTTTCGGATAGAGCGGAGGCGACATGTCCACGGGCTGGGCGAACACATCGGGGGCTGCGAACCCATGTTCGTCCACGCCTTCGTCGGCGGACCACGCTATCGCCGGCACGCCGCACAACGCAGACAGGAGTGCCATCGACCCGATGCCCGTGCGCAACCGTGTTCTCATGGCATGCATGGGTGCACTCGCCGCCTGCTCAGAGCGCGCGATGCTTCGCTTCGCCGAAGAACGGGGTGTGATGCGCACAGTCATTGAGGCGCACGACCTCCAACTGGTCGACCGAGGGTCCTTCCAGCAGGTTGAGCGTGGTCGGGGCCTGGCGGAACGTCCAGAGCTTCGCGATCGGCAGGCCGAGGATGCGGCACAGCAGGACGCGGTTGACCGCATCGTGCGCGACGATCAGCAGCGTGTCGTCATCGCCCAGGCCGTCGGCCGCGCGCGCCAGGCCGCGCCACGAACGGTCGAGCACCTGGCGCAGCGATTCGCCACCCGGCATCAGCACGGTGTCGGGTTCTTCGCGCCATGCGAGCAGGCGCGCCGGGTCCTTGTCCTGGATTTCACTGGCCAGCAGGCCTTCCCACTCACCATGGGCGATTTCCTGCAGGTCCGCGTCGGTCTGCAGCATGTCCGCGCGCGCGTCGCCCAGGGCGAGCTTCGCGGTGAGCTGCGCGCGCGACAGCGGTGACGCCACCGCACGATCGATGCGCACCTCTTCCAGACGCCGACCCAACGCGGTGGCCTGACGTTCCCCCACCGGCGAAAGCGGAATGTCGATCTGGCCCTGGTAACGGCCTTCAGCGTTCCAGGGCGTTTCGCCGTGGCGGGCAAGCAGGATGCGCATGCGTCGGTGTGTCCATTCGAGAAGAGCTGTCCCGCTTCCGGCGGCCGGAAACGAAGACGGGAGCGGATGATACCCGCTCCCGTCCCGTGCCTGCCGCTAAGTTGCAGGTGTTACTTGCCGACGCCCATTTCCTTCAGCAACTGCGGTGCCGGGTAGACCTCCTGCATGATCCAGCGCAGGTAGCGGCCATCCACCGCGATCATGCGGGTCATCTTCGGATCGAACACCCAGTTGGAGCTGACCGACTCCCAATTGCCGTCGAAGGCCAGTCCGATCAGCTTGCCGTGCGCGTCCAGCACCGGCGAACCGGAATTGCCGCCGGTGATATCGAGGTTCGACAGATAGTTCACCGGCACCGAGCCGAGTCGCTTGTCTTCCAGTCCGCCATAGCGCTTGGCAGCCACTGCCTCGAGCAGTGCCTTCGGCGAGTCGAACGGATCCGCACCGGTCTCTTTCGCGACCACGCCTTCCAGCGTGGTGAACGGGGTGTATTCCACGCCGTCCTTCGGGGTATAGCCCATGACGTTGCCGAAGGTGATGCGCAGCGACAGGTTGGCGTCCGGATAGACGAACTCACCCTGGCTCTTCTTGTAGTCGGCCAGCGCTTGCAGGTAGACCGGGCGTGCAGCCAGGTTCTCGCCGGCGCGCGTCTTGCGCTCCTGTTCCAGTTGCAGCAGCGTCGGCATCACCGCCACCGCGTACTGGATGGCCGGATCCTTGCTGGCCTCGAACGCCTTGCGGTCGGCAGCGAACCACTTCAGGCGCTCGTCGGTGCTGCCAAGCGTCGTCCCGGCCAGACGGTCCAGCGCACGCTTCACAGCGGCAGCATCGTTGCCGCCCAACCACGTGTCGATGGCGGCCACGCGCTGGTTCGCCGGCAGTTTGAGGTACTCGTTCAACCAGTACTCCTGCAACTGGCGGTCCATCGCTGCGACGTAACGGCGTTCCAGCTGCTTCTGCGCGCCTTCGATGGCGGGCAGGTCGCGTTCCTGATAACCGGATTCGCGCTCGGCATTGGGCTTCTCGCGTTCGATCGACAGCCGATACAGCTGCGTGGCCGAACCCACCATCGCCGTGTTGTTGAACATCGCCAGGGTCAGATCGCGCTCGCGCGTGGCCTGGTTCTGCTCAAGCAGGGCGAGCAACTTCGCGTGCGCGTCGAGCGCCGGCTGGCCCTTGGTGCCCTGCCCCTTCAACCAGGCCAGCACGGCCGCTCCTTCCTGCTGCTTCTGGCCGGCGGCGTCGATGCGCTTGAAGCCTTCCAACTGGCCATCGTAGTTCTTGCTCGTGTTGTTCCAGCCCGCCATGGTGTTGGCGTACTTGACCTGGATATCGGCATTCTTCTTGCCGGCGTCCTGCACCATGGCGATCTGGTTCTTGTAGTGGCGCGCGATGGTCGGGTACGTCCATGCGGCAGTGTTGTCGAACTCGGCCGCCAACGCATAACGGTTGGTGGAGCCCGGGTAACCAGCCACCATCACGAAGTCGCCTTCGCCCAGCGGCTTGTCGGCGAACTTCAGGAAGTGCCTGGGCTGGTACGGCACGTTGTCCTTCGAGAACGCCGCCGGCTTGCCGTCCTTGCCCACGTAGGCGCGGTAGAACGCGAAGTCGCCGGTGTGGCGCGGCCACATCCAGTTGTCGATGTCGCCGCCGTACTTGCCCACGCTGCCCGGGGGCGCGTACGCCAGGCGCACGTCCTTGATCTCCAGGTTCTTGAACAGGCGATAGGTGTTACCGCCGGAGAAGCTGTAGAGGCGGCAGCGGAAACCGGCATCGGCCTCGCAGTCGGCGATCAGTTTCTTCTCGAAGGCTTCCAGCGCCTTCGTGCGTGCCAGGGCGTTGTTGCCGGCAGAGGCGATGGCGGCCTGCGCCTCCTTGGTGACGTCGGTGATCTCGTCCAGCACGAACACGCGCGCATTCGGCCCGGCGCTGACTTCATCGCCTGTCGTGGGCGCATTGAAGCCGTTCTTGATCAGATTGTTCTCTGCTGTCGAATTCAGCTGGATGGCGCCGTACGCGCAGTGATGGTTGGTGACCACCAGGCCGTTCGGCGATACGAAACTGGCGGTGCAGCCACCCAGCGCCACCACCGCGCCCATCGGATCGCCGGTCAGGTTCGAGAGCTGCTGCGGCGACAGCTTCAGGCCAGCCTTCTTCAGCGGCCCGGCGATTTCGGGCAGTTGCTGCGGCACCCACATGCCCTCGCCCGCCTGGGCGACCTCGGCGGCAAGCAGGGAAAGCGGGACCGCGATGGCGGCGGCGAGCAGGTTCGTACGCATGGAAACCCCGGGACAGACAGGAAAGTTGCGATTGTAATGAACCTGTCACCGTCGCCGACCATGACTTTCGTCCTACGGAGGCCGGCCGCCGATGTACGTCCGGTCTGTCAAGGCGCCCTGCAACAGGGGGGGCACGGGGCCGGGGCGTATAATCCGCGCCCTCATTTACCTGGATCGACGTCCGATGGCACAGACGATGAAGGCGCTGGTGAAGCGCGAGGCCGGCAAGGGCATCTGGATGGAAGAGCTGCCGGTACCGCAGCCCGGCCCCAATGAAGTGCTGGTCAAGCTGGAAAAGACCGCCATCTGCGGCACCGACCTGCACATCTACCTGTGGGACGAGTGGAGCCAGCGCACCATCAAGCCCGGCCTGACCATCGGCCACGAGTTCGTCGGCCGCATCGCGCAATTGGGGTCGGCGGTGACCGGCTACGACGTCGGCCAGCGCGTGTCGGCCGAGGGCCACATCGTCTGCGGCCATTGCCGCAACTGCCGCGGCGGTCGCCAGCACCTGTGCCCGAACACCGTCGGCATCGGCGTGAACCGCAACGGCGCGTTCGCCGAGTACATGGTGATGCCGGCCAGCAACCTGTGGCCCATCCCGGACCAGATTCCTTCCGAGCTGGCCGCGTTCTTCGATCCCTACGGGAATGCGGCGCACTGCGCGCTCGAGTTCGATGTGGTCGGCGAAGACGTACTGATCACCGGCGCCGGCCCGATCGGCATCATCGCCGCCGGCATCTGCAAGCACATCGGCGCGCGCAATGTCGTGGTGACCGACGTCAACGACTTCCGCCTGAAACTGGCTGCCGACATGGGCGCCACCCGCGTGGTCAACGTGGCCAACACGTCGCTGAAGGACGTGATGGCCGACCTGCACATGGAAGGCTTCGATGTGGGCCTGGAGATGAGCGGAAATCCGCGCGCGTTCAACGACATGCTTGACTGCATGTACCACGGCGGCAAGATCGCGATGCTCGGCATCATGCCGAAGGGCGCCGGTTGCGACTGGGACAAGATCATCTTCAAGGGCCTGACCGTGCAGGGCATCTACGGCCGCAAGATGTACGAGACCTGGTACAAGATGACGCAACTGGTCCTGGGCGGTTTCCCGCTGGGCAAGGTACTGACGCACCAGCTGCCGATCGACGATTTCCAGAAGGGCTTCGACCTGATGGAACAGGGCAAGGCCGGCAAGGTGGTGTTGAGCTGGAACTGAGCCGCATCTGTCAGCTGTCAGCGGACAAAAAGGGCGCCTCCAGGGCGCCCTTTTCTACGCTTGCCGCCGGCAGCTTCAGGGCACTGCGACACCGACCGTCAGGACCAGGCCCGGCTTGTAGATATCGGAACCACTGCGAAGTTCGGAGGCATCCGAACCGAACGTATCGTAGTACCCTAGGGTCGCCGTCGCCGGCCCGAACGCCTTGGATACGGAGATGGAGCCGTCGTAGTAGTCGGCACGTCCGTCACTGCCGTAATCGATGGAGGTGTAACCCGTGCTTGCGGCCACCGAGAACCCGCTGTCGCCGATGTCGTAGCTTGCCGATACGCCCGCATATACCTGGTCCGCGCCGGTGTTGCCGTAATCATCCGCGTAACCGAGGATGCCACCCACGGTGACCGGGCCGCTCCACGTCACCTTGGCAAGATACTCGTTGTAGTCGATGTCGCCGTAGTCGTTGGACGCGCGTTCATAGGTGTAACGGTTCACGCCCAGATCGATGTTCCAGGCATCGTTGAGATCCTTGTTCCAACCGACGAAGTAATCCACTTCGATATCCGGACCACCGCGGCCGAAGTCCACGTTCGATGCCCATGCGCCAACGTACAGGCCGAACGGAGCGGAATACGTGGCACCGACCTGAAATGCCGGCTTGTTGTCCGTCTGGGAGACGCCTCGGAAGACGTAGTCGGAGGTGCCGGTGAACGTGGCGCTGAAAGGCGAAGATTCTTCCTCGGCATCCTGGGCGAAGGCGGACATCGGCAGGGCCAGCAGCAGGGCGGTGGCGAGGGCGGTGGCGAGATTGACGGGCTTCATCCGGATTCTCCTGATCGGTTGGCGGACGGTGATGGCGGGAAACGGTGATCCGGTGCAGGACCGTAATCACAGCTTCACGGTTTTTTAACTCCGGCCTGATAGTGCGCCGCACCAATCACCCGCGTCAAGTCCCATTTGCATGACCAGCAAGATGGTTTCTTTCTCAATTAATTCAGTACGTTATGCCGCATCACGCTGGTGCCTTTGCACCATCCAGGGGAAACCATCCGAACCGTTTTGGTGCCAGGCGCAACGGCTGACCCAGTGCCGTCTGCGGGCTTTCGCGCTCCGCTGGCAGATCCACATCGACCTCGAGGTCACTGTCGGTCAGGCGCGCACGCAGTCGCAGGCGTGGCCCCGCTCGCTGCGCACCCACGATCGTCGCCGGCCACGCGATAGAACCGCCCTCGGCCAGATGAAGATCCTCCGGCCTGACATAGACCTCCGCCGCCCCTTCGCCTGCGGGCCCCTGCGGCCGCAAGGGCAATCCGGCAACCCGCAACGCCTCGCCATCCCAGCGTCCCGGCACCCGGTTCACCGCGCCGACAAAGGAGTAGACGAACGGCGACGCGGGCGCGTCGTAGGCTTCCGCCGGACTGCCCACCTGTTCGAGGCGGCCCCGGTTGAGGATCGCCACGCGGTCGGCGAGTTCCAACGCTTCCTCCTGGTCGTGTGTGACGAAGATCGTCGTCAGCCCGGTGCGGTCGTGCAGTTCGCGCAGCCAGCGGCGCAGGTCACGACGCACTTGGGCATCGAGTGCGCCGAAGGGCTCGTCGAGCAGCAGCACGCGCGGCTCGATGGCGAGCGCCCGCGCCAGTGCCACGCGCTGCCGTTGTCCACCGGAGAGTTGCGCCGGATAACGCGAACCGAATTCCTCCAGTTGCACCAGCGACAACAGCTCTGCGACACGCGCGCGGATCGTCGCATCCGGTACGCGGTCACGCCCCCTGCGAACCCGCAGACCGAAGGCGATGTTCTCTTCCACCGTCAGGTGGCGGAACAGCGCGTAGTGCTGGAACACGAAGCCCGCGCGCCGCGCTTGCACGCTGAGACGGGTCGCATCCTCGTCATCGAACAGCACGCGCCCACGATCGGCATGCTCCAGGCCGGCGATGACGCGCAGCAGCGTGGTCTTGCCGGAGCCAGAGGGCCCGAGCAACGCCAGCAGTTCGCCCTGGCGGATGTCCAGCGACACGTCATCCAGTGCGGCGAAGTCGCCGAACTGTTTGCCCAGGTGTTCGATCTTGATGCCCATGATGTCGCCTTCTCAATGACGGTGGTTGGCGGCCAGTGCTTCGCCATGGCGCCACTCCAGCCAGGTCTTCAGCACCAGCGTCACCAGCGCGGTCAGCGCCAGCAGCGAAGCCGCCGCGAACGCTGCGCTGTACGCGTACTCGTTGTAGAGGATCTCCACATGCAGTGGCAGCGTATTGGTGCGGCCGCGGATGTGGCCGGAGACCACCGACACCGCGCCGAACTCGCCCAGCGCGCGCGCGCTGCACAGCAGTACGCCGTACAGCAGCGCCCAGCGGATGTTGGGGATCGTCACGCGCCAGAACGTCTGCCAGCCGCTTGCGCCGAGACTGAGCGCCGCCAGTTCTTCATCGGTGCCCTGCTGCTCCATCAGCGGCATCAGCTCGCGCGCGATGAACGGGAACGTGACGAAGATCGTCGCCAACACGATGCCCGGCGGCGCGAAGATGATCTTCGGCAGCTGTACATGCAGGTCGCCGAACAGCGGCAGCGAGAAACGCCATCCTTCGTCGATCAGCGAATAGGCCCAGCCCTGTGCACCGAAAATCAGCACGTAGATCAGGCCGGCGACCACAGGCGACACCGCGAACGGCAGGTCGATCAGCGTGACCAGCCATCGCTTGCCGCGGAACTCGTGCTTGCTGACCGCCCATGCCGCCGCCACGCCGAAGGCCAGGTTGAGCGGCACGACGACCGCAGTCACCAGCAGCGTCAATTGCACCGCCGCCAGCGCATCGGTTTCGGTGACGGCGGCGGCGAAGGCCGTCCAGCCGCCGCGCAACGCTTCCACGAACACCAGCGCCAGCGGCAGCAACAGGAAAGACAACAGGAACCCGAGCGCCCCCAGCACCAGCAGCACCTGCACCCAGACGGGCTCGGTGGTGGCGGCATGGCGGCGGACAGGACGTGCAGGCGCTTCCACGATGGACGACTCCGGGGGAATGGCGATGACGGCGGCAATGGCGTCGCCCATGTCAGCCCCCTACCCGCTTGCCGGTGCGCTGCAACCGGGCTTGCAGCGTATTGATCAGCAGCAGCAATGCGAACGACAGCAGCAACATCGCCGCCGCGATCGCCGTGGCGCCTTCGTAATCGAACTCTTCCAGCTTGATCGTGATCAGCAGCGGTGCGATCTCCGACACGCCCGGCAGGTTGCCGGCGATGAAGATCACCGACCCGTACTCACCCACGCCACGCGCGAACGCCAGCGCGAAGCCGGCCAGCACGGCCGGCCACAGCGTCGGCAGCACCACATGGCGCACCGCTTGCCACCGTCTCGCGCCGAGCGTGGCCGCGGCTTCTTCCAGTTCGCTCTCGATCTCGGCCAGCACCGGCTGCACCACGCGCACCACGAAGGGCAGCCCGATGAACACCAGCGCCACGGTGATGCCGAGCGGCGTGTAGGCGACCTTGATGCCGGTCGCTTCCAGCCATTGCCCGATCCAGCCGGTCGGCCCGTACAGAGCCGTCAACGCGATACCCGCCACGGCGGTGGGAAGCGCGAACGGCAGGTCAATCATCGCGTCGAACACACGCTTGCCGGGAAAGCGGTAGCGCACGAACACCCATGCGACCAGCGTGCCCATCACCGCATTGAAGGCGGCCGCTGCCAATGCAGTGCCGAAGCTGATGCGCAGCGCCGCCAGCACGCGCGGCTCGGTCCAGATCGCCCAGACGCCGGCAGGCCCCAGCCCGCTGGCCTTCGCGAACACACCCACCAACGGAATCAATACGATCAACCCCAGCCACGCCAGTGTGTAGCCCAGGCTGAGGCCGAAACCGGGCATGACGCGCCTGGCGCGCGCCTTTCCCGGCCACGGATGCACTGCCGCCACGTTACTTCGCCTGGATCTGGTCGAACACGCCACCGTCGGCGAAATGCGTGGCCTGCGCCTTCGCCCAGGAGCCGAAGACGCCATCGATCGTCACCAGCTCGAGCTTGGGGAAGCGCGCGACATCTTCCGGTGCGGCGTACTGTGGATAGCGCGGGCGGTAATAGTGCTTGGCGGCCAGGCGCTGCCCGGTGGGCGAATACAGGTACTTCAGGTACGCCTGCGCCGCGTCGCGCGTGCCGTGCTTGTCGACGTTGCGGTCCACCAGTGCCACCGGCGGCTCCGCCAGGATCGACAGCGACGGCACCACGATGTCGAACTTGTCCGGCCCCAGTTCCTCGATCGAGAGAAAGGCTTCGTTTTCCCACGCCAACAGCACGTCGCCGATGCCGCGCTGGACGAACGTGGTGGTCGAACCACGCGCGCCCGTATCGAGCACCGGCACGTTGCGGAACAGGCCGCGCACGAAGTTGCGCGTCTTCGCTTCGTCGCCCTTGAAGATCTTCAGGCCGTAGGCCCATGCGGCCAGATAGTTCCAGCGCGCGCCACCGGAGGTTTTCGGATTCGGCGTAATGACGGAAGTGCCCGGCTTCACCAGATCGTGCCAGTCGCGGATCTTCTTCGGATTGCCCTTGCGCACCAGGAACACGATCGTCGACGTGTACGGGGCACTGTTGTCAGGCAGGCGCGACTGCCAGTTCGCGGGAAACAGCTTGGCGCGCTGTGAAATCGAGTCGACGTCGTAGGCCAGCGCCAGCGTCACCACGTCCGCTTCCAGTCCATCGATGACCGAGCGGGCCTGCTTGCCGGAGCCGCCATGCGAGGTCTCGATGCTGACTTTCTGCCCCTTGGTTTTCTGCCAGTCGGCGGCGAAGGCGGTGTTGAACTCGCGGTAGAACTCGCGTGTCGGGTCGTACGACACGTTGAGCAGCTTGATGTCCTTGGCACCCGCGGCGGCAGCCAGCGTCAGGCTCAACGCGAGCAGGGCGTTGCGGGCATGGCGTCGGAACGGATCGGTATTCATCGAGGTTCTGGAGGCCTCAGGCGGCCCGTGTGCGGGAAAGGGGTCTCATGCGTCCGGCCCGGGTCCTGGTTGGACGGGCCGTTGCCAGCCGGAATGCAATGCTGCTTGCGCACCCTCCGGCGGGGAAATAACCAAATGGCAAGCGCTTATGTCCTTCCCGCATGACGCCGGGCTGCTCCGGGCGGAAAGGTAGAATGGCGGCCTTCCCTTCCAGCCCGCCCCTCATGTCCAACCCGCTGACCGCCCATTACGCCGCCACCCTCGACGAGATCCGCGCCCAGGGCCTGTTCAAGGCCGAGCGGATCATCACCAGCCCGCAGTCGGCGGACATCACGCTGGCCGACGGCCGCACCGTGCTGAACTTCTGCGCCAACAACTACCTGGGCCTGGCCGACCATCCCGACATCATCCAGGCGGCAAAGGATGCGCTGGACACGCATGGCTTCGGCATGGCCTCGGTGCGCTTCATCTGCGGCACGCAGGACCTGCACAAGCAGTTGGAGGAGACGATCGCGGCCTTCTTCGGTACCGAGGACACGATCCTCTACGCCGCCTGCTTCGATGCGAACGGCGGCCTGTTCGAGCCGCTACTGGGGGAAGATGACGCGATCATTTCCGACGCCTTGAACCATGCCTCGATCATCGATGGCGTGCGCCTGTGCAAGGCCAAGCGCTTCCGCTACGCCAACTGCGACATGGCGGACCTGGAAGCACAACTTCAGGCGGCCGCTGCGGCCGGCTGCAAGACCAAGCTCATCACCACCGACGGCGTGTTCTCGATGGACGGCTTCATCGCGCCGCTGGACGAGATCACGGCGTTGGCGAAGAAGTACAACGCGCTCGTGCATATCGACGAATGCCACGCCACGGGCTTCCTGGGCGCCACCGGTCGCGGCTCGGCCGAGGTGAAAGGCGTGCTCGGCAGGATCGACATCATCACCGGCACGCTGGGCAAGGCCATGGGCGGCGCGCTCGGCGGCTTCACCACGGCAAGGAAGGAAGTGATCGAACTGCTGCGCCAGCGCTCACGCCCGTACCTGTTCTCCAACTCGTTGCCGCCGCACGTCGTGGCCGCCGGCATCAAGGCGTTCGACATGCTGTCTGCCGCAGGCGACCTGCGAGAGCAGTTGCAGGAGAACACCCGCTACTTTCGAGAAAAGATGACTGCCGCAGGGTTCGACATCAGGCCCGGCGTGCATCCCATCAGTCCGGTGATGCTGTACGACGCGCCACTGGCGCAGCGCTTCGCCGAGCGCCTGCTGGAGGAAGGCATCTACGCGATCGGCTTCTTCTTTCCCGTGGTGCCGAAGGGACAGGCGCGCATCCGTACGCAGATCAGCGCCGCGCACACGCGGGAGCACCTGGACCGCGCGATCGATGCATTCATCCGCATCGGTCGCGAACTCGATGTCCTGCAAGCCTGATCGACGGAATAGCGCGCCCTGCCGGTTCAGCGGGCGCGCTTCGCCGTGCTGGCGGTCTTCTTGGCCGGCGCACCCTTCGCGACGCGGATGCCGCGCGCCTTCATCCAGGCATCGAACTCTTCCGCCGTCATGCTGCGGCCATTCTGCTGCATGTCGAAACGGTGACCGTGTGGGCCAGCCTTCACGGTGACAACGTCTTCGGGCGCGCCCCTCTTCATCGCAGCGGACGACGATGTCGACGCGCAGCCGGTGGAGAGGCAGGAGGCAAGCAGCACGGCGCAGCACAGCGGCAAGCGCAAGTTCGAACGGTACATGGTTGGTTTCCCCAGAATCAGCGTGAGCGAGTGTAGACAGGCGATCCGCCACGAACCCGGACCGCCGTCGCGCAATCAGCGCCCGGCCGTCGGCGCGAGTGCATCCCGCTCATGCGGCTCGAGCGCGCGCCACGCGCCCTTGCCCAACTCACCCAGCACCAGGGATCCAATCGCGACACGCACCAACCGCAACACCCCGACATCGAACGCCGCCAGCAGGCGACGGATCTGCCGGTTGCGTCCCTCCTCCAGCACGATCTCCAGCCATGCATTGCGCTCTCCGCTTCGCAGTATGCGAACGTCACGGGCGGAAAGATGTTCGCCGTCGATGTTCACGCCATCCTTCAGTCCCTGCAGCAAGTCATCGTCCGGCAAACGGTCGATCTGCACGTGGTACGTCTTGTCGGGACCATGGGCCGGATCGGTGACGCGCGCCGCCCATTCGGGATCGTTGGTGAAAAGCAGCAGGCCTTCGCTGGCCTTGTCCAGCCTGCCCACCGGTGCGATCCACGGCAGCCCTGCGCCATCCAGGCACCGGTAAACCGTGTCGCGACCCTGTTCATCGCGCGCCGTGGTCAGCAGACCCCGCGGCTTGTTGAGCATCAGATAGCAGCGCTCCGGTGCGGCGCTCGCCAGCCCGTCGACGCGGATCTCGGCACGACCGGCAACCACGGGGAATTCGGGGTCATGCACGATGCGGCCGTCGACGGACACCCTCCCCTCGACGATCCAGCGCGCGGCCTCGCTGCGCGAACACACGCCTTGCTTGGACAATGCACGGGCAAGCCCATGCCGCGGTCCTGGTGCAGCAGCGACGCGTGGGCGTCCGACACGCGAGGTGTCACGGGAGGGAGGTCTGCGCGTCGTCATGAGGCCGACAGGAAAACGGCCGGGAAACCGGCCGTTCGTGCATCAGTTTTTCTTGGCGGGCTCGGCGGGTGCCGGCGCGGGTGCGGCTGCCGGAGTTCCCGGCGCCTTGACCACGCGAACACCACGCGACTTCATCCACGCGTCAAACTCGTCGGCCGTCATGCGCTTGCCGTTCTGGCTCATGTCGAATCGCCAGGGCGTGTTGTCGTGCGCGGTTTTCGGCTGATAGGCCGCGGAACTGGCCGTGGCCGCCGTCGCCGACGGCGCCGTCGCTGCAGGCATTGCCTTGGCAACGTTGCGGCAACCTTCGATGCGCAAGCGCATCAGCACGCGATCGACCGATTGCGCTTCGTCGAAGGCATGCGAGGCCAGTACGCCCGAGGGCGCGCCCAACTGCGTGGCCGCAGCGGTGAACTCCGGCGCGATCGGCGCAATCACCGTGGCAGGCGTCTTCAGCGCCGGCGGCACCAGGCTGCCCGAACAGTCCGGCGCGGCATGGACGGCGGGAATCGCGGCGATGCACAGCACACTGGCGAACACATGACGACGCATCGGCACAACTCCTGGAGGCGGACAACTGGACGTGCCCGGAGTGTAGGCAGCGTTCCATGGCATGGCAAGAAATTACCCGCCGCACGGAGCATCGATGCGAAAAGACGGAAGCACGATCACGCAATTCGCGCGTACGAGCCCGTGAAAAAACGAAACCCGGCACAAGGCCGGGCTTCGGGTGTTGCGGGAAGAGCGTCCGATCAGTTCTGGACGTTCAGTTCCGTACGACGGTTACGCTCGCTCTTGCAGCCCGGCAGGGTCTGCGCGGTCGGCTCCAGCGGACGGCTTTCGCCGTAACCGATCGGGCCCACCAGACGCGAGGCGCTGACGCCGTTGCTGGTCAGGTAGTCGTACACGGTCTGCGAACGACGCTGCGACAGCGACTGGTTGTAGGCGTCCGCACCGCACAGGTCGGTGTGGCCGGCCACTTCGACGCGCAGGTCGGGGTAGCGCTTCAGGATCTCGGCGGCTTCGCTCAGGATCGCGATCGCGTCCGGACGCAGCGTCGACTTGTCGAAGTCGAAGTTGACGCCCTTCAGGTCGATCGAGACCTGCACCGGGCAGCCGTCCGGACCGATGGTCTGGCCAGCCTGCGAACCGGGGCACTTGTCGTCGCAGT
>CAMPIO010000070.1 GCA_946886405.1 uncultured Pseudoxanthomonas sp.
GACGTTCAACATCCAGGTGCGCAATCTCGGCCCCAGTGCCGCGACCAATCCGCGCTGGACCGACACGCTGCCGACGGGGTTCATCGTGACCGGCGGCAATCAGCCCGCCGGCTGGACCTGCGCGACGACGAGTGGCGACACGGTGCGTGGTTGCACCTTTGCGGGCAACCTCGCCGTCGGCGCGATCGTCAATTTCACCGTGCAGGCGATGGTGCCGTCCAACGGCACCAACAGCAGCGGCAATGTCACCAACACGGCCACCGTGACCTCGGACACGCCCGATGCGGTGTCGACCAACAACACCGGCAGCACCACGTTCAGCGTGGTGCCGGATGGCGCCGATCTCGGCCTGGCGAAGCGCAAGGCGCCGGCACTGGTCGCGATCTGGCCGGGCAGCGGCGACGACAGCGACAGCCGCATGACCTCCACCATCGAGGTGCACAACTACGGCCCGCGCGCGGCCACCGGCAACGTGCGCGTGGTGGACGTGCTGGCCCCGGGCGAGGAGTACGTGAGCGGCGGCAACGCGGGCGAGTGGACGTGTTCGGTCGCGCCGCCCACGTGGAACGGGGGCGGACCGGCGCAGGTCGTCACCTGCGATCTCGATGCCTCGCGGTATCCGTTGGCGCGGAACGCGGATGCGCCCGACCTGCGCATCATCACGCGTGCACGCACCGCCGACCTGGCGCTGACCAACAATGCGTGCACCGGCGGCTCGGGTGGTTCGCTCGAGCCCCTCACCGGCAGCATCGACGAAGACCGCAACCCCAATAACGATTGCGCAGGCGATGGCACGCGTACCACCAACGATCGCGTCGACCTGCAGATCGAAAAGTGGACCAACGCGCCCGGTGCCGGCGACAACACGATCGCGGTGGGCGTCAACAGCTTCACCTACACCCTGCGCGTGACCAACCTGGCGATCACCGACGCGGTGCCGGCCACCGGCATCGTGGTGAACGACACGCTGCCCGGCTTCGTGCCGGCATCCGGCGGCCTGCCCAGCACCGGCATCACCGTCAACGCGCCCGCCGGTTGGAACTGCCCGGTCACCGGCGCATCGGTCGTCTGCCGCTCGGGTGCCATCGCCCTCAACCCGGGCGCGTCCGCGGACATCGTCATCACCGTCGCGCGCCCGCTGTTCGACAGCATGGGCCAGAGCCCGGGCAGCTGCGGCGCGGGTGCGCCGGCCACTGGTGCGTTCTGCAACACCGCCGGCGTGGCGGTGGATCCGGCGGTGCCGGATTCGGTCGGCGAAATCAACGGCGCCAACAACCAGGCCAGCGACTGGGTGCGCATCGAGCGCGAAGCCAACCTCCGCACCACGGTCAAGAACATCACCACCGGCAATGTCGGTCGTGCCGGCGTGAACAGCCAGTACGTGATGTCGTACATCAACGAAGGCACCGCGACCGTGCCGGGCGTGGTGTTCCGCGACACCTTCACCCTGCCGGCGAACGACGCCGGTTTCGTGCTGGTCTCGGCCACGCGCACCCCGGGCACCGTGGCCTGCACGGCCACGCCTGCCGGCGGACTGACCGCCACCGGCACGGCGGGCGGTACCTCGTATGCGAACCCGACCGGCGCGCCGTTGCAGCTGGCGATCGAATGCCCGGCGCTGTCGATGTCGCATCGCCAGAGCGAGGACATGCGGGTCACGATCCGCCCGAACGTCAATACCGGCAACAATCCGGCCGGCCGCCAGTTCGACAACATCGCCACCTTCGGCATCACCGGTGGTGCCACCGGCAGCGACGCCAACGGCGCGTTCGACTACAACAGCAACACCAGTGCGGCCGACGACCAGAAGACGGCGACGCTGACGTTCCAGCAGGGCGTCGCGGACCTCATCGTCAACAAGACCGACCTGGGCTTCACCGGCGGCGTGGATCCACTGGGCTACGACGCCCTCAATCCCGCGAACAACCTGATCACGTACCGTATCTCCGTACGCAACGTCGGTCCGTCGGTGGCGACCAGCGTGCGCATCAACGACACCTATCGCGTGCCGAGTGGCCGCCAGGTGCGTTTCATGGGCATCGCGCCGGGCCCGATCGGCGGGCCGTCCACCGCCTTCAGCGCGGCGGCGTGTACGGTGACCAGCGCCAATCCGTTCACCGGCACGGGCACCACGCCCACCGACGCGGGCCTGAGCATCGAATGCGATGTGCCGGGTGCGGGCTTCGGCGGCAGCGATACGTCCGGCGTGCTGGGCGTGAATGCGACCAGCTACGTCTACGTCCAGTACCGCTACGAGACGCCGCCCGGCGCCAGCGGCGATACGGCGCGCAACTACGTCAGCGTGGTGCATGCCGAGACAGACCCGAATACGTCCGACAACGCGGTCGACGAGCAGACCTCGATCCGCGCGCGCGCCGATGTCGGAGTGACCAAGCACGTGTTCACCGATCTGCCGGACAGCGATCCCGATGTCGCGCTGCCGGCATCGCCCGCCACGGCGGTGGCGTTGCGCCAGCCGTTCTACTGGGTGATCGAGGGCGCGAACAACGGTCCGGGCGCCAGCCTGTCGCGCGACCGCTCCGGCACCAGCCCGTTGAACGGCACGGGCACGGTGATCACCGACACCTTGCCCGCCGGCCTGGAAATCCTGGGCGCGGCGACGTGGCAGAAGAAGGGGCCGGACCCGGGCGGTGACGAAGTGCCCGACGGCACCGGCACCTGTACCGCTGCCGGCCTGGCGCTGACCTGTCGCCTGGGCGACGTGACCGTGACCGGCAAGGTCCGCGTCATCGTTCCCGTGCGCTGGACCATCTATCCCGGTGCCGGTGCGCAGATCAACACCACCAGCATCACCACCGAACAGGTGGATCCGAACCCCGGCAACAACACCGCCACGGAAGACATCCTGGTCACGCGTTCGTCGCTGGAAGGCCTGGTGTTCGAGGACCGTGATCGCGCGGCCGGCAACGGCGGCACGCAGCAGACCGTCACGGGCGAACCCGGCATCGCCGGCGTCACCGTCGTGCTGACCGGTACCGACCTTTACGGCAACGCGGTGAACCTCAGCCTGCCCACCGCGGCAGACGGTGCGTACCGTTTCGAGAACCTGTCGCCTTCCGATGCGTCGGGCTACACGATCACCCAGACCCAGCCGGCCGGTTACGTCAACGGTCCGATCGATCCGCCCGCAGCCGGTGGCAGTGCGCCCTCGCTGGGCGGCACGTATGCGGCAGGTCCGCCCAACTCGGTGATCAGCGCGATTCCCGTCGGTGCCAACCAGGCCGGCGTGCGCTACAACTTCCCCGAGGTGCGCCTGCCTTCGTTGTCAGGCTTCGTCTATGTCGACGCCAACTTCAGCAATGTGCGTGATGGTGGCGACAGCGCCATCGCCGGAGCCACCGTCGAACTGCTCGATGCCGCCACCGGCACCGTCGTGGCCACCACCACGACCAATGCCAGCGGCGCTTACAGCTTCACCAACCTCGATCCGTTGACCGTCTACACGTTGCGCGAGGTGCTGCCGGGCGGCAGCTACCAGAACCGTCCGACGGCGGTGAATGCCGGACTTATCGGTGGCGTGGCCTGTGCCTCCGGCTGTACCCCGGGGACCGGTGTGGGCGGCGATGCCGCCACCACCGATCGCATCAGCGCCATTGACCTGGGCGCCGGTACCGACGGCACGCAGTTCAATTTCGGCGAAGACGCGGTGTCGGGCATCAGCGGCCGCGTCTACGTGGACCGCAACGGCAACGGCGATTTCGATGCCGGCGATGCGGGCACCGTCAACTCGCGTCCCAATGGCGGTCTGCAGGGCGTCACCATCACGCTGACCGGCGCCGGCGCCGACGGCATCTTCGGCAACGGCGACGATCCGGCACCGGTCGTGCTGCAGACCGACGCTGATGGCGCTTACCAGTTCACCGGCCTGGTGGTCGGGCAGAACTACCGCGTCACCGAAACGCAGCCGACCGGTTACGGCAACGGCACCGAGCACGTGACCAACGTCATCGACGTCAACGCGCTGCCGTCTGCCGGCGTGTCCGATCGCGACTTCGGCGAAACACTGGGCTCGCTGGCGGGTGCCGTGTTCGAGGACTTCTCGACGACCGCAGCCAACAACGACAACGGCAGCTTCGACGGAGGTGAAAACCCGATCGCCAACGTCACCGTGGTGCTGACCGGTACCGATGTGCTCGGGAATCCGGTCAACGTCACCGTGCAGACCGACGCCACCGGCGCCTATGTGTTCCGCGATCTGTTGCCGCCCACCGGCAGCTACACCATCACCGAGACGCAGCCCACCGGCTACATCGATGGCCGGCACACGCCTGGCAACGCGGCGACACCGGGCAGCGCGACCACCTCGAATGTCATCGACGGCATCGTCATCACCGAAGGCCAGGTGGCCACCGGCTACCTGTTCGGCGAACTCGCCAACGCCATCATCAGCGGCACGGTCTACCTGGACCGTGGCGATGACGGTGATCGCGATGCGGTGGACCCGGGTATCCCCGGTGTCACCGTGGTGATCGAAGGCGCCGGTCCGGATGGCGTGTTCGGCACGCCGGACGACCTGCCGCCGGTCACCCTGACCACCGACGCCAATGGCGGCTACAGCTACGGCGGCGCCGTCACCGGCCAGAACTACCGCATCGTCGAGACGCAGCCCACCGGGCTGGCGAACGGCCAGGAAAACCCGACCAACACCATCACCGTCACCAACCTGCCGGCCATCGGTTCCAGCGACAACGACTTCGGCGAACGCGCCGCGTCGCTGAGCGGAAGCGTGTGGCTGGACGCCGACAACGACGGTGTGCGTGATGCGGGCGAGACCGGCATCGCCGGGGTCAGCGTCTCGCTGCCGGCGGGCACCGTGGATGCACTGGGCAACGCCGTGGCTACGGTCGTGACCGACGCCAACGGCAACTACCGCTTCGACGACCTGCTGGCCGGCACCTACACCGTCAGCGAGCAGGCCGCGCAGCCCGTGGTCGGCGGCATCACCACCATCAACGGCACCACCGTGGCCGGTACCGTCGGCGGCAGCACCAGCGGCACCGCCACGCCGGTCGCGACCGTGCCGAGCGCGGTGGCCGGCATCGTGCTGCCCGCAGGTGGTGCATCGATCGACAACCACTTCGGCGAGACGCTCGGCGTAGCGTTGTCGGGTCGCGTGTTCTTCGACGCGAACAACGACGGCCTGCAGTCCGGCGCGTCCGAAACCGGCATCGACGGCGTGACCATTACGCTGACCGGTACCGACGACACCGGCGCAAGCGTGTCGCTCACCACCACCACCGACGCCAACGGCGATTACGCGTTCGACGGCCTGCGTCCGGGCACCTACACGGTGACCGAACCGACCCAGCCGACTGGCACCAGCAACGGCCAGACCGTGGCCGGCACCATCGGTGGAACGCCGTCGGGCACCGCCACGCCGATCACGACCGTACCCAGTGCGATCGCGGCGATCGACCTGACCACGCCGGGCGCGAACTCGATCGGCAACAACTTCGGCGAGATCCCGCTCAACAGTTCCATCGGCGGCCGCGTGTGGCGCGACAGCGACAACGACGGCGTCATCGATCCGTCCGAGGAAGGCCTCGGCAATGTCGTCGTGCGCCTGACCGGGACCGACCTGGCCGGCAATACCATCACGCGCGAAGTGACGACGCAGCCGGACGGCACGTACGCGTTCACCGAGCTGCCGCCGGGCACCTACACCATCACCGAACCCGAGCAGCCCGCGGGCACGTTGAACGGCATCACGAACGCCGGTACCGGTGGTGGTACCGCGACGCCGCCGACGTCCACGCCGTCCGTCATCACGGGCATCACGCTGGGCGTGGGCGAGGACATCACCGGCAACGACTTCGGCGAAGTACCGGCCGGCGCGATCAGCGGCCGCGTCTACAACGATGGCAACAACAATGGCGCCATCGATGCGGGCGAGGGCGGCTACGCGAACGTGCAGGTGGTGCTGACCGGCACCGACGACCTGGGCCAGGCGGTGAACGTCACCGTCACCACCGACGCCGACGGCCGCTACCGCTTCGACGACCTGCGTCCGGGCACCTACACGGTGACCGAGCCGACGCAGCCGGTGGAAACGCTCAACGGCATCACCAGCGCCGGCACGATCGACGGCACCGTCATGGGTACCGCGACGCCGGTGACGACCACGCCGTCGGCGATCAGCGGCATCGTGCTGCCGCCGGGTGGCGATTCCATCGACAACAACTTCGGCGAGATCGGCGATTCGCCCGACCTGGTGGTCAGCAAGACCGCCACGCCGGCGATCTTCACCGTCAACAACACGGCGACCTACACGCTGCGCGTGCGCAACATCGGGCAGCAGCCCAGCGCGGGCGAATACGTGGTGGAAGACCGCCTGCCTGCCGGCCTGACGCTGGCGGCGACGCCGATCGGTAGCGGGTGGACCTGTACCGGTGCGGCGGGCGAGGACCGCTTCCGCTGCGCGAGCAACACGGTGATCGCCGCCGGTGCCACCTCCGCCGACAGCATCGTCGCGCCGGTGCGCGTGGCCGCGACGGCCGCCACCGGTTCGCCGGTGAACAACGCAGTGATCGTCGAAGGCGGTGGCGAGAACGAATTCCGCACGCCGACGCCGGACGAACGTGCCGACTTCGAAGGCAACCCGGGCGACCTGCCGGTGTGCGACCCGGCGATCACGCAGAACGCGTGCCGCCTGCCGACGCCGGTGCAGCTGTCGGCGTCCGTGTCGGGCACGGTGTGGTTCGACCAGGGCAGCGACTTCGGCCATATCGACGGTGGCGACCGCCGCCTGTCGGGCTGGATCGTCGAGGTGGTCAACGGCAGCGGACAGGTCGTCGGCACGACGACCACCGGCGCCGACGGCACGTACTCGATCGCCGACCAGGTGCCGGGCATCGCCTTGAACATCCGTTTCCGCGATCCGGCGACGGGCGTGGTGTGGGGCTTGCCGGTCAGCGGCGAGACGGTGGCCGGTCCGCCGGTAGCCTGCGATGCCAGCGGCGCGATCGCCAACGGCACCGCCAGTTCGTGCCGCAGCGACGAGGGCGGCAGCACGCACCTGTCGGTGGTGCTGGCGCCGGGCGCGAACCTGCCGCAGCAGAGCCTGCCGCTGAATCCGGGCGGCGTGGTCTACGACGCGACGACGCGCACCCCGGTGCCCGGTTCGCGCGTGACGCTGACGCCGATCGGTACCTGCGCGGGCTACACGCCGGAGCAGCACGTGCTGAACGCCGCGCTGGGTGGTTACACGGTGCAGGGCACGTCGATCTCGATGACGGTCGGTGCGGAAGGCTTCTACCAGTTCCTGCTGGGTCCGGACGCCCCCGCGTCGTGCCGCTTCCAGATGGCGGTGACGCCGCCGGCCGGCTACACGTTCGAGTCCGGCATGATCCCGGCGGAAACCTCGTCGCTGACACCGCCGTCCACGCCGGGCGAAGGTTATCCGGTGCAGACGAATGCAACGGCGCCGACCGGTCCGGTGGGTACGTCGACCACGTACTACCTGGAACTGACGCTGGGTTCGGGCGTGGCGGTGCCGGTGCACAACCACATCCCGCTGGATCCGCAGATCGCGCCTGGCCTGGTGATCACCAAGACCGGCGACCGCAAGACGGTGGAAGTGGGCGACAGCCTGGTCTACACCATCACCATCCGCCAGACCGCGGGTGCGTCGATGGGCACGGTCAACGTGATCGACCGCCTGCCGCACGGCTTCACCTATATCGACGGCACCGCGCGCGTCGACAACGCCGGCATCGCCAATCCGCTCGGCAAGCCCGGCCCGACGCTGGTGTTCGACGTGGGCAACCTCGCCGTTGGCCAGCAGAAGGTGCTGACCTACCGCGTGCGCGTGGGCGTCGGCAGCCAGCAGGGCGACGGCATCAACCGTGCGCGTGCCTGGGGCTGCTCGATCGACGGCGGCTGCGTGGATCCGACCACGCTGACGCCGTATCCGAACGGCGGCGTGGTGCCGTCCAACCCGGCCGAGTACCGCGTGATCGTCAGCGGCGGCGTGTTCGCCGACGAAGGCTGCGTGCTGGGCAAGATCTTCGTGGACTGCAACGTCAACCACGTGCAGGACAAGGAAGAACTCGGCATCCCCGGCGTGCGCATGTACTTCGAGGACGGCACCTGGATGGTGAGCGATTCGGAAGGCAAGTACAGCTACTGTGGCCTGCCGCCGAAGAGCCACACGCTGAAGGTCGATCCCTCGACCCTGCCCGTGGGTTCGCGCCTGACCACCAGCAGCAACCGCAACCTGGGCGACGCGGACAGCCTGTTCATCGATCTCAAGAACGGCGAGCTGCATCGCGCCGACTTCATCGAGGGCAGCTGCTCCAACCCGGTGATCGAACAGGTGAAGGCGCGCCGCACGCAGGGCGAGATCCGCGCGCCGGAAACCGAGCGCAACCAGCAGCCGTTGCGCTTCGAGAGCAAACCGGCACGCGCGCCGCAGCAGGCCACCGATTCGGCCAACCAGCAGCCGATCGTCGCGCCGAGGCCGACCGCCACGGATGGGGATGAAGGCAAGGAGGTGCAGCCATGAGCCGCATCCCCTCCCGCCCCTCAGCCCCGTCGGAAGCCAAGCCCATGCGTGTCACGCGTCATTCCCACCATCCGCTGGCGCTCGCCCTCGCGCTGGCCATCGTGCCCACGCTGGCGACGGCGCAGACCGTGTCCGGCGACCAGCGCTTCACGCCCGTGCTGGGGCAGGGCACGCCCCTGTTCCCGCAATCCCCGCAGCTGCAGGACACCGCCTCGCAACCGCTGTACGCGCAGCCGGGCAACGTGGACTACCGCGTCAACGCGGGTGTCGACCGCGTGGTGGTCGATGTCGACCGCGACGGTGTGCCGGCCGATGGCCAGTCGCCGGTGAAGGTGGTCGTGCAGCTGTACGGCGCCGATGGCAAGCCGATGGCGGGCGAGTCCTTCGCCACCATCGAGCACAGCGGCGGCCGCATCAAGCTGGCCGATGGCCGCACCGACGAATTCGGTCCGGGTCGCCTCGACGCCGACGAGGTCACGCCCGGCATCCAGCTGGCCGTACGCGACGGCCGTGCCGAGTTCGAACTGCTGGCGCCGCACGATCCGCAGGATGTGCTGCTGCGCGTGACCTCGGGCAGCCACAGCGCCGAAGGCGTCGTCGGCTTCGTGCCGGAGATGCGCGAGCTGATCGCCACCGGCCTGATCGAGGGCGTCATCAACTTCCGTCGCAAGGGCGACAACCTCGTCAACGGCACCCAGCAGGGTGACGGGTTCGAGCGCGAGATCCGGCGCTGGGAGAAACAGTTCAACAGCGGCAAGGCCAATGGCGCGGCGCGCACCGCGTTCTTCGTCAAGGGCACGATCAAGGGCGAGTACCTGCTGACCGCGGCCTACGACTCCGACAAGGAGGTGCGGGCGCGCCTGCTGCGCGACATCCAGCCGGAAGAGTTCTATCCGGTGTACGGCGACGCCTCGCTGCGCGGCTTCGATGCGCGTTCGGCCGAACGCCTGTACGTGCGCGTGGACAAGGACCGCAGCTACCTGCTGTACGGCGACTTCCAGACCGGCGACAACATCGCCACGCAGACCGGCGTGGACTTCGGCACGCAGGCGGGCCAGCGCGTGCTGGGCACCTACAACCGTACCGCGACCGGCCTGGGCTGGCATTTCGAGAACGGCCGCGTCCGCGGCAACGTCTTCGCCATCGAGGATTCGCTGCGCCAGGTGATCGAGGAACTGACGGCCGCCGGCAGCGGTCCCTACGGACTGCGCAACAACGCGGTGCTGGAAGGCAGCGAGCGCGTGGAAGTGGTCGTGCGCGACCGCAACCAGCCCTCGCGCATCGTCTCGGTGCGCCCGCTGGGCCGCCTGGTGGACTACAGCTTCGAACCGTTCTCCGGCCGCATCCTGCTCAACAGCTTCCTGCCTTCGTTCGACAGCGACCTCAACCCGGTGTCGCTGCGCATCACCTACGAACTGGACCAGGGCACCGAGAAGTTCCTCGTCGTCGGCGCCGACGCGCAGCTGCGTGTCGGCGAGCGTGGCGAGATCGGCGGTTCCTACGTGGACGACCGCAACCCTTTCGCCGCGTTCGAGATGGGCAGCGCCAACATCGGCTACAAGCTGGGCGCCAACACCTGGCTGGTGGCCGAAGCCGCGCGCACGCGCAGCGAAGTGAACACCAACAGCGTCAACCAGTACGGCACGCCGGGCCTGCAGGGTTTGAGCGGGCTGGTCGAAGGCGATGCGTGGCGCGTCGAGCTCGGCCACGCCGGCAAGGCCGTGGACCTGAAGCTGTTCGCCGGCCAGTCCGACCCCGCGTTCAACAACCCGTCGTCGCCGCTGTACGGCGGCCGCGGCGAGTACAGCGTGACCACGCGCTGGCGCCTGACCGACCGCTTCGAGCTGTATGCGGAAGGCCTGCGCAGCGAGGATCGCAACCCCGACGGCGGCGAGCGTGAGGCCGCCAGTGCAGGCACGCGCGTGAAGCTCACCGACAAGCTCACGCTGGACGTCGGCTACCGCGCCATCCGCGAGACCGTGGGCGCCTATTACACCTGGGCCACGAGCACCGGCTACGGCAACATCGGGGGACTCTCGGGCGGCTACGCCACGGGATCCGGCGGTGGCGCGCTCGGTTACGGCCAGCAACCGCTGGATCCGCTGACCGGCCTGCCGATCATCAGCAGCGGCAATCCCGACGACGTGGCGAGCGGCCTGCCGATCGGCACCGAGCTGTCGTCGGACATGCTGCGCATCGGCATGGGCTATCGCGCGAGCGACCGCTTCAGCATCGGCGGCGAAGTCGAGCAGGACATCCATGGCGAAGACCGCAATCGCGTGGCGCTGGGCCTGGATTACCAGCTGCGCGAACGCAGCCGCCTCTACGGCCGCTACGAGAAGCAGACCGGCATCAGCGGCGTGAACGGCCTGACCCAGGACGGGCGCGAGGCGGATACGGTGGCGCTGGGCGTGGACACCAGCTTCATCAAGGACACCCAGCTGTTCTCCGAGTACCGCCTGCGCGATGCCATCGCCGGCCGCGACATCCAGGCCGCCTCGGGCATGCGCAACCGTTGGGACCTGCGCGAGGGCCTGCGCCTGGACACGACGCTGGAACACACCAACGTCATCTCCGGCAGCATCGGCGACTCCACCGGCATCGGTTTCGCGCTGGACTACAGCGCCAACCCGCTGTGGCGCGGCAACGTGCGACTGGAGCACCGCATCTCCGACGACGTCGCCGGCACGCCGACCAACGAGGGCTACAACACCACGCTGCTGCAGTTCCTGGCGGCGCGCAAGGTGACCCGAGACTGGACGCTGCTGGCGCGCAACTACCTGCTGCGCACCGAGTACGACGCGCGCGGTGACGTGCTGCAGGACCGGTTCCAGATCGGCGCCGCCTACCGCGACACCGACACCAACCGCGTCAACGCACTGGCCCGCTACGAGTACAAGCTGGAGAAGGACGAAAGCGGCATGGACGGCTCCGGCTTCGGCTCGGATACCGGCCAGGACATCCGCAGCAGCGCGCACATCGTCTCGGCGCACGCGGACTGGCACCCATCGCGTCCGTGGTGGCTGACCGGCCGGGTGGCGGCGAAGTGGCAGCAGGACAGCTTCTTCTACGCCGACACCGGTCGCGTCGATGACGATTTCAACGCCGTGCTGCTGTCCGGCCGCATCGTCTACGACATCACCGAGAACTGGGACATCGGCGTGCTGGGCTCGACGTTCCGCGGCCAGGACGGTGCCAACCAGTACGCATTCGGCATGGAAGTCGGGCGACTGCTGCGGCAGAACCTGTGGCTGTCGGTGGGCTACAACGCCACCGGCTTCCGCGGCGACGACGACCTGACCGGCTACGAGTACACGCAGCAGGGCGCGTTCATCCGCCTGCGCTTCAAGTTCGACGAAGACCTCTTCCGCAGGGAAGACGCCCGCTACCGCGATCCGGTGCGCTGAGGATTACCGACATGACCACTATGAAAACCTCCCTCCTGTGCGCAGCCGTCCTGGCCGGCATCGCCTTCACCGCCGGTGCGCAGCAGACGCAACTGACGCCGGCGCGCGACCGCATCACCGACGAGGCGATCCACGCCGACCTGACGGGCTACGAGCACACCCAGGGCCGTATCCAGGCGCTGAACGACGCTGGCCGCCCGATCCGCGACTACCATCTGTCGAAGGCGCAATGCTGGCTGGACGTGTCCTTCCACGAATACTCGCGCAACGACCGCAGCGCCTTCCCGCAGGAGGCGCTGACCGAGTCGGAGAAGCTGATCGTGGGCATGGAGCAGGGCGTCACGCCGCTGCCCACCGATACGCCGCTGGTCAATGGTGCCGCCCGTGTACGCGAAGACCTGTGGAAGCGCCTGGGCGCGATCCATGGCACGCCCGGGTTCGCGTGTGCGCAGCAGGCCGTCGCTTGCGGCGAGGTGGAGCTGGTCCACGCCGGCAACGAGTTCAACCAGCAGCAGTGGCGCCATGCCAAGCCGTACATCCAGATCGCCGAGGACTGGGTGAGCGATGCCGAAGCCTCTGCGCGCCAGTGCGGCGTCGCGCCGGCGGCGCTGCCGGTGGACACGGTGCTGACGGCGAACGTGCTGTTCGAGTTCGACCGTTCCGGTCGCGGCGACATCCGCGCCTATTCGCTGCAGAGCCTGGACCGCGAACTGGCGCGCCTGCGCGAGGAAGGGCTGACCCTGGCCGGTGTCGAGCTGGTGGGCCATGCCGACCGTTTGCAGGGTCGCGGCCACGACTACAACCAGGCGCTGTCCGAGCGTCGCGCGCAGACGGTGCGTGCGCTGCTGGTGGAGCGCGGCATCGATGCCGCCAACGTGACCTACAGCTTCAAGGGCGATGGCGAGCAGGTGCAGCAGTGCGACGGCGTGACGCCGCAGGCCGCGCTGCGCGAGTGCCTGATCCCGAACCGGCGCGTCGAAGTGCGCCTGCACGTCACCCGCTGACCCCGCTTTCCGTGCCACGGCCGCGGGCCGTGGCACGGCGATGTCGATCCGCGCCATGCTCGCCGGTTGAAGACAGGACCGTCCTCGGAACGGAGCAGAGCATGACGATGGCCTTCAGCGTCCAGCGTATCGATCACGTGGTCCTGCGTGTGCGTGACCTCGCGCGCAGCATCGACTTCTATCGCCATGTCCTGGGCTGCCGGGTGGAACGCGAACGCGAACACCTCGGGCTGGTGCACCTGCGCGCGGGCGACTCGATGATCGATCTGGTCGGTATCGACGGAAAGCTCGGTGCGCGCGGGGGTGCGCCGGCCGGCGACGAGGGTCGCAACGTCGACCATCTGTGCCTGCGCATCGCGCCGTTCGACGAGGCGGCCCTGGTCACGCATCTCGCACGGTTCGGCCTCGCGCCGGACGGCCCTGCGGAAGTGAACTTCGGTGCGGAGGGAGATGGCTTGTCGTTGTACTTCCGCGATCCCGATGGCAATACCATCGAGCTGAAGGGGCCTGCCGGGCCGGCTGCGGGAGAGGCGTTATGCAAAAGGTGAAGCCTGCCGCACATCCGGATGCCTACGTGGCCGCACTGGATGGGTGGCAACGCGGTTGCGCCGAGGCCTTGCGCGCCGTGGTACGCGACAGCGCGACGCTGGAGGAAGTGATCAAGTGGGGCCACCTGGTCTATCTGTCCAACGGCCCCGTCCTGCTGATCCGTGCGGAAGCGTCGCGCGTGTTGTTCGGTTTCTGGCGCGGCCAGGCCCTGCGGACGATCGAGCCGCGGTTGAAGCCCGGTGGCAAGTACGAGATGGCGACGATCGAAATCCGCGAAGGCGACACGCTGTCCGACGGGGTGGTTCGCCGGCTTGTCAGCCAAGCCACGGCATTGAACCTGGCACTCGGTGATCCCACGCGCCTTCCGGCCGCGCGTTGAGCGTTCGCTCAGGGTGTCGGGCTGGCTGCGGGGGCGATGGGAGCAGCGGGTGATTCGGTGGCCGCGATCGCTGCGGCATCCGGCGGAGCGTTCGGCATGGCGATATCGGCGTCCGGCAGCGGCGCGCCCGGCGTGAGCAGGTTGCCTTCGCCCTGCAGCGCTTCTTCCGCCGCCTTGGTCATCACCACGATGCTGATGCGGCGGTTGATCGGGTTCTGCGGATTCTGCTTGTCGAACAGCACCGACGACGACAGACCCACCACGCGCGAGACCTTGTCTTCCTGCATGCCGCCGATCACCAGCGCACGACGCGCGGCGTTGGCGCGCTCGGCGCTGAGTTCCCAGTTGGTGTAGCCGCGGCTGGAGGTGTACTGCGTGGTGTCGGTGTGGCCGGTGATGCTGATGTGGTTCGGTACCTGGTTCACGAAGCCGGCGAGTTCCGACAGGATCGCCTGCGTGTAGGGCTTCAGGACGGTGCCGCCGAGGTCGAACATCGGCCGGTTCTGCTGGTCGACGATCTGGATGCGCAGGCCTTCCGGGGTCAGGTCCAGCAGCAGCTGGTCCTTGAACGGCTCCAGCGCCTGGCTCTTGCCGATGGCTTCCTGCAGCGCCTGCATCAGCGTTTCAAGCCGCTGCTTCTCCTGCGCTTTCTGCTGCTCCTCGGTCGCCTGCTGCGCATCACCGGGTGGCTTGGCGAACGGGTTGTCGTTCTCGCCCTTGGGCAGGTCCATCGTGCCGCCGAGCTTGATCATCGACGTGCTGGCGCCCCCCGGGCCGGCCGGGCCGGGCGCGGGTGAGAAGCTCTTGCCGCTCAGCGGGCTGGGATTGCGGAAGTACTCCGAGATCGCCGCGCGTTCCTTGTTGGTGGTGGCGCCCATCAGCCACATCACCAGGAAGAACGCCATCATCGCGGTCACGAAGTCCGCGTAGGCGACCTTCCACGAGCCGCCGTGATGGCCGCCGCCGGCGACCTTCTTGACCCGGCGGACGATGATGGTGGGGCGCTGCTCGCTCATCGCCGTGGCTTACTTGTTGGCCTTCAGGTGTGCTTCGAATTCCGCGAACGGCGGGCGCACGTCGGATGGCAGCGTCTTGCGGGCGAACTCCAGCGCCACGGCCGGGTTGTAGCCGCGCAGACAGGCCAGCAGCGCGGTCTTCACCGATTCGTACATGCGGCTGTCCTGTTCGACCTGCGCCTCGATGGCGGCCGCCAGCGGCGAGACGAAGCCGTAGGCCAGCAGGATGCCGAGGAAGGTGCCGACCAGCGCGGCGGCGACATGTGCGCCGACCGCGGCGATGTCACCGCCGATCGAACCCATCGTCACGATGATGCCGAGCACCGCGGCGACGATGCCGAAGCCCGGCAGGCCGTCGGAGACCTTCTGCAGCGCATGCGCCGGTGCCATCGCTTCGTGGTGGTGCTTTTCCAGTTCCAGCTCGAGCAGCGGTTCCAGTTCGTGCGGTTCGATGTTGCTGCCCACCATCAGGCGCAGGCACTCGGTCAGGAAGTCGAGCAGGTGGTGGTCGGCGAGGATCTTGGGGTATTTCTGGAACAGCGGGCTGTTGGTCGGGTTCTCGATGTGCTCTTCCAGCGACATGAAGCCGTCACGGCGCGCCTTGTTGAGCATCTCGTGGATCAGCGTCAGCACGTCCAGGTAGTCGGCCGACTTGTACTTGGCGCCCTTGAACACCGACAGCGACGCGGCGAGCGTGCCCTTGACCACCTTGGTCGGGTTGCTGGCCATGAAGGCGCCCAGGGCCGCGCCGCCGATGATGACCAGCTCGAACGGCTGCCACAGGGCGCCGAGCTTGCCGTGCGAGCCGAGGTAGCCGCCGATCACGCTCAGGGTGACGATGATGAAACCGACGATGATGAGCATGGCGACGATCAGGCGGGGTGGGGTCACCCAAGGATCGGCCTGTCACCCGGTTTCTTGAGCACCGACCGTTCGTCGGCCGGCGATGCGGCGTGACCTTCGGCAGGGTTGACTACAGTTGTCGTCACGGGCATGTTGACGACAACTGTAGTCAACAGGTGAATCCATGCCCGGCAAGGCCCGCAAGTCCATCGGCGACCAGGAACTGGCGCTGCTCCAGCATCTTTCCGAACACGGCGAAGCCAGCGTGGGCGAGGTGGCGGCCGCCTTCGGCGAAGCCCGCGGCCTGGCCCGATCCACGGTGCTGACCATGATGGAACGGCTGCGTGCCAAGGCGTACCTGCGGCGACGGCAGGTGGACGGTGTCTACCGCTATGCACCGGTGGCGCAGTCGACGGATGTGATGCGCCATGCGGTCGGCAGCTTCGTCGAGAAGACGCTGCAGGGGTCGTTGTCGCCGTTCATGGCGTGGATGTCGCAGCGTACCGAAGTCAGCGACGACGAACTGGCCGAACTGGAAGCGCTGGTGGCGACGCTGCAATCGAAGCGGAAGGAGGGCTGAGATGGATATCTTCGCGCTGGCCGACGACCTGATGTCGCGCCTGCTCGCCGTCGGCCTGCAATCGCTGCTGCTCGCCGCGCTGGTGTGGGCGCTGTGCCGCTACCTGCCGCGTCTGGACGCACGCACGCGGGCCTGGCTGTGGTGGCTGGTCGCCACGCAGATGGTCGTCGGCCTGGTCTGGCATGCCCCCGTCGCGTTGCCGTTGCTGCCGGCCGAACCGGTCGCCGCACCCGTCGCCGTGGCGATGATGGCGGCCGACACAACGACGACCGCCAACTCCACGCTGACGGCCATGCCCATACCGTCGACCCCGTTGCGGATCGACACCGGCGTTCTGTTGCTGGCTGCCTGGCTGGCCGGTGTCGCCGTGATGCTGGCGAACACCCTGCGCCACGCGTGGCGCCTGCGCAGACAGATCGAACGCGCGCGCCCCTGTCGCGACCGCCGCGTGCGCGCGGTGTATCACGCGCTGGCGCAGCGGCTCGGCCTCACGCGCGTGCCTGCGCTGCTGGTCAGCGATGACATCGACTCACCGATGCTGGCCCGTCCCTGGCGTCCCGTGTTGATGCTGCCTGCGAGCAGCGTCATCACGATGGACGACGACGACCTGCGCATGGCGCTCCACCATGAACTCGCACACCTGCAGCGCCGCGATCTCTGGTGGGCGTGGATGCCGGCGCTCGCGCAGCACCTGTTCTTCTTCCACCCGGTCGCTCACCTGGCCGCGCGCGAGTACGCCTTCGCCCGCGAGGTCGCCTGCGATGCCGCCGTACTGCAGGACGAGCACCACGCCGCCCACGACTATGGACGCCTGCTGGTGAAGCTGGGCGTGTCCACTGCACCCTCGCCGGCGCTCGCCGGTGCCTCCCCCACGTTCCGCATCCTCAAGAGGAGACTGCTCATGCTCCAGCACACTGCATCGCCCCTGCGCAGCGGCGCCCTGGCTTTGACCATCGGCCTGGTCCTGCTGGGCGCCGTGCCCTACCAGGTCACCGCCAGCGCGCCGATGGCGCCCGTCGCGCCGTCACCCACGGCCGCTGCGACGAACGCAACGGCGCCCGTGGCCGCCACCGCCGCAACGGCCGCCATCCCCGCGGCGACGCCGGTTGCAGCGACCGCAGCGACGCCATCCGCACGCCCGGCGGCCGCACCGCGCGCCGTCGTAGCGGCGAGTGGCTACGCTGTGCCCGCGCCGCCACCGCCGCCGCCCGTGCC
>CAMPIO010000071.1 GCA_946886405.1 uncultured Pseudoxanthomonas sp.
GGTCATCAGGTGGTGGTGTACGACGCCGGCGACGGCAGCATGGCGGCCGCACGCCTGTGGTGGTTGTTGACGTTGATGGGCCACGCGCGCGTGGCCGTGCTCGATGGTGGCCTGGCTGCGTGGCGTCTCTTCGGCGGCGTAGAGACGGCCGACGTCGTGCCGGTGGCATCCATTGCGCCGTATCCGTCGCATTTCGACACGACTCAACTCGCCAGCGCGGACCAGGTGACCGCGCGGCTGGGCGACGCCAGCGGCTGGCTGTTCGACGCGCGCGCGGCAGAACGCTTCCGCGGTGACGTCGAGCCGATCGATCCGGTTGCCGGGCATGTGCCGGGCGCGCTCAACCGTCCGTTCGCACAGAACCTGAGGGACGGCCGTTTCAAGCCTGCGGCGGAGCTCCGCACGGAACTCTCTTCGCTGCTGGGGTCGCGCAGTGCCAGCGACAGTGTGCTGATGTGCGGCTCCGGTGTGACGGCCTGCCACCTGCTGCTCGCGTTCGAACACGCCGGCCTGCAGGGCGCGCGTGTCTATCCCGGTTCGTGGAGTGGCTGGATCAGCGATCCATCGCGCCCTGTCGCACGCGGCGACTGACGCGACGCCGCTTCACTTCTTCAGCTTTTCCACCAGCGCCCGCAGGGCGGTCTGTGTATCGGGCGCATGCCAGGCGTCGACGAAGCGCTCCAGCTGGATCAATGACGGATCCAGGGCTTCCACCAGGTCGCGGCGGGCGAGGGTACGCGTCTGCAGCATCGGATGGTGCGGCAGGCGCAGCAACTGCTGCAGCCATGCGATGGAACGTGCCGTGACGTTGTCCTGGTCGACCAGCTCATCGACCAACCCGATCTCCAGGGCCCGCTCGGCCGGCACCATCTCGCCGGCGACCAGCAGGCGTTCCGCGCGGTAGGGGCCGACCACGCGTCGCATCAGTCGCTGGATGCCTTCCGGCACCACCAGGCCCACCTGGGTTTCGTTGAGTCCAAGGGCGAAGGGGCGCGCCGGGTCGGCGCTGCGCGCCATCACGCGGTAGTCGCAGCACAGCGCCAGCACGCAGCCGCCTGCGGGTGCATGGCCGGTGAGAGCGGCCACCACGGGGACACGCGACTCGGCCAACGTGCGCGCCGCACCGAAGAAGGCCTGCCAGGCATCCAGTAGCGCATTACGGTTGTCGCCGAGCGACAGCAGGTAGGGCACGTCCATGCCCGCGGAGAAGATCTTCGGATTGCCCGCCAGCACGATGCCGCGCGCGCCATGGTCCAGCGCGGCGTTGAGCGCGTCGATCAGCGCACGGCACAGCTCGGTGTTGAGGGCATTGACCGGCGCGCGCGCGAGTCGGATCTCGCGGATGTCGCCGTGGTCGGTGGTTTCGATGAGCCCAGACATTCATCCTCTCCCTGAAGTCAGGTCGGTATCATAGGCGCATGAACCATCGCATCGGAATGATCGGCCTCTCGGCCCTGTTGATGTCGTGCATGGCGGCCGCCGATGCCGCCGAGTGCCTGCCCGTCGCGAAGGTGGCGTGGGTGCGCTTGCCGCCGGTCGCGATGCCGATGATGGCCGGCTTTGCCCGCATCGAGAATCCCTGCAAGGCGACCGTCACTATCGTGGGAGCGGACAGCCTCGCTGTCGATGACGTGTCGCTGCATGAAACGCGCGAAGAGAACGGCGTCAGCCGCATGCGTGAAGTGGCGGCGCTACCCATCGCGCCCGGCAAGGCCGTCGAGCTGAAGCCGGGGGGGCTGCACCTGATGTTGCACGGTCCGTATCAACCGCTGAGTGCCGGGGAGAAGCCGGTGATCACGCTCAAACTGGCCGATGGCCGTTCGCTGCCAGTGCAGTTCGAAGTGCGCAAGTCATCGCCCTGAGATCCGTCGGCTTGTTGTAGGAGCGACGTCAGTCGCGACCGCAGATCCCAAGCGCCAGGGCAGCAGGGTAGGGACGGTATAGCGGCTGGATGGACGGAGAGTCCATGGCTGTTGGAGTTTCCGGTCGCGACTCACGTCGCTCCTACAGCCTTCCCGAGGCTACTCCGACACTGCCCTGATCGCCGCCGGCAGTGTCGCGCTATGCCCGGTCTGCGTATCCATCCAGACGACCACGACGTTGCCGTCCGAATACAGCACGCTGTCGTCCTTGGCCGACACGATGCGATGGCCGATGGTGACACTGCTGGTGCCAAGCCGGTCGACATAAAGCTCCACCACCACGTCGTTCGGCCACGTCAGCGGGCGCTTGTAGTTGATGTTGTTGGCGGCCACGACCGGTGCGATGCGGTCGGTCATCGACACGTCGGGCACGGTCAGCATCCAGCGCACGCGCGCTTCCTCCAGGTACGAAATGTACTTGGCATTGTTGACGTGACCCATGCTGTCCATGTCGCGCCAGCGCACGCTGATCGGAATCTTCGCCAGCAGCTTGCGGCCGGTGTCGTGCGTGTCGCTCATCGGGCGGCCTTCTTCGTGGTGGACTTGGCGGTCTTCTTGGTGGCGGACTTGCGCGGCGGCAGCACATCGGGCTTGGCGACCGCCGCAGGCTTGCTGGCCTTGGGTGTCTTCGAGACCGGCAGCAGCTTGGCAAGGAAACGACCCGTATGCGAATCTGGATGCGCGGCGATGTCCTCCGGCGTGCCCGTCGCGAGGATCTGTCCTCCGCGGTGGCCACCTTCCGGTCCCAGATCCACGACCCAGTCCGCCGTCTTGATGACGTCCAGGTTGTGCTCGATCACCACGATCGTATTGCCGTCGTCGCGCAGCTTGTGCAGCACGGCCAACAGATGCTCGATGTCGTGGAAGTGCAGGCCGGTGGTGGGTTCATCCAGGATGTACAGCGTGCGGCCGGTGTCGCGGCGCGACAGTTCCTTCGACAGTTTGACGCGCTGCGCCTCGCCGCCCGACAGCGTCGTCGCGCTCTGGCCCAGCTTGATGTAGCTCAGGCCCACATCCATCAGCGTTTCCAGCTTGCGCGAGATCGACGGCACGGGTTCGAACAGGGTGAGTGCATCTTCGACCGTCATCTCCAGCACGTCGTTGATGTTGTAGCCCTTGTAGAGGATCTCCAGCGTCTCCCGGTTGTACCGCTTGCCGTGGCACACGTCGCAAGGAACGTAGACGTCCGGCAGGAAGTGCATCTCCACCTTGATCAGGCCGTCGCCCTGGCAGGCCTCGCAGCGGCCGCCGCGCACGTTGAAGCTGAAACGTCCTGGCGAGTACCCACGCGCGCGCGACTCCGGCACCTGCGCATACAGTTCGCGCAGCGGCGTGAACAATCCGGTGTAGGTCGCCGGATTGGAGCGCGGCGTGCGTCCGATCGGGGACTGGTCGATGTCGACGACCTTGTCGAACAGGTCCAGCCCGGTCACTTCGCGGTACGGTGCCGGCTTGTGCGAAGCGCCGTTGATCTCGTTGGCGGCCAGCGAATAAAGCGTGTCGTTGATGAGCGTCGACTTGCCCGAACCGGACACACCGGTGATGCAGGTGAACAGGCCGGACGGAATGTCCAGGTCCACGTCCTTGAGGTTGTTGCCGGTGGCGCCGCGGAGGTGCAGCGTCATCTTCGGGTTGGCCTTGTGGCGCGCCTTCGGTACTTCGATCTGGCGCTTGCCGGAGAGGTACTGGCCGGTCAGCGAACGCGGCGCGTCCAGCAGGTCCTGCAGCGTGCCTTGTCCGACGATCTCGCCACCATGCACACCGGCGCCCGGGCCGATATCGAGCACGTAATCCGCGAGGCGGATCGCATCTTCGTCATGCTCGACCACGATGACCGTATTGCCGAGATCGCGCAGGCGCGTCAGCGTGCCAAGCAGGCGCTCGTTGTCGCGCTGGTGCAGGCCGATGCTCGGCTCGTCGAGCACGTACATCACGCCGACCAGGCCGGCGCCGATCTGCGACGCCAGGCGGATGCGCTGCGCCTCACCGCCGGACAGCGTATCGGCCTTGCGCTCCAGGGTCAGGTAATCCAGGCCGACGTCGACCAGGAAACCAAGACGTTCGGCGATTTCCTTGACGATCTTCGCCGCGATCTCGCCACGCCAGCCGGGCAGGTCCAGGCCACGGAAGAACGCCAGCGCTTCGTCCACCGGCAGCACCACGAGTGACGGAAGCGGACGGTCGGCGACGAACACATTGCGCGCGGACTTGTTGAGGCGTGCGCCCTGGCAATCGGGGCAGGGGCGGTCGCTGATGTACTTCGCCAGTTCCTCGCGCACGGCCGGCGATTCAGTCTCGCGGTAGCGGCGCTCCAGGTTCGGCACGATGCCTTCGAAGCGGTGCTTGCGCTGCGTGCGGCCACCGGACTCGGTGAGGTAGGTGAAGGTGATGACCTCTTCGCCGCTGCCGTACAGCACCGCTTGCTGCACCTTTTCGGGCAGCGACTGCCAAGGGGCGTCGGTGTCGAACCCGTAATGCTTGGCGAGCGAGGCGATCAGCTGGAAGTAGTACGCATTGCGGCGATCCCAGCCGCGCACGGCGCCCGCGGCCAGCGAGAGCTCCGGATGCACGACCACGCGCGAAGGATCGAAGAATTGCGCTACGCCCAGACCATCGCAGGTGGGACAGGCGCCCACCGGCGAGTTGAACGAGAACAGGCGCGGTTCCAATTCGGGCAGCGAGTAGTCGCAGACCGGGCAGGAATACTTCGACGAGAACAGCAGCGGTGCGGACTCCGGCTGATCCAGCGACATCACCTGCGCCATGCCGTCGCCCAGTTTCAGGGCCGTCTCGAAGCTCTCGGCGAGGCGCTGCTTGAGGTCCTCGCGCGGACGGAAGCGGTCGATCACCGCCTCGATGGTGTGCTTCTGGCGCAGCGCCAGCGGCGGTACCGCATCGATCTCGTACAGCTCGCCGTCCACACGAACGCGCACGAAGCCCTGTGCGCGCAACTGGTCGAACACCTGCGCATGCTCGCCCTTGCGCTCGCGGATCACCGGCGCCAGCAGCATGTAACGCTGTTCGCCGTCGAGCGCCAGCACCTGGTCCACCATCTGGCTGACCGTCTGCGCTTCCAGTGGATAACCGTGGTCCGGGCAGCGGGGCAGGCCGACGCGCGCGTAGAGAAGGCGCAGGTAGTCGTAGATCTCGGTGATGGTGCCGACGGTCGAGCGCGGGTTATGGCTGGTCGACTTCTGCTCGATCGAGATTGCCGGTGACAAGCCTTCGATGTGGTCGACATCGGGCTTCTCCATCACCGACAGGAACTGCCGCGCGTAAGCCGACAGCGATTCCACGTAGCGACGCTGGCCTTCGGCGTAGATGGTGTCGAACGCCAGCGACGACTTGCCGGAACCGGACAGGCCGGTGATCACGATCAGCTTGTCGCGCGGCAGGTCGAGATCGATGTTCTTGAGGTTGTGGGTACGGGCTCCGCGGATGCGGATGAAGTCCATGGCCATCGGGTGGGGGATCCGGAAAGCGAACAAGGAAGCGTAGCGATCTGCCTAGGTGGGGGCAAATACCGCCAATGCCAGCGAAGTGGTGGGGGTGTGCAGGTCGGCAGTCAGCCTGGGGCCCTCGGCTGACTCTTCGGGACATGCGGGCAGGCAATCATGGCCGGGGAGGGCCCGCGGGTATGGGGTCTTCCCCAACTTGTTGATTTCATTGAATCGGCCGCGTCCCGCCCGGTGCCGACGGCAACGGAGGGATGCGAGCATGCGCGCCATTGCGGACACATGCTGTCCGTGGTGTTCGACCCATGAGGAGCGTAGCGCGTGCGGCCGAGTAGGGGGTCGGTTGACCCTAACCCCATGAATCCACTAAAATTCCGCTTCTGTCCGCCCTCGATGGCGGCAGACTCCAGAAAATAACTACAGAAACCAAGGAATCCACATGTACGCAGTCGTAGTCACGGGCGGTAAGCAATACCGCGTGATGAAGGGCGAGACGCTCCGCGTCGAGAAGCTTGAAGCCGAAGCCGGCAACGAGCTCACCTTCGACAACCTCCTGATGCTGGGCGATGGCGAGACCATCAGCCTGGGTGACGCCCTGAAGGGCGCCACGGTCACCGCGAAGGTCGTCGGCCATGGCCGCGCCGACAAGGTTCGCATCATCAAGTTCCGCCGCCGCAAGCACCACATGAAGCGCCAGGGTCACCGGCAGCATTACACCGAAATCGAAATCACCGGCATCAACAAGTAAGGAGAAGCAGTCATGGCACATAAAAAGGGCGTAGGCTCATCGCGCAACGGCCGCGACTCCAACCCGAAGATGCTGGGCGTCAAGGTGTTTGGTGGCCAGGCGATCGATGCCGGCAACATCATCATCCGCCAGCGCGGCACCCAGTTCCATCCGGGTCCGGGCGTCGGCCTGGGTCGCGACCACACGCTGTTCGCGCTGGTCGACGGCAAGGTCGAGTTCTCGGTCAAGGGCGCCAAGAAGCGCCGTACCGTCAGCGTGGTGGCGGAAGCCTGAGGCTTTCGCACACGCTGAGCGAAGGGCCCCGCCGCGTGCGGGGCTTTTCGTTTGCGGGCATGCCGTCTCCGGCGATAGACGCCGGTCGCGCAGGCCGTATCTGTTCCCTATCCCCTCATCACGTCAGTGCAATCCCATGAAACTCGTAGACGAAGCAGAAATCCAGGTCGGCGCCGGCAACGGCGGCAACGGTTGCGTGGGGTTCCGCCGCGAGAAGTTCATTCCACTGGGTGGGCCGGACGGGGGCGATGGCGGCAACGGCGGCAGTGTCTGGCTGCAGGCCGACGAGAACCTCAACACGCTCGTCGACTTCCGCCACCAGACCCAGTTCCGCGCCCAGCGCGGCGAAAACGGCATGGGCCGGCAGATGTACGGCAAGGCGGGCGAAGACCTGACCATCACCGTGCCGGTGGGCACCGTGGTGACCAATGTCAGCACGGATGAGGTGATCGGCGACCTCACGCAGCACGGCGACCGCCTGCTGGTGGCCAAGGGCGGCAGGGGCGGCCTGGGCAACATGCATTTCAAGAGCTCGATCACCCGCGCGCCGCGCAAGGCGACGCCGGGCGAGGAGGGCGAAGAGCGCCTGCTGAAGCTGGAGCTGAAGCTGCTGGCCGACGTCGGCCTGCTCGGCTTTCCCAACGCGGGCAAGAGCACGTTCATTCGCGCCGTGTCGGCGGCGACGCCGAAGGTGGCCGACTATCCGTTCACCACGTTGTATCCGAACCTGGGCGTGGTCAGCGTGGAAGCGCATCGCAGCTTCGTGATCGCCGACATCCCGGGCCTGATCGAAGGCGCTGCCGATGGTGCCGGCCTGGGGGCGACGTTCCTGCGCCATCTCCAGCGCACGCGCATCCTGCTGCACCTGGTGGACATGGCGCCTATGGAAGGCGGCGTTGAAGATGTCGATCCCGTCGAGCAGGTCCGCGCCATCGAGCGCGAACTGGAGAAGCACGACCCCGAGCTGTTGCAGAAGCCGCGCTGGCTGGTGCTCAACAAGGCTGACCTGATGTTCGAGGACGAGGCGAAGGAGCGCGCCGACGAGATCATCGCCAGCCTGGGTTGGACACAGCCCTGGTACCAGGTATCCGCGATCTCCCGCGAGGGCACGTGGCTGATCATGAAGGACGTCATGGCGTTCTTCGATCGCCAGAAAGAAGAGGCCGACGAGGCCGCCCGCGAGGGCTGAGCGAGAAAGAAAAAACCCGCCGGAAAGGCGGGTTTTTCCAGTGCCAGGAATGTCGCCTCAGCGGCCGTCCTGCACGCGCAGCGAGGCGGAGTCGGCGATCACCTGGGGTTCCAGCGTCTTGTGGCGCTGGCTGGCACTTTCCAGATTGGCCTGACCCCATTCCAGCGACTTCGGGCTGTTGATGGTCAGCTGGGTGCCTTTGTCCCACCCTGCGAAATCCTTGCCGGCGAACGCATCCTGGTGCACCGGCGAGAGTCCCCAGATGCCGTCGATGATGTGGGCCCGGAAGTAGTAAGTCTTCCCGGCTTCCACCGTGGCCTTGTAGAAGCGCACGCCGCCATCTCCGCCGAAGACCGTGGTCATGAAGACATGCTCGCCGGGCAGAACCTGGTAAGCCACCTTGCTGCCTGCATCCAGGATGCCGATGAAGCGGGTGTCCTCGCCGGTGACGTCGTACAGCGGCACCGCCACGGCGGCGCCGACGAACTTGCCCGGCCGCATGAAGACGATGGCGGCCTTGTCCGGCTCGACCGTCAGTGGTTCGTTCGACTTGGCCATCTTGCCGGCCTGCGCCGACAGGGATGCTGTAACCAACAGGACGGCGAGCGCCGTCGCACGCAGCAGTTTCATGGTGTTCCCCCGATTGGATTCCCCCGCCTCTCCGGTTGGCGAGGCGCGCGCATCAGAACCGGAACGAGGGGTGGGCGTCAATGGGGGGTGACACGGCCAAAAAAGAAACCCGCCTTGCGGCGGGCTTCAGTGTCTTCGCGTTGCGTACCGCCGTGAATCAGGCCGCTTGCAGGGCCTTGATACGGGCGTTCAGGCGGCTCTTGTGGCGGGCAGCCTTGTTCTTGTGGATCAGGCCGCGCGAACTCAGGCGGTCGAGGATCGGCTGGGCCGACACGAACGCGGCCTGGGCGCCTGCGGCGTCGTTGGCGTCGAGCGCCTTCAGGACTTTCTTGACGGCGGTGCGCAGCATCGAACGCTGACCGGCGTTGCGCGCATTGCGCACGACGGTCTGCTTGGCGCGCTTCTTGGCGGACTTGATATTGGCCACGGTGGGATTCCTGGTGAATACCTGAGAGAATTCAGGGGGTGAACGGAAGACGGGTAATTGAGCCGGAAATTATGGGGCATTCAATGGGTTGCGTCAACCTGGGTTGTTCCCGGGCAGAGGGGGGGCGATGAGCGGCAACCGGCTCCTGCGTTCCGCCGCCATCTTCAGCTCCATGACCTTCCTGTCCCGGTTGTCCGGATTGGTCCGGGACCAGGTCTACGCCATCGTGTTCGGTGCCAATCCGGCGATGGACGTCTTCATCGCGGCGTTCCGGATTCCCAACTTCATGCGACGGCTCTCGGCCGAGGGCTCGTTCTCGATGGCCTTCGTGCCGGTGCTGGCCGAATACAAGGAAAAGCACGGGCAGGACGCCGTCAAGGACCTGGTCGACCGTGTCACGGGCACCTTGCTGGCGGCCCTGCTGGTGGTCACGGCGGTGGTGCTGCTGACCGCACCCTGGCTGACACGGGTCATCGCACCCGGTTTCGAGGTGGGCAGCGAGAAGCATGCGCTGTTCATCGAAATGCTGCGCATCACCTTTCCGTACGCCCTCTTCATTTCCCTGGCCTCACTGGTCGGCAGCATTCTCAACAGCTACCAGCGCTTTGCCATCCCGGCCCTGTCGCCGGTGCTTTTGAATCTGGCGATGATCGCTGCGGCACTCGGATTGGCGCCGCTGATGGGGAATTCCGTCAAGGCGCTGGCGTGGGGCGTGTTCGCCGCCGGCATCCTGCAGTTGGTCTTCCAGCTGCCTGCCCTGGCGAAGCTGGGCCTGCTGCCTCGCCCACGGCTGGATTTCGCCCATGCCGGGGTGCGCAAAATCCTGACCTTGATGGTGCCCACCCTGTTCGGATCCTCGGTGGTGCAGTTCAACCTGCTGTTCAACACCATGGCGGCGTCGTTCCTGATCAGCGGCAGCATCACGTGGCTGTATTACAGCGATCGCCTGCTGGAATTTCCGCTGGGCATGTTCGGCGTGGCGATCGGCACGGTGATCCTGCCGCACCTGTCCAGTCGGCACGCGGCGACCGACCCGGACGGGTATTCGAAAGGCCTCGACTGGGGGTTCCGGCTTTGTCTCCTGATAGGTCTGCCGGCCTGTGCCGGACTGATCCTGTGTGCCGAGCCGCTGTTGGCGACCCTGTTCCAGTACCGCAACTTCACGGCGTTGGACGTACGGATGAGCAGTTGGAGCTTGATCGCGCAGTCCACCGCCGTGCCGGCGTTCCTGCTGGTCAAGGTGCTGGCGCCGGCCTTCTATTCGCGGCAGGACACTCGCACGCCCGTGAGGGCCGCCGTGGTGGCGGTGCTGACCAACGCGCTATGCACCATCGGGCTGTTCGCCGCGTTGCTGTACGCCACGCCGATCGGGCAGGCGGCGCTGCAGGCGACGGGCGGCGACTGGCAGGACGCGATCGCGAAGATCCCCGGCGCCCATGCGCTGCTGGCGCTGGCCATCGCCATCGCCGGCTGGGTCAATGCGCTGCAACTCGCCTGGCTGCTCCGCAAGTCGGGCGTGTACCGCCGGCAGCCAGGGTGGGGCCGTTTCCTGAGGCAGATCGCCCTGGCGACACTGGCGATGACGCTCGTGGTGCTGGCATTCCGCCTGCTCTGGATCGACTGGTCCGCGTGGGCCTGGTGGGAGCGCGGCTGGCGCCTGGTGGTGATGGTCGGCGCGGGCGGTGGGCTGTATGCGGGCCTGCTGTGGCTGCAAGGCATCCGGCCGCGTGACCTGCGTGGGCATTGAGGGACGGCGGGGCCGGCTATACTTCAAGGTCTTGCAACATCCCGGATCCGCCGCCTGGCGCATCCGGCCCGACAGGAATCCATGAGCAGGCTGTTCCGTGACGTCGATGGCGGGCCTCTGTGCCCGCACGGTAGCGTGGTCTGCATCGGCGCCTTCGATGGCCTGCACCTGGGCCACCGTGCGCTGGTGCGGCATGCCGTGACCCGTGCCCGCGCGTTGGGCGTACCGGCCGTCGTGGTGACGTTCGAGCCCCTGCCGCGCGAGTTCTTTGCGAAAGACAACCCGCCGCCGAGACTGACGCTGGCGCGGGCGAAAGTGGAAGGCCTGCTCGACCTGGGCGCCGACCACGTCGGCCTGTTGCGTTTCGACGCGAAGTTGTCCGCCATGACGGCCGAGGATTTCGCCCGCACGCTGCTGGCGGGCCGGTTGAATGCCCGTGAAGTCTGGATCGGCCCCGAATTCCGCTTCGGTCACCGCCGCAGCGGCGACCTCGCTCTGCTGCAGGCGATGGGGGGTGCATTGAATTTCAGCGCGGGCGAGATCGAACCGATCCACGCCCACGGCGAACGCGTCTCCAGCACCCGTATCCGCGAGGCGTTGAAAGGCGGGGACTTCGCCACGGGCACGCGTCTGCTTGGCCGTCCGTATGCGATCGGCGGCCGTGTCGTGCGGGGCAAGCAGCTCGGCCGCACGCTCGGATTTCCCACGGCCAACCTGCGCTTCCCGAAGACGCCCGCGCTGTCCGGCATCTACGCGACGTGGGTGCACGGCGTCGGCGACCGGCCGTGGCCGTCGGTGTCCAGCTTCGGTACGCGCCCCACCGTCGACGGCGTGGAGCCGTTGCTGGAAGCGCACCTGTTCGACTTCGCCGGCGACCTTTACGGGCGCCATATCGACGTCGAATTCGTCGCCAAGCTGCGCGACGAACTGAAATTCCCCGATCTGCCCAGCCTCACCGAGCAGATGCATCGCGATGCCGACCAGGCGCGCGCACTCCTTTCCGAACAAAAAGAACGAGCGACGGCGTGAGCCAGGACTACAAAGCGACCCTCCATCTGCCCGCCACGGATTTCCCGATGCGCGGCGACCTGCCCAAGCGCGAACCCGACACGCTGGCCCGCTGGGAAAGCCAGGACCTGTACGCGCAGCTGCGCGAGAACGCCAAGGGCCGCCCGCTGTTCGTGTTGCACGACGGCCCGCCGTACGCCAACGGTGCGATCCACCTGGGCCACGCGGTCAACAAGATCCTGAAGGACATCATCGTCAAGTCGAAGTACCTGGCCGGCTTCGATGCGCCCTATATCCCGGGTTGGGACTGCCACGGCCTGCCGATCGAGATCGCCATCGAGAAGAAGTACGGCAAGGTCGGCGTGAAGCTCGATGCGGTCGAGTTCCGGCAGAAGTGCCGCGAATACGCCGAATCGCAGATCGATATCCAGCGCAAGGACTTCAAGCGCCTGGGCGTGATCGGCGACTGGGACAACCCGTACAAGACGCTCGATTTCCGCTTCGAAGCCAACGAGATCCGCGCGCTGGCCAAGATCGTCGCCAACGGCCACCTGACCCGTGGCGTGAAGCCGGTGCACTGGTGCTTCGATTGCGGCTCGGCGCTGGCCGAGGCGGAGATCGAGTACGCCGACAAGGTCTCGCCGGCGGTCGACGTGGCCTACGCTGCGCGTGATGCGCAGGCGGTGGCGAACGCGTTCGGCGCCACCGTGCCGGCCGATGTCGAAGTCGCGCTGCCGATCTGGACCACCACGCCGTGGACGCTGCCGGCCTCGCTGGCGATCTCCATCGGCGGCGAGCTGGAATACGCCCTGGTCGAAGGCCCTGCGCACGATGGCAAGCGTCGCTGGCTGGTGCTGGCCGACGCGCTGGCCGCGCGCGCGCTGCAGCGCTACGGCGTCACCGACCTGGTCGTGCATGCACGGGTGAAGGGCGGTGCGCTGGAAGGCCTGCTGTTCGCGCATCCGTTCTACGACACGCGCGACATCCCCGTGCTGCTGGGCGACCACGTGTCGGCCGAAGACGGTACCGGCGCCGTGCACACCGCGCCCGGCCATGGCCAGGAGGACTATGTCGTCAGCAAGCAGTACGGCCTGCTGGACACGTACACCGCCGCGCAGCTCAATCCGGTCGATGGCCGCGGCGTGTACCTGCCGTCCACGCCGGCCGCGCATGGCGTCGAGCTGGCCGGCCTGCATATCTGGAAGGCCAACGACGTCATCATCGACGTGCTGAAGCAGAGCGGCACGCTGCTCGCCTTCAGCAAGATGGAACACAGTTACCCGCACTGCTGGCGCCACAAGACGCCCATCGCGTTCCGTGCCACGCCGCAATGGTTCATCTCGATGGAGCAGGCCAACCTGCGCGCCGACGCGCTCGACGCGATCAAGCACGTCGGCTGGTTCCCGCAGTGGGGCGAAGCCCGCATCGCCGGCATGGTCGACGGCCGTCCGGACTGGACCATCTCGCGCCAGCGCACCTGGGGCGTGCCGATCGCGCTGTTCGTGCACCGCGAAACCGGTGAGCCGCACCCGCGCAGCGTCGAGCTGATGCGTGCCGTCGCCGACAAGGTGGAGCAGGGCGGCGTCGACGTCTGGTACACGCTGGATGCGGCCGAACTGCTGGGCGACGAAGCGAAGGACTACGACAGGATCACCGACATCCTCGATGTCTGGTTCGATTCCGGCGTGACCCACGAAGGCGTGCTGCTGGAGCGCGGCCTCGGCAAGCCGGCCGACCTCTACCTGGAAGGCTCCGACCAGCATCGCGGCTGGTTCCAGTCCTCGCTGCTGACCGGCGTGGCGATCGACAAGGCGGCGCCGTACAGGCAGTGCCTTACCCACGGCTTCACCGTGGACGAGCACGGCCGCAAGATGTCCAAGTCGCTGGGCAACGGTATCGAGCCGCAGGACATCATGAAGACCCTCGGCGCCGACATCCTGCGCCTGTGGATCGCCAGCGCCGACTACAGCAACGAGATGTCGCTGTCGCAGGAAATCCTGAAGCGCAACGCCGACGCCTATCGGCGCCTTCGCAACACCGCGCGCTTCCTGCTCAGCAATCTCAATGGCTTCGATCCTGCGCGTGATCTGGTCGCGCCGGCCGACATGGTCGCGCTGGACCGCTGGATCGTGCACCGCGCCTACGAGGTGCAGGAGAAGATCAAGGCCGCCTACGACCGTTACGACTTCGCCGAGATCGTGCAGGCGCTGCTGAACTTCTGCAGCGTCGACCTGGGCTCGCTGTACCTGGACGTCACCAAGGACCGCCTGTACACGATGCGCGAGGATTCGCGCGGCCGTCGGAGCGCGCAGACCGCGATGTTCCATATCGCCGAAGCCTTCGTGCGCTGGATCGCGCCGGTGCTCAGCTTCACCGCCGACGAGATGTGGGGCTACTTGCCGGGCGAACGCACGGGCAACGTGCTGTTCGCCACCTGGTACGACGGTCTGGCGCCGTTGCCGGAGGGCGCTGCGCTGAACGCCGCCGACTTCGACCAGCTGCTGGCACTGCGCGAGCAGGTCGCCAAGGTGCTGGAGCCGATGCGTGCCAACGGGCTGATCGGCGCCGCGCTGGAAGCCGAGATCACGGTGTCGGTGAATGCGCTGACCGCCGCCAAGTGGCAGCCGCTGGCCGAGGAGCTGCGCTTCTTCTTCATCAGCGGCGACGTGACCGTGAATGAAGTCAGCGCCGATGAGATCTTCGTGCTGGCCCAGCCCACCACCAAGACCAAGTGCGTGCGCTGCTGGCACTACCGCGCCGATGTCGGTGCGAACGCCGCGCATCCGGAACTGTGCAGCCGCTGCGCCAGCAACATCGACGGTGTGGGCGAAGACCGGGTGTGGTTCTGATGGCCGTCGCTCCCAAGCCCAATGCGCTGCTCTGGCTGCTGCTGTCGGCCATCGTCATCGTGCTGGACCAGTGGTCGAAGGCATGGGTGCTGGCGTCGTTGCCGGAGTACACCGCCATCCCGGTGATCGACGGGTTCTGGAACTGGTTCCGTACCTACAACACCGGCGCGGCCTTCAGCTTCCTCGCCGATGCCGGCGGCTGGCAGTTGTGGTTCTTCACCGTGCTGGCGGTCGGCATCAGCGGTCTGCTGGGGTTCTGGCTGTCGCGCACCGCGCGGAGCGACTGGCGCCAGGCGCTGCCGTACGCGCTGGTCATCGGTGGCGCGCTGGGGAACGTCATCGACCGGCAGATCCATGGCCACGTAATCGACTTCATCCAGTGGCACTGGCGCGACCATTACTGGCCGGCGTTCAACATCGCCGACTGCGCAGTGGTCGGCGGCGCCATTGGCATTGCGCTGTTCGGGCTGTTCGACGGGAAAAAGAAGACCAAGTAGGGCGGGCCCGGGCCCGCCGCTCGATGATGTAACCCCTACGGTGGGCCAGGGCCCACCCTACGGGAATCGCGGCGGCTCGCCCTCACCCCGTTCCCCTCTCCCGTGGACGGGAGAGGGGCGCAGGTGCCATGCGGGATCGGTGCCGGCGACACATTTACCTTTTCATTTCCCTGCCTTCGGTACTATCGGTCTTATGGACGTCCTGCTCGCCAATCCACGTGGTTTCTGCGCCGGTGTCGACCGTGCCATCGAGATCGTCAAGCGCGCCATCGAGACGCTGGGCGCGCCGATCTATGTGCGGCACGAAGTGGTGCACAACCGCTTCGTGGTCGATGACCTGAAGCAGCGCGGCGCCGTGTTCGTGGAAGAACTGGACGAAGTGCCCGACGGCGCCACCGTCATCTTCAGCGCGCATGGCGTGTCGAAGGCGGTGCGCAACGAGGCCGAGCGCCGTGGCCTGAAGGTGTTCGACGCCACTTGTCCGCTGGTGACCAAGGTGCACTTCGAAGTGGCCCGCCATTGCCGCGCTGGTCGCGACGTGGTGCTGATCGGCCACGCCGGCCACCCCGAGGTGGAAGGCACGATGGGCCAGTGGAGTCGCGAGGGCGGGGTAGGGAACATCTACCTGGTGGAAGATATCGACGGTGTCGCGACGTTGGACGTGAGCCAGCCCGACAACCTCTTCTACACCACCCAGACCACCCTGTCGGTGGACGACACGGTGGGCATCATCCATGCGTTGCAGCAGCGCTTCCCGGCCATCCACGGGCCGAAGAACGATGACATCTGCTACGCCACGCAGAACCGCCAGGACGCCGTGCGCGACCTGGCCAAGCAGTGCGACCTGGTGCTGGTGGTCGGTTCGCCCAACAGTTCCAATTCCAACCGCCTGCGAGAGCTGGCCGAGCGCGACGGCGTGGAGTCGTACCTGATCGACGGCGCGCACGAGATCGATCCGCGCTGGATCGAAGGCAAGCAGCGCGTCGGCGTCACCGCCGGCGCCTCCGCGCCGGACGTGCTGATCGACGGCGTCATCCAGCGCCTGCGCGACCTGGGCGCGGGTGGTATCAGTGAACTCGACGGCGAACCCGAGAACATGGTGTTCGCGTTGCCGAAGGAATTGCGGCTGCAGCTGGTGAGTTGAGGCGCGAGCGGTTCATCTGATGGCCTTTGCGGCCGATGGTCCAGCGATCTCGACAAACTCAGTGCCGCAGTCAATCAAAGCAAAGGTCGGCTGACGAAGCTCGCCGTGCGGTAATTCGATCTACCTGTCGCCTCACGAGCCTGCATCGGGACTAGCGCCGGGATCGTCCGTGTCTGCGGCATGAGCGCAGACCGATGAGTGTTCACCTATCCAACGTATCAATCCATGCGACGTGCGTGGGGCATCGTGACAGCCCTTGGGAACAGGGGACACCGGATGGCCCGCATGCATCGCATTGCCTTGCAGCTTTACTTACCGACGCTCGGATGCCTGCTGCTCGCGCTTGCGTCGACCTGGCTGTCGCCGGCAGGGTCGCCGCCCGCGGGTGCAGGCGCTGTGGCGAGCGCTCTTCGCTGGCTTCCGTATGGGCTGTGTGGCATCGCCGCCGTGCTGGCCGCGATCGCCAGTCTGCGTCTCCGTCGTTGGCAGGTGAGCGACGCCCTTATCTGCGGGTGTGGCGGGTTGCCCGGCAGCGCGCGCGAGGGGCGCTTCGGTCCCTATCGCACGTGCCCGGGGTGCGGGCGCCATCACGTCGCCAGTGGACGGATGTAGCGGGAAGGCCGGGATGCTGCGTCAGCGCGGCAGCATCATCGACCACGCGACGAACGCGAGCCACAGCGGGGCGATCAGGACACCCCGCTTCCATGTCGTGCGAAATGCGGCGCGTCGTGCGAGTGCAATCAGCAGTGCAAAGAACGGGAGCAGGATGCCCAGTTCGATGAGCAGGTTGCGCCAGAGAAAATAGTTGGTGGGATCAAGCGTGCCTGCGCTGGGTAGCACGCCGATGGCAAGTGACACCTCCGTCCGCCAGGGCCACAGCATGGGGATGCCATGCGCGCCAACGAGCAGATCCAGGATGGGATGGGACAGGCCGGCGATCAGCAGGCCGGCGATCGGTACGGTCGTACTGTCCCGACTGCGCAACGCAGTGCGGGCAAGGAGGGACGCGACCAGCGCGAACAGAATGCTGTGCGTGACGCGTGGATGCGCGGAATAGCCGAGACCCCACACGGCGAGGTAATCCACGTCGGCGCAGATCGCGAGGAGGACGTACATGACCGCCACTCGCTTGCTCGCGCCACGCGCATGGTGGCAGCAAAGGAAAACGGTGAAGCCGGCCGTGGCGTGACCGACGAGGGAAGACATGGGTGGCTCGGTGGAGGGGAAGGGAGGGGGACAGCGTAGGTGCCGCGCGTGTGGCGACGATGCGGTCCGGGTGAGCTGCGTATGAAGAACGACGCGCTAAAGGCTTATCCGGATGTTTGCTTGCCATATCAACCTAGAACGCATCCGACTAACGCTCGTGCGGTTCACACATCTTCGTGATTGACGAATTGCGGGCTTGGAAATATTTACGGAACCCAGAGCGACTCAGCTGACACTTCTTCTGCTTCAACGGCTCCTGCCGAAGTGGACCGGCCAGCCTTTCGTAGACATCCGGTTGCCATAATTGATGGCAATGACCG
>CAMPIO010000072.1 GCA_946886405.1 uncultured Pseudoxanthomonas sp.
GATCGTCGAGCTTGGTCTCGAAGCGCATGTCGCGGCTGGTGACGATGCCGACCAGTTGGCCGCCATCCACCACCGGCACGCCGGAGATGTTGCGGGCGCGGGTGAGCTTGAGCACTTCGGCGATGGTGGTCTCGGGCCCGACCGTGAAGGGCTCCTTGATGACGCCGGCTTCGAACTTCTTGACCTTGGCCACTTCGGCGGCCTGCTGCTCGACGGTCAGGTTTTTGTGCAGGATGCCGATGCCGCCCAACTGGGCCATGGCGATGGCCAGGCGGGCCTCGGTGACCGTGTCCATGGCGGCCGAGACGATCGGCAGCTTCAGCCGCAGGTCGCGCGTCAGGCGCGTCTCCAGGCTGACATCCTTGGGCAGGACGGTGGAATGGGCGGGGACGAGGGAGACGTCGTCGTACGTCAGTGCTTCAGCCTGGATGCGCAGCATCGGCGGGCCCGGGAGAGTTGGGGAAGCGCGGCATTATACCCTGATCGGCGGGGCTTCCGGCTGTCGCCACAGTCGAAACAGTGCTTTCCCGCAGACATCCTCCGGGCAGTCGTGGGGGCGACGTCAGTCGCGATCGGGTTTTCCTGGCAGGCCATCGCGCCTGACGTCGCTCCCACAACAACCCGGCAGGATCAGTGCAAACCCGCTTCGGCGGCTTCCAGCGTGTTCTGCATCAGCGTGGCCACCGTCATCGGCCCCACACCACCCGGGACCGGCGTGATCCAGCTCGCCCGCTGTGCGGCGGCATCGAATCCCACGTCGCCGACCAGCCGGCCGTCCTCCAGCCGGTTGATGCCGACGTCAATGACCACGGCACCCGGCTTGACCCATTCGCCGGGCACCAGCCCTGGCTTGCCCGCCGCCACCACCAGGATGTCTGCGTCACCGACGCGGGCCTGCAGCACATCGCGCGGCGTGAACTTGTGGCAGCTGGTGACCGTGCAGCCAGCGATCAGCAGTTCCATCGCCATCGGCCGGCCGACATGGTTGCTGACGCCGACGATGGTGGCGTTGCGGCCACGCACCGGCTGGTCGGTATAGCCAAGCAGTGTGGTGATGCCGCGCGGCGTGCAGGGCCGCAGGCCGAACTGGCGCAGGGCCAGGTGGCCGACATTGGCCGGATGGAAACCGTCCACGTCCTTGCGCGGATCGATCCGCTCGATCAGGCGCGTCGCATCCGGAATGCCCGGCAACGGCAGTTGCACCAGGATCCCGTGGATCTTCGGGTCGGCGTTCAACTGGTCGATCAGGGCCAACAGCTGCGCTTCGCTCGTGCCGGCTGGCATGTCGTGGTCGAACGCCTCGATGCCGACCTTTTCCGCGGCGCGGCGCTTGTTGCGCACGTAGACCGTGGAGGCGGGATCTCCACCTACCAGCACGACCGCCAGCCCGGGCCGGCCCTGCCCTGCCGCGACCCGTGCGTCGACCCGGACCTTCAGCTGGTCCAGCAGGTTTTCGGCAATGCGGCGGCCGTCGAGGATTCGGGCAGTCATGGAGAGGCGCGGTATGGGGGCGGTGCGTATTGTCCCCGATTCGTCCCCCAGGTTGTAGGAGCGCCCCATGGGCGCGATGCTGTCGTCCACACCCCCGCCGCATCGCGCCCGTGCGGCGCTCCCACGGAGCAAGAGACCATGACCGATACCACCGCCCTCGACGCCGCCGCCTTCCGCCGCCTGTTGCAGCACCTCAATCAGGACCGCTCCGATGTACAGAACATCGACCTGATGATCCTGGCGGGTTTCTGCCGCAACTGCCTGGCCGACTGGTACCGCGAGGCGGCGGCCGACGCGGGAGTCGCCATGGACAAGGACCAGGCGCGCGAGCGCGTCTACGGCATGCCATTCGCCGACTGGAAGGCGCAACACCAGCGCGACGCCACGCCCGAACAGCTGGCGGCCTTCAAGGCCGCGCAGGAGCGGCATGGCTGAGCACCGCATACGTCGCATGCTGGCGTGGTTCGTCGCGCTCGCACTCGCCGCCTATCTGGCGCTTTGTGCCCTGCTCTATCTGCAGCAGCGCCGCCTGATCTACTACCCGCAGTTCACGCAGGTCTCCGCAGACCATACCGATCTTGCGATCATCCGACCCGATGCCGTCCTGCGTGGCTGGGCCGTCACCCCCGGCCGACGGGATGCGGTGCTTTACTTCGGTGGCAATGCCGAAGCGGTGGAAGCCAACCGCGGCGTTTTCGCCCAGTGGCTGCCATCCCGCACCGTCTATCTGGTGGCCCATCGCGGGTATGGCGCCAGCGACGGTGAACCCTCGGAAGCGGCACTGCTGGCCGATGCACTTGCGGTATATGACGACATCGCGCGTCGCCATCCGGATGGCGACCTGGCCGTGATCGGCCGCAGCCTGGGAAGCGGCGTGGCGAGCCATGTGGCGTCGGAACGCCCGATCAGGCATCTGATCCTGGTGACGCCATTCGACAGCCTGGCCTCCGTCGCACAATCCCACTACCCGGCGTTTCCGGTGAACCTGCTGCTGAAGGACCGCTACGAGTCCGTCGCAAAGCTGCCCCGCTACGACGGACGACTGCTGGTGCTGAGGGCGGGCCGCGATGCGGTCGTACCGCCGCCGCACACCGACCGGTTACTGGCCTCGTTCCAGGGGCAGGCGCAGGTCGTGGATTTTCCGCACGCCAGTCACGACGACGTGTCATCGGATGCCGCCTACTGGCCGGCGATCCGCGACTTCCTGCAGCGCGACGCCGATTAGCGTCGGCTACTCTTCCTCTTCCTCGCCGATGATCTCGGCGGCTTCCTCGTTCAACGCCTTCGCTTCGCGCTTGGGCTTGGTGAACGGCGTCGGCGTGGGCTTCGCAGGCTTGGCGTTGCCATAGAGCGCGGGAATCCCCGACCTCAGGTCTCCGCCGCCGGCAATCTCGAGCTCGAAGCGTTCCGCGTCCCGGCGACGTATCTCCAGGGCGATGACTTCCGCGTCTTCGCGCGACGTACCGACGCTCATCAGCGCGGCTTGCCCGAACTCGACCGCGGATTCGAACGTTTCGCGGATCTGGAAATCCACGCCCGCCGCGATCAAGGCCAGCGCGTGCTCGCGGTCGAACGACCGTGCCAGCACCTGTGCTTGCGGGAACTCATGCTTCACCAGTTCCACGATGCGGCTGGCCGCTTCCTTGTCGTCGATGCAGATCGCGATGGACTGCGCCGTCTGCGCACCGCACGCACGCAGCACGTCCAGCCGGGTGCCGTCGCCGTAGTAGATCTTGAAGCCGAACTCTTCGGCGCTGCGGATCATCTCGATATCGGTATCGATGATGGTCACGTCCACGTCGCGCGCCAGCAACGACTGGCTCATCACCTGGCCGAAGCGGCCGAAGCCGATGATCAGCACGCTGCCACTGAGGCCCTTGGCCTCCTCGATGCCTTCCATCGAGGGTTTGTCCGGGTGGGTGAAGCGGCGCAGCAGCAGGACGAACAGCGGGGTCAGGGCCATCGACAGCACGACGATGGCGGTGAGGTTGGCGTTGACCGTCGCGTCGATGATGCCGGCCGCCGCCGCCGCGGCGAACAGCACGAAGGCGAACTCGCCGCCCTGCGCCATCAGCACCGCACGATCGAGGGCCTCAGCATGCGGGCTGCGCGTCACCCGTGCCACGACGTAGATGCAGGCTGCCTTGACCACCATCATCGCCAGCACCGCGCTGACGATCAGCGGCCAATTGCTCGCCACCACGCCCAGATCGAGCGCCATGCCCACGCCGAGGAAGAACAGGCCCAGCAAAATACCGCGGAACGGCTCGATGTCGGCTTCGATCTGGTGGCGGAAGGTCGACTCGGACAACAGCACGCCGGCGAGGAAGGCACCCATCGCCATCGACAGGCCGCCCAACTGCATCAACAGCGCCGCGCCCAGCACGACCAGCAAGGCGGCCGCGGTCATCACCTCGCGGGCCTTGGCGGCCGCCAGGATGCGGAAGAACGGATTCAGCAGCCAGATGCCGGCGGCGATCAGGCCGCCGAGCGAGGCGGCGGCGATACCGATCGACACCCAGCGCGAGCCTTCCTCCGGCTGCACCACCTGTGGCGACATGAAGGCGACCAGCACCAGCAACGGCACGATCAGCAGATCCTCGAAGAGCAGGATCGAGACCACCTTCTGCCCGTTCGGCAGGGCCACGTCGCCCCGCTCGGCCAGCAGTTGCATGACCACCGCCGTGGACGTCAGCACGAAGCCCATGCCGCCGATGAACGACACCGGCAGCGAATAGCCGAACAGCAGGCCGACGCCGGTCAGCAACAACGTGCACACGGCGATCTGCAGCGCACCCAGTCCGAAGATCTGCTTGCGCAGGCTCCACAGATGGCTGGGCCGCATCTCCAGGCCGATGACGAACAGGAACATCACCACGCCGAGTTCGGCGACATGCAGGATGGACTGTGGATCGGAGAACCATTTCAGGCCGAAGGGGCCGATCGCCAGGCCGGCGGCAAGGTAGCCCAGGACTGATCCCAGGCCCAGTCGCCGGAAGATCGGCACGGTGACGACGGCGGCGCCCAGCAGGGCGACGACACTGATCAATTGGCTGGCACTGGATTCTGCACTCATGCGGCGAGTCTACCGGATGGCGCTTGCCGCACTGCGTCCCTCAGGGGATGGAGTGTCGCGCCAGCGTATGCCGATGGCGCCGGTAGTACGCTGCCCAAATGGTCACCGCCACCATCACGGCCGTGGTCAGCGCGCCCGCCGTCAGCAGGCTGACGGACGGCAGCAGCGGCCAGAGCGCCAGCAACGCGCCCATACCGATGACATGCGACAACGGGAAGCGTCCGTAGACGACGCGCTTGAACAGCGCATTGCCCAGCAGGTACACCAGGGGGCCGCCCACCAGAGCCGCAGCGTACTTCGCCTTGACCGGATCCAGTGGATGCGCCACCACCAGATCATCGGCCACCGCACAGACGATGACGCCAGCGATCAACAGCACGTGGACGTAGTGGAAGTAAGCGCCCAATCGGCCCGGATCATCCGAATGCTCGATCACGTGCGCCGCGTCGCCGCTGGAAGTATCGAAGTACATCCACCACATGGCCACGCAGCCTGCGAACGACACCAGGAAGGCGACCCATACGGCCAGCCCAGGGTGTGCCACGTGTCCGAAAGAAGCACCCGTGGCCAGCACGGACTCGCCTAAAGCGATGATGACGAACAACTGGCACCGTTCCGCCAGATGACCTCCATCGATGGTCCAGTCCGACGTCTGCGAACGTCCGAGTCCCGGCACCGGAAAGCCCGCCATCGGCGACAGGTACTCGCAGCCCACTGCCAGCAGCCACAGGGCCAGGCGCGCACCTCCTTCGTTCAGCCCGCCCGCGATCCACAGCGCCGCCGACACCAGCAGCCAGCACAGCATGCGCAGGAAGTTGGGCGTCAGCACGTGGCCGCGCCCCAGGCTGTACAGCACGAACAGCGTGCGACCCACCTGGATCGCCACGAAGCTGCACGCGAACAGCAGACCGCGCTCGCCGAACGCTTCAGGGATGGCAGCCGACACCAGCAAGGCCGTGCCCATCAGCACCATCAGCATGGTGCGGATGACGAGATGCTCCGGATTGAACCAGTTGCTGACCCACGCCGTGTACTGCCAGCCCAGCCAGACCGCGAACCACAGCGTCGCCGTCTGCAGGACGCCGAGCCACGACAGGTGCTCGAGCAGATGATGGGACAGCTGGGTGATGGCGAATACATAGACCAGGTCGAAGAACAGTTCGACATTGGCCACGCGCGCCGGTTGCCCGGGCGCTCGGAGTAACGGATGGGTTGGCGTATTCAAGCAAGCGACTCCGGGCGTCGGGGCTGCGTCAGCGTTTCGTGGCCTTCCACGCCAGCCACCACCCCGCAACCGCCGGTAGCAGGTAGATCAGTGCCTGGATAGGCAGTTCTTCCTGCAACGTATAACCGTGCGACATGCCGGTACGCAGGTTCCACAGCACGGCCACGAGCCAGCCCACGCTGAAGACCGCCGCGACAGCGCGGCGTTTGCCCGGCTTTGCCAGCCACATCGCGATACCCACCAGCAGCAGTCCAACGATGATGAAGATCAGGGTGCGCATGATGATCGTCCTCTGCAATGGTCATCCGGTGCGCCCACGTTATCGCATGCGCGCACCGCGTGGCACGGGGACGGGCGGTGCAGGACCGCCCGTCCACGCATTACTTGGTGGTGTAGCCGCCATTGATGAGGATGGTCTGTCCGGTGATCCACCAGCCATCGCTGACCAGGTGGCGGATGAAGGGCACGACATCCTCGATGTCGGTCAGGCCCGTCTTGCTATGCGGCGACAGCGCAGCGGCAGTCTTGTGGTAGGCGACCGCGTCCGCGCCCTCGGCGGGGTAGAAGAACGAGGTGTCCATCGGCCCGGGACCGATGGCGGTCACCGAGATGCCGCGGGCGCCGAATTCCTTGGCCGCCGCGCGGGTGAAGTGCTCCACCGGCGCCTTGGTACCAGCGTAGGAGGAATAGAACGGCGTGAAGGCACCGAGCAACGACGTCACCAGCGTCACCACCTTGCCGTTGTCGTTGACGTGCTTGCCGGCTTCCTTGAGGAAGAAGAACGCCGCCTTCGAGTTGACCGCCGACATCTCGTCGTACTCGGCTTCCGAGATATCGGTGATCGGCTTCTTCAGCACCTTGCCCACCGTGTTGATGGCGATATCCGGCCTGCCCACCATCGCGACGGTATCCGCGAACAGTCGCTCGACGCCCCCCGCCGTGGTCAGGTCGCCCTGCATCGCAACGGCGCGGGCACCGGCATCGCGGATCGCGGCAATGGTTTTCTCGGCTTCGGCATGGCTCGCATCGCTGTTGTAGTGGATGGCGATGGCGGCAGCGCCTTGCTGCGCGAGGTCTCGGGCAATCAGGCCGCCGAGGTTCTTGGCGCCACCGGCGATCAGGGCGACTTTGCCCCGGATGGAATGATCAGTCATGGGAATGCTCCTGGCGTGGGACGGAGCCTCACGGCGATGCGCAACCACAGGATGGGCAAGCGCCGCGAGGCACGTCTAAGATGAGGTGAGCGCATTCCAGCGGGCTTTCACGATGTCCCATCCGTTATCAAATTCTCCCGCTTCAACTCACATTACTGAGCTGCACGACGCACCCGTCTCCGCCGGCGACATCGCCTCGGCTGAAACGCCGCAGTACCGGGTGCTCGCGCAGGCGCATTGGCCGGGCGTCGAGCTTCTGCTTTGCAACGAGGACATCCGCCGGCGAACGTCGTGGGCCATCGACCAGCCGCGCCATACGGTCATCGTCCATCTGGGCGGCACGATGCGCGAACTGGATACCGAGATCGACGGCGTCGGCGCCACCCACCTGCCGCCGTCGCCCGGCGACATCTGGTTGATACCTGCGGGCAAGCGCTATGCCAGCCAGGCGTGGGGACAGGTCATCACGTACGCCGAGTTGCGCGTCTCGCCGATGGCGGACGTGGACGTCGGCCCGGATCGGCGAACCATGATCGATGGCCTGATGCCGAGGCTTGGCCACCGTGATGAGTTCCTCCATTACAGCGTCGCGCGTCTTGGGCGTCTGAGTCAGCAGGATGATGACCTGTCGGCCATGATGGCGGAGCGGTTGCAACTGCTGCTGCGCCAGCACCTGTACGACGGCTATCGGCTGCCAGCCGTTCCGGCGACATCGCCGACCTCGCTTTCGCCGCGCATCGCACGACAGCTGGGCGACCATATCGAAAGCGCGCTGGACCAGCGCATCGCGCTGTCCGACCTTGCGACGCTCGCCTGCATGAGCGTGCACCAGTTGCTCATCGCGTTCCGGCGCACCTTCGGCACCACACCCGCGCAATACATCCTCGCGCAGCGGCTGCGTCGTGCACGCTGGCATCTGCTCAACCGCAACGACGACATCACCGTCATCGCTCTCGCCTGCGGTTTCGCCAGCCACAGCCACCTGAGCGCAGCATTCAAGCGCGATACCGGCATCACGCCCCGCCAATTCCGGGAAGGTCTGCGGATGCGTCCCCTGGACTGATCAGCCGGTCCGGCAGAATGCCGCGTAGTCGATGTAACCGGGAAACGGTCGACCGGCGGCGCAGACGGGGCAATCCGGGTCGTGGCGCAAGCGGGTTTCGCGAAACCGCATGGCGAGTGCATCGAAGTGCAGCAGCCGGCCCGCCAGTGTTTCGCCGGCGCCCAGCAACAGTTTGAGCACTTCCGTTGCCTGCAGCAGGCCGATCACGCCGGGCAGCACGCCCAGCACGCCGGCTTCGGCGCAGTTCGGTGCGAATTCGGGCGGCGGCGGTTCCGGGAACAGGCAGCGGTAACACGGCTGCTCGCCGCGATGACGCCCCGCGTCGAACACGCTCACCTGCCCTTCGAAGCGCTGCACGGCGCCGTACACCAGCGGCTTGCCCAACTTCACGCAGGCATCGTTGAGCAGGTAGCGGGCCGGGAAGTTGTCGGCGCCATCCAGCACCACGTCCACACCGTCCAGCAGCCGCTCGACGTTGTCGGCGGTGACACGCTCCGCCACCGCGTCCACATGCGTGCGCGGGTTGAGCGCCGCCAGCGTCGCCTGTGCCGACGCGACCTTCGAGTCGCCGATACGCGCGTCGGTGTGCAGGATCTGCCGCTGCAGATTGCTCCGGTCGACCACGTCATCGTCCGCAATACGCAGGTGCCCTACCCCGGCCGCTGCCAGATAGAACGCCGCCGGTGATCCCAATCCACCGGCGCCGATCATCAGCACGCGCGCCTGCTGCAAGCGATGCTGACCTGCGACGCCCACTTCGGGCAGCAGCAGATGGCGCGAATAGCGTTCGTTGAAGTCGCGTGCCTCCGCCGACAGCGCCGGCATGACGACGGCGCGCTGCTCCTCGATCCAGCGCGAGGTACCGCCTGCAACGGACGCTACCCGGGTGTAGCCGGCAGCCTCCAGCGCACGCGCCGCATCCATGGAACGCCCCCCTTTCTGGCAGATCAGGACGATGCTGGCATCGCGGTCCGGCAGGTGGATGGCAGCATCGCGCTCCAGCATGGCCTTGGCGATGCCACGCGCGCCTTCGGCCTGCCCGCTGGCGCGCTCGTGCTCTTCGCGGACGTCGATGAACACGCTGCCCTGCGCGAGCAGCGCCGCAACGTCCCGGGGTTCGATTTCACGGATGGCCATGCGGCGATTATCGCGCAAGTCGTGCGCGATCGATCTCAACAAGCGATCACGTCGACGACGTCACCGGCGCGATAGTCGCGCACGCCCTCGGGCAGCACGATCAGCGCGTTGCTGTCGGCCGCCGCACGCAGCTGATGCGAGGCGTCGGCCGCATTCGGCGTGACCTGCAAACGGCCGTCAGGCTCGCTATCCAGCCATCCGCGCAGGAATTCCAGGCGCTCATGCGACTTCCGCCAGGGCGCACCCAGCACCGCCTTCCAGTGCGGCCGCGCCTCGCGGCGACGCTGCAAGCCATCCAGCACCTCACGACCCAGCGTCAGGAACGTCGCCAGCACGGAGACCGGATTGCCCGGCAGGCCGAGGAACAGGGCGCGGTCCATCTCGCCGAACAGCACCGGCATGCCCGGCTTCATCCGCACCTTCCAGAAGTGGATACGACCGTGGGTAGCCAGAAGGCCGGGCAGATGATCCTTCTCACCCGCCGATACGCCACCACAGGTGATGACCACGTCGAAGGCCGACGCGGCGTCGGTCAGCAGGGTCGTCATGCGCTCAGGATCGTCCGGCAGGGTCGGCCATGCGGTCGGCTCCAGACCTTCCGCGCGCAACAGCCCCATCAGCAGGTCGCGGTTGCTGTTGTAGATCTGGCCAGGCAGCAGCGACAGTCCCGGCTCGACGAGCTCGTCACCTGTCGTGAACACGGCCACCGTCGGGCGCTGCGTGACGGCCAGCGACGCGACGCCCAGCGCCGCGGCCAGCGAAACGCGGGCCGGCGTCAGCACCTGGCCCTCATCGAGCACGCGCACGCCGGCGGGCACGTCTTCGCCTGCGCGACGGACATCGGCACCGGGCGCAATGCCGGCAGGCACCCGGACTACGCCGTCCTCCTCGACGCAGTCTTCCTTGATGGCGACCGTGTCGGTGCCCAACGGCAACGGCGCGCCGGTGGTGATGCGGATGCATTCGCCGGCGCCGACCTGCAACGCCTGCAGACGCCCGGCGAACTGCTCACCGACGCGCCGCAACGCCGTCGCACCGTCCTTCGACAGGCTGGCATGCGCGAAGGCGAAACCGTCCATGCGGCTGTTGTCGAACGGCGGCAATGCCATCGGCGAGGTGATGTCCTCGGCCAGCACACGGCCGCTGGCGCGCGTCACGGGGACACGCTCGGCTTTCAGCATGCGGTTGGCGGCGACGCTGCGGACGATTTCCGCGGCGGTGGCGAAATCGATGCGGGTCGGGTAAGCGGTCACTTGCCGCGTTTGACGTGCCGGATCAGGCGGCGCTTCTTCGCGATCTGCTTCTCGGTGAGCACGTTCTTCTTGCCCTCGTAGGGATTGGCGCCCTCGCGGAAGATGAAGCGTACCGGCGTGCCGACCAGCTTGAAACGCTTGCGGAAGAAGTTCTCCAGGTAACGCTTGTACGACTCCGGCAATACTTTAAGCCGGGTGCCGTGCACGATGAAGGTCGGCGGGTTCGCGCCACCCGGATGCACGTAGCGCAGCTTGGACACATGGCCACGGATGCTCGGAGGCGGATTGGTCTCGTAGGCAACCTCGAGCGCCTTGTTGACCTCGCTGGTGCCGAACTCCTTGGTCGCCGACGCATGCGCGCGATGGATCGCCTTGAACAGCTCGCGCAAGCCCGAGCCGTGCAGGGCGGAGATGCGCACCACTTCAGCCCATTCCACGAAGCCCAGTTTGCGGGCGAGCAAGGCTTCGGCCTGCTCGCGCTGGTAGGTGGTCAGTCCGTCCCATTTGTTGATGCCCACCACCAGGGCGCGGCCAGCGTCGAGCACGGCGCCCAGCACGCTGGCGTCCTGGTCGGTGACGCCTTCGGTGGCATCCAGCAACAACACCGCTACCTGGCATTGCTCAATCGCCTGCAGCGTCTTGACCACGCTGAACTTCTCGACCGCCTCTTCCACCTTGCCTTTGCGACGAAGGCCGGCGGTGTCGATCAGGCGGTACTGCCGTCCATCACGCTCCATGTCGACGGCAATGGAGTCGCGCGTGGTCCCGGGCACTTCGGACGCGATCATGCGCTCCTCGCCCAGCAGTCGGTTCACCAGCGTGGACTTGCCGACATTGGGACGACCGACGAAAGCGACGCGCATGCGGTCCGGATCATTGTCCAGACCGGCCGTCGCCCCTTCTTCCGGCAGCCGCTGGTGCACCTCTTCCAGCAGATCGTCGATACCCTGGCGATGCGACGCCGAGATGGTGATGACATCAGCGAAGCCATAGCGCGCGAAATCCGCGAGCGCCGTGGTTTCGTTGATGCCGTCGATCTTGTTGATGACCAGCAGCGTCGGGCGCGCGGTCTTGCGCAGCCAGGCAAGGATCTCGTCATCGAGCGCCGAAGCACCTTCGCGTCCATCGACGATGAACAGCACCAGGTCCGCCTCTTCGGCCGCCGCACGCGCCTGCCGCGCCGTGGCACCCGCCAGCCCTTCTTCTTCGCCCGCGATGCCGCCCGTATCGACGACCAGGAAGGGGTCTTCCTCGTCAAGGCGGCAGACGCCGTAGTTGCGGTCACGGGTCACGCCCGGCTGGTCGTGCACCAGGGCGTCACGACTGCGCGTCAGCGCGTTGAACAGGGTGGATTTGCCGACGTTGGGACGGCCCACCAGGGCGACGAGGGGCAGCATGCAGGGAGCAACCGTGAAGAGGAAGGTCGCCGGAGGCTCGCGATCGCGCGGGTGGCGCGACGGCTCCGGTCGGTCAAGGGGCTGCCATGGTATCGGAATACCTCCCCTTCCGCGAAAAAGGGCCGCAATGCGGCCCCTTCGAAAACAGGAAGGAGTGGCCAGGCCACTCCCCCTGATGGATCACTTGAAGCCGAATGCCGTCAGGCCGCCTTCCACATCCTGGACCACCAGGATGCCATCGGCTGCGACCGGCTTGCCACGGATCGCCTTGCCGCCGATGCGTGCGCGTGCGGCCACTTCGCCATTGTCTGTCTTCAGCCAGTGCAGGTAGCCATCGTAATCACCGACCACGGCGTAATCGCCATGGATCGTGGGGGCCGTCAGCGAACGGCGCGCCAGCGTGGTGTTGGACCACAACGCGCTGCCGCTGTACTTGTCGAGCGCCCAGACCGTGCCCGCCGGATCCGACACCAGGACCGCACTGCTGGTCACCGCCAGCCCACCTGCGCCGCCGTTGTCGCGCGTCCAGAGCGGCCGGCCGGAAGGACCTTCGATGGCCACCGTTTCCTTCTTGTAACTGGTGGCGTACAGCGTGGTGCCTTCGAGCACGGGCGCACCGTCGACATCCGCCATGCGCTCCAGCTCGCTGCGTCCTTCGGGCATGCCGACGGTCTGCGTCCACATCGGCCGCCCATCATTCGCCGCAAGCGCGGTGACGGTGCCATCATCGCTGCCCGCGAACACCACACCAGGGCCCGCCACGACAGGCGCATTGCCGCGTACCGTCAGGCTGGGAAGCTCGTTCGTCCAGAACCAGCGACGTTCGCCGGTGTCGGCTGCCAACGCAGTCACGCGTCCGTCGTTGCTGCGGACAAACACCACGCCCTCGCCGACGACGGGGGCCGCGATGACTTCGTTCGGCACCTTGGCCTGCCACTTTTCTGCGCCGGTTGCAGCATCGAGTGCAACGACCTGGCCATCCAGCGTACCGACGACCACCAGGCCATTGCCTGCACCGGGGCCACCGGACAAACGCAGGTCCGACTTGTATTGCCACGCCTGCTTGCCGGTCTGCAAGTCGAAGGCGCGCACTCCACCCTCCACCGCTGCCGCATAGACACGACCACCATCGACAACAGGAGTCTGCTGAAGGCCAAGGCGCTGCTCGCCTTTGCCCGCGTTGGCGGACCACAGCTTCGAGACCGTGGTCGATGCAGTGAAGTCGACGAGTTCCGCCGGCTCGACGGGCTTCTCGCCTTCCTTGTCCTTGCCGGAGAACCAGCCCTTCACGGTGCTGCAGCCACCCAGCGCCGCAACGAGCGCGGCGACGGCAGCCAGCCGGACGATAGGTGTCGTGGCGCGCGTCATGCGACACCCCCGGTCTTGGGCGGGGTACCACCGGCGTCGATCAGTTTCAGCTCGACCAACCGGCGCTGCGGAGAAACTGCATCCAGCGTAGTAAGAGCGCGGGTATACGCTTCCTGCGCTTCCTTTACCTTGCCAGTCGCAAGCAGCGCATCGCCACGGATTTCGAGGCTGGACGCATCCTCTGCCTTGTCGAGCAGTTTCAATGCCTCGTCATGCTTGCCGGCATCCATCAACAAGCGCGCGAGGCGCAGGTTGACCAGCGGCCGGAGGGCATCATCGGGGCTCAGCGCGCGCAGGGTGGCGATAGCGGCATCCCGCTCACCGGCCTGGAGTTGCGCCTTGGCCAACTGCAGGCCCGCCGCATCCGCATACAGTTCGTCTTCCTTCACCAGCGCATCGACCGCGCCTGCGGCCTGCTTCAGATCGCCTTTGGCAAGCCCTTCGACCGCCGTCTGGTAGCTCTGGTAAGCCTGCTCCTGCTTGCCGGCCTTGTCCTTCTGCCACCACTGCCAGCCCAGGATCACACCCAAGCCAAGGACGACGCCGCCGATCAAACCGGCACCATTACTCCTCAGCCAGCTGCGGACACGTTCGCTTTGTTCGTGCTCGTCGAGCAGATCATCAATCGCCATGCGCTCTCTTGCCCCGTCTCAAGCGGGGTCTCGGTCTAGGTTGGACAGACCCGCACGCGGGTCAGTCAACGACCGGCGCCAGGGAACCCTCAGAGGATACCGTAAAGCGTGCGACATTCGCTCGCTGGTACGGCGCCAAGTCCACCGTACTACCGGCTTGCTGAACCTGGACCGCCGTGGCGTCGCCCAGCTTCACGCGACCGACTTCCCCCAGCGCATACCGACGCTCTTCGCCTGCGCGCAGCAGTGCGTGTTCGACCTTGCGACCATCCGGAGCGTTTACTTCCACCCAGCTGTCGCCCTTGAACGTCAACGACAACCACGCGGCTGCCGGACGCGGTACCGGCGTCAATGAAGCGACGTAGGGCGCGGCCTGCGGACGGCTGACCGCGGGCGCATCCATCGCTTGACGATCGGTGCGGGGTGAGTCCGGAACGACATCGAGCGAGGCCGTGGCAGCATCAGTCCCAGGTCCGGCCGACGGCCTGAGGGCCATCCACACCGGCGTCGCGATCACCAGCGTCAGCACGACGTAGACGGCTCGCCGCTTGAAACTCTCGAAGACGTACTGCACGCGTGGCGTATGAGTGTGGCTGACCAGTTCCACGGGCCGGGACACGACCGCATCGGCCTGCTGCAGGAACGGTTCCACGTCCACTTTCAGCAGGCGGCCATAGCTGCGCAGCTGCCCGCGCACGAAGACCGCGCCACCGGATTGCCCCCACTGGCCCGCCTCGAGGGCTTGCAGCACCTTTACGGGCATCTTCAGCCGCGTACTGGCCTCCTGCACCGACAGGCCGGCCTGCTCGCGCGCCTTCCTCAACGCCTCACCGCACCCCTGCGGCGGGGACACTTCCCCGACTACCGATTGCATCATGGCCCTGCATTTCCCCCAGAATTGACGTCCTGCGCGTCGGGGAACTCCGCCCGAATCCGCTGAACATATCGACTGGCAGCGGCCTTGTCGCCGAGTCTATCTTCAATTTGTGATGCGAGTTTCAACACCGCCGGACTGGCCGGCGCTGCCGCCAGCCTCCGCTCCACGAAAGCGCGCGCAGACAGGTACTGCTGGCGACGGAACTCGAGCTCCGCCATGGCGCCCAGCGCAGTGGCGTTGGAGGGTGCCCGGGAGAGCGCCAGGCGCAGGTCGCGTTCAGCGCGCTCCACCTGCCCGCTCGACAAGGCGCAATTGCCGGCATTCGCCAAGGCGACGTCAGGCGTTGCATACCCGGGCGCCCGCACGGCGCGATCGAACCAGACCAGCGACTCCGCCGCATGCCCGTTCGAGCAAAGCCAGGTGCCGTAATTGTTCTGGAATGCCCCCTGCCCCTGTCCGACCTCCGCTGCGCGGCGGTAGAGCTCGCCTGCCTGGGCCTGCTGGCCACGACGGTCGGCGATGACGGCCAGCATGGTGGTGGCATCCGCTGAATCCGGCGCCAGTTTCAGCGCGGCCCGGGCTTCCTTCTCCGCTGCGTCCAGCTCACCCGCCTGGAGCCTGTACACGGAACGCGACAAGGCCGCTTGCAGCGCTTGCCTCTGCTTGACCTCCGGACCGTCCTTGACCGAGTAGTCCTGCGCGATCTGCTCGCCATCCTTGCGGTCCATCTTGGGGCGCACGAAGGTCAGGCGGCTGCAGGCGGTCGCCAGCAGGAGGGGAATCAGCAGCAGGCAGAGCGCCTTATGCCGCATCGTCGATGCCCTGTTCCTGCAACTGCCGGCGGAACTCGGCCTGGCGGCGGGTACGGTCCATCACTTGTCCCTTCAACTGGCCGCAAGCAGCGTCGATGTCGTCACCGCGCGTGCGGCGGACCATCGTCAGCACCTGCGCATCGAGCAGCAGTTTCTGGAAGGCACGGATATCCTCTTCCGGCGCGCGCTCGTAGCGCGTTCCGGGAAACGGATTGAACGGGATCAGGTTGACCTTGCCGGCATCCTTCGACTGCGCGGCGTTGCTGAACTTGCGCATGAGCTGCGCCAGCTGGCGCGCGTGCTCGGGCTGGTCGTTGACGCCTTTCATCAGCGTGTATTCGAACGTCACCGAGTCGCGCTTCTTGTTCGCCCGCAGATAGCGCACGCAGGACGCCATGAGCTCGGCGATCGGATATTTCTTGTTGAGCGGCACCAGCTGTTCGCGCAGCGCATCGTTCGGCGCATGCAGTGAGACGGCCAGCGATACATCGGTTTCGGTGGACAGCCGGTCGATCATCGGCACCAGACCGGACGTCGAGAGCGTGACGCGCTTGCTGGCCAGGCCGTAACCCAGGTCGTCGCGCATGATGTTCATCGCGCGCACGACATTGTCGAAATTGAGCAGCGGCTCGCCCATTCCCATCATCACCACGTTGGTGAGGCGCCGGTTCTGCGCCGGCACGTTGCCGAGATGACGCGCCGTCACCCACACCTGGCCGATGATCTCGGCGGTGGTGAGGTTCCGGTTGAAGCCCTGCGTGGCGGTCGAGCAGAACGTGCAGTTCAGGCCGCAGCCTACTTGCGATGACACGCAAAGCGTGCCGCGGCTCTTGTCGGGGATGTAGACGGTTTCGACGGCATTCTTGCCGTCCACGCCCATGCCCAGCAGCCATTTGTGGGTGCCGTCCGCAGAGGGCTTGTCGAACATCACCTGCGGTACGACGACCTCGGCATGCTCCTGCAGCTTGGCGCGCAGGTTCTTGCCGAGATCGGTCATCTCGTTGAAGTCGGTGACGTAGCGGTGATGGATCCACTTCATCACCTGATGCGCGCGGAACTTCTGTTCGCCTAGCGTGCCGATGAAGAACTGTTCGAGACCTTCCCGATCCAGATCCATCAGGTTCTGCTTGGCAGACACAGGCACGCCGACGGCCACGGACGGTGCGTCCGTGGCCAGCTTCAACTTGATCGGCGGCAGTTCGTGGCTGCTCATCTTTATCGCTTAGCGCGAGAACACTTCGGTCGCAGCGAAGAAGTACGCGATCTCGATGTTCGCGTTCTCGACCGAATCCGAGCCGTGCGCGGCATTGGCATCGATGGAGTCGGCGAAGTCGGCGCGGATCGTGCCCGGCGCAGCGTCCTTCGGGTTGGTCGCACCGAGGATATCGCGATGCTTCAGCACGGCGTTCTCGCCTTCCAGCACCTGGATGGCAACCGGACCGGAGATCATGAACTCGACCAGTGCGTTGAAGAACGGACGCTCGCGATGCACGGCGTAGAAACCTTCCGCTTCACGCCGCGAGAGATGCTTCATCTTCGAGGCGATGATCTTCAAGCCGTTCTTTTCGAAACGGGCATAGATTTCGCCGATGACGTTCTTGGCGACGGCATCGGGCTTGACGATCGACAGGGTGCGCTCCAGCGCCATGGGG